>QYPX01000139.1 GCA_007280205.1 Comamonadaceae bacterium
CCGATCAAGGCCAGGATCACAGTTGTGGCAACCATCCCGAGCACCGCTTGCTTCATCCGCAGCGCTGCCTGACGCTGCTTCCAGTACAGCGCGACGGCAAACAATGCCAGCAGCGCGACGCTCGATGCACAGATCCGGTGCAGCAGCCGTATCGCCTGCTCGGTGGGCGCTGCCAGTGTCGAACTGGCATGCCCCTGCGGGTCAAGCACGCTGGTCAGACGCAATAAGATGCTGGCGCCGAGAATGCTCAGCGCCAGCAAGGCGCCCAGAGCGCCAATGCGCCGCCACCAGGCGTTCGAGCTGGCATCGGTCGTCGACAAGTTGGCAGTTTCTCTCATGCCTTACTGCCAGTTCGCAGGGAGCGCAGCACGATCAGCAGGAACATGATGCCACCCACAATGGCGACCAGACCACCCAGGCCCATCAGTCCCATGCCCCAGACTTCCTGGGTTGAACGCAGCACCTGCTCGCTGCCGGCGACCTTGCGCTGCACGCCATAGCCGCCGGACCAAACCAGACCCACGATGTGCATCAACTGGCCTACGCCATAGATGACGGGCTGCCAGGCGGCTGCGCGCGACTGCGGCGCTGCGAAGCCGAGTTGGGGCAGCAGACGGTAGACCATGCCCATCATGGCCAGCGTGACGCCGACGATGCAGCCATGGTAGTGCGCGGGAATGCGCACATTGCTGCCGCTGATCATGAAGCCGATCATGCCGCCCGCGCAAAACAGCAGCAGCGAGGCCATCAGGCTGGAGCGCAAAGGGCGCGCCGTCGGCGTCAGGTGCGGCAAGGGCCAGATCGACCATAGCACCGCGAGCCCGATCGGGCCAATCACCAGGCCGCCGCCGTAGCGCATCAACAGGGTCTGCAGGCGATGGTGTTCTACCGACGTGACATCGTAGGCGAGGTAGATGATCGGTGTCAGGAAGACCGCCAGCAGGGCGATCGCGAACAGCAGGGTCACAACCCTTGGTGACAAGCGCAGATTGCTGCCGAGCGACGAAGCCAGCCAGATCCAACCGATCAGCATCAACAGGGTGTAGGCGAATTGCAAAGCGTGGCCACCACCCCAGAACAGCAACTCATAGTAGGCCCGCGGGTCGAGGGCGCGTGGCAGAGTGAGCCAGGACCAGACGAAGGCCAGCACCGCGATGGCGGTGGCCACCATGGCCGCGTTGAGGCCGAAGCGCAGCGCGCCGTGACCGCTGATGTGTAGGCCAACCGGTGCTGCCGCCAGCATCGATCGCAGGCACAGCAAGGCGATACCGGCACCGAACAGCGCCAGGCCGGTCAGAAAGACGCCACCGTCGAGCACCGGAACGTAATTGGCCATCACCGGCGTTGCACTTTGCGCAAAGGGCGCGACGCACATCGTCAGGGTGCCCAGCGCCGCCAGCAGAAATGCCAGCCAGGCCAGCGGCTGCCAGCGTGTCGTTCCGCTCAGGGTCCAGAGCGCACCGCCAAAAGCCAGAAACCAGACCAGCACGGACAGGTCGACATGCACCACCAGCGCCACGCGAAAGAAGTCCGCCACCGGGAACAGCGTCTGCAACTGCGGCGTGCGCGACAGCACCAGCAGAATCGAGAACAGCCCGGATGCCAGCAGCGCTGCCAGGCCCAGCGCCAGCCAGGCCATGGCCAGCGCCTTGCGCGCGTCCTGCGGTACTGGCAGGTCGAACTGAAAGTCAATGGCGGGCGGAGTCTCAATCATTTGGTATTGATTCTTTCAGGGTGATGCGCATCAGGACCGGTCAAATCCAGCACGCGGCTGCGCAACTTTGTGACGGCCGCGCCAGCGTCAAGCATATCGCGACCCGACCATACCACTTCAATCCGGTCTAACGGTGCCGCTGCGCGCAGCCGCGGCTCGCGCTGGCCCAGCAGGCGCTCCTTGACCCAGCGATCTCCAAGCCGGAATTCGCAATCCGATTCGCGGCAACCGGCGATCAGCACGCCGGACGCGCCCATGCGCATCGCATACTCAAGAAAAGAGGGCGGCAACATGGCGGCGCACTCGAGCGTCAGCACCGCCGTGGCGGCATCGGCCAGCACGTCGAAGTCCGCCGCCTGGCGGCAGCCGACCACAACAATCCTGTTGCTGCCACTGAGCGCTCCGATCTTGCGCTGCAGTTCACGGCGCAGTGTCGCCATCGGGGTTTGCGGCATCTCTATGCCCGAGACCATCGCTTCGCCGCGCCGAAAGGGTGTCGCCGAGGGGCAGGCACCAACGCAGATGCCGCACGCCGCGCACAGGGCGCTGTCGACCTGGGCTTGCGCCGGGTGGCGGCTGGCATCGGTGCGCGCGACCATGGTGACGGCGCCAAACGGGCAGTCGGCAACGCAGCGCGAACAGCCGTTGCAGTTGGCCGGATCAACCCGTGCCGCCGCGCGCGGTCGCTCCTCGCGCGCGGGCAGCAAGGGCAGCAGCGCCAACGCCAGCGTCAGCACAGCGACCAGCAACCACGCGCTGTGGGCAGACAACAGGTCCACCAAAGGATGCACGAACTGGTAAAACCAGTCGATTGAAAGACGCTGCAGGACATGGCCAGTGTCGGCCGGTCCGAGGCTCAGCACCGGCACCAGCAGCGCCAGCACGGCCAGCATCGCCAGGCTGGCCCGTGTCAGCGAGCGTGGCGGCCAGATGCGCACTCTGGAGACGCGCAACACATGGACCCACATCGCGGCCAGCAACAAGAGCGGCATGCCGATGTGAACGAACATGATCAGGGAAAAGAAGCGGTCGTTCAGCGTGTCGGCGGTGAGAAAGTTGCGTGCCAGCAAGTCGGCGCCCAGCGGCAGCGCCTGCAGCCATTCGGCAGTGGCGGTGACGCTGAAGATGGCCCGCTCGTCCCACAGCAGCCACAAGCCGGTGATGCCGGCAATCCAGAGCAGCCATAACAGCGGGATGCCGGTCAACCAGGAGAACCAGCGCACGCCACGAAAATGCCCGCGCAGACCTTCGCGCAGCAGATGCAGCAGTGTCAGCAGCATGCAGGCGTCGGCACCGTAGCGGTGCAGGCCGCGCAGCAGTCGACCGAGTCCGCTCGGATCATTTTGCAGGCGCAGCCCCGATTGATAGGCGCCGCTGACGCTGGTGTCATAGAGCGCATAGGCGATGATGCCGCTGAGCACGACCAGCACCAGGCAGAGAAACGCCAGCGCTCCCAGATGACGCCAGGGATTGTGCGCGGCCTTGAAAGCGCGATCGAATGTGCTGGTCGCCAACTCGTCGGCGCTGCGCAAGAAGCGGGTGACTGTCGTCATCGCCGAAGATCAACTGTGGGTGAAGACGAAGCCGCCACTGCCAGTCAGAAAATCGATGATCAGCACCTGGCCGGGTGCCAGGTCAAGGCTGATGCTGCGCGAATAGTTGATGACGCCGTCAGGCCCGTCGGCCAGGCGTGCGCTGAATTGATGTGCGCCTGCGGGAATGGCCAGGCGTCGATAGACGGTGGCGGCACCGTCCTTGCGCAAGCCCAGTGGCGCTGTGCTGACCCGGTACAGCGGCTTGCCGTCCATGTCAAGCTCAACCAGAACTGCGGCGCGCTCCCGCGGGCAGTCCATCTTGTTGCGCATATTAGGTTCCACCTTGGCCAGTTCCTGCGCGCTGCGCTCGCGGCAGGCGAACTTGAGTTGGCCCGAGTGGCTGAACGACAGTTTGAGAACTGCCTCGTGGTCGCCTAACTGCCGGTACAGGGGGGAACTCGAAAAGTAGGCGACAACCGCGGCGAACGCGGCGTAGGCCAGTGCCTGCAACAGATAGCGCAGTGGCGCGGGCAGGGGGCTAGACATGGGAGCCTCCAAGTTTGACCAGGTCGGCGTCCTGGCCCTGCAAGGGTCGTTGCGGCGCCAGGTGGAAGGCGTCTGAAAAGCAGTCCGCGCTGGCCAGTCCACGCTGCGCGAACGCCGGCTGGGCGGCCTGGACCATCTGCACCGAGCCGCAGGCATACACCTGGTGCGTCGAGAGATCCGGAAAATCGGCAAGGATGGCTTCGTGAACCAGACCGGTGCGCCCGCTCCACCGGTCGTCAGCCTGCGCGTCGGAGAGCACGGGGACAAACTTGAAATTCGCGTGCTCCAGCGCCCACTGCTGCGCCAGCTCGCCCAGATACAGGTCGGCGCGCCGGCGAACCCCCCAGTACAGCACCATCTCGCGCTTCAGGCCGCAGTGGAAGGCGTGTTCAAGCATGCTCTTGACCGGTGCAAAGCCGGTTGCACCGGCGACAAAAAGAATCGGCTTCCCGCTGTCCTCGCGCAGGGTGAACGCGCCCAGCGGTCCCTCAATACGCAAGGGATCGCCCAGGCGCAGGGTCGTGAAGACGCCGGGCGTGAAGCGACCGCCCTCGATGCGTCGCACGTGCATTTCAAGGTCGGTCGCGGCGTGCGGTGCGTTGGCGAATGAAAAGCTGCGCCGCTCACCGTCGCCCAGTATCACGTTGATGTACTGGCCGGCGTGAAACGGCAGGCTCGCGCCGCCATCGATCTGCAGGTCAACGCGCATCACGTCGCTGGTCAGCAACTCCAGCCGTGTGACGCGCGCCAGATGCTGCCTGACGGGCGCCGCGCGTGCACCCGGTAGCGGCAGATACTCGATCTCGACCTCGCTCAGCGGCTCGGCGCAGCACAGCAGCGTCTGGCCACTGGCGCGTTCGGCCGCGCTGAGGGCCGACTCCAGGTGCGGCTGCAGTTTCACCTCGCCATGGCGCAGCGTGCACTTGCAGACGCCACAGGCGCCATTGCGGCAATCAAAGGGCATCGGCAGGCCCTCGCGCAGGCCCGCGTCGAGCAGCGTTTCGCCGACACGAACGGTGACGATGCGGTCGTCCGGCTGCACCGCCATGCTCCAGGATCTGACACCGCGCAGGCGACGCGGCGGCAGCCAGGGCAGCGCCAGCAGCAGCGCAGTTGCGCCGCCCACCAGCAGCCAGGTATTGGCCGCACCCCAGTGTCCGATCAGCGCGTAGGTGGGCAGATAGAACCAGTCGAATTCCAGGTGCGCCACCACCGTCCCCATGTCAGCTGCAGCCTGGCTGAGCGCCGGTTTGATCAGGGACAGCAGGGTCAGGCAGGCCAGCAGGCCCAACATCAGGCCACGCGGTGGATTGGTCTTGGCCGCCGGGACGCGCTGGGTATGCACCCAGAGCAAGGCCATGACGCTCAAGGGCAGGCCGATATGGACAAACGAGAGCAGGGAGAACAGGCGGTCACTGACGTTGGCATTGGTGATGAAATTGCGCGTCATGGAGCCACCGATAACAGGCAACACATCAAACCACTCGGTGGTCGCGGTGACAACGAACTGGGCCAGCCGGTCCCAGGGCAGCATATAGCCGTTGATGCCCGAGGCATAGGTCAGCCACAGAATCGCGACGCCGGAAACCCAGGAGAACCAGCGAAATCCACGGTGCCGGTCAAAAACAAAATGGCGCAGCAGGTGCAGCAAGATCACCAGCACCAGCGCGTCCGAGGCATAGCGGTGCAGGCTGCGCAGCAGGCCGCCGACATAGGGTTGCCCGAGCGTCAGCGCCTGCACCGAGCCGTAGGCGTGGACGACGCTGGTTTCGAAAAAGGCGTACAGGTACAGGCCGGTCCCGGTTACCACCCAGAACAGAAAATAGGCGATGGCGCCCAGGTGGTAGAACGGGTTCAGGCGTTCGCCAAAGAAAATATTGAATACGCGCTCGATGGCAAAGAAGGCGCGCTGCCCCGGGTTGGGAGAGGGGTTGGTCATTAATCAGGTGGCAGCGCGGTGCTGTTGAGTTGCGCGCCGACGCCGCGCCCGCCGCTGCGTGCGCCATTCGGCCAGAAAGAACCAGAGCATGGCCAGCGCAAACGTGACGCCGCCGGCGATCTCGATCAGCAGGCCGTACTGGACGCGGTAGGTACCGGTCTTGGGGTCGTACACCGTGCACAGCAGCCGTATCCGATCGACCAGATCGTCGAGCCGAATCTGCTGCGGTGCCGGCGCACTGTTGAGCAACTGCCTGATCGGCTCGCCAAGTGCGTCTGCGTCGAGTGCTTCGCCGTAAATCTGACGATAGATGCGACCCTGCGCGTCGAGCAGGGTGACCTGCATCACGTGATCAAAGCCGCCCGCAGTGGCCGCATAGCTGAATCCAAATTCGCGGGTCAACGCATCCACGATGGATGCGTGCGGACTCAGGAACTCCCAGTTCGGCTGGTCAATGCGATGCTGCGCGGCAAACGCCTTGAGCGACTGCGGCGAGTCCGCCGGTTGATTGAAGCCGATGCTGACGACATTGAACTGACGTGTTCCGAAGACCTCGCGACTGGCCTCGATCGCGCTCTGCAGCGAGCGCGTGGTCAGCGGGCAGACCTGAAAGCAGCCAGTGTAGATAAAGCTCACCAGCAGAGGCTTGCCGCGGTACTGCGACAGACGCACTGCCCGCCCGGAGCGATCGAGCAAAGTGAAATCGTCAACCTGCTTGCCGACCACCGCCTGGCTGGCGCCCAAGGCCGCGATCGGGTCAAGCCCGCTCGCGCCGGGCTGAGTCCCGATATCGGGTGGCGCGCCGATGGCACTCGACCAGACCATCGCGCAAGCCACGACCAAGCAGACCTGCAGCCTGCTGAAAGACAATAAACGCGCCCTCCGGTGCGGCGCGTTCCGATGACTAGACATGAACGTTATTCTGGCTGAATACCCATCACAACAAGCTGTCCAGGGTGGTCGCAACCAGCAGCAAGCTCAATTGAATCAAGGAGGCGAAAAAGGAGCCCATCGCGGTCTTGCGCGAGGGCGCGCGTGCCAGCAACCAGGCCTTGTAGACAAAGTAGCCGCCACCCGTGGCAGCACCCACAAAGTGGATGATGCCTGCGCCAAAGAAGATCGGCAGCAGCGAGGTGATGGCCAAGGCCACGGTGCTCAGCAGCACGATGCGGGACGCGCGTGGCACGCCCACCACCACCGGCAGCATCGGCACGCCGGCAGCCTTGTACTCGGCCTCATTGGCGATCGCGAGACTCCAGAAATGGGGTGGCGTCCAGAGGAACAGGACGGCTGCCAGCAGGCACGGCAGCGGACCGAGCACCGGGTCGACCGCAGCGGCGCCGGCCAGCACGGCAAAGCTGCCGGCCAGACCTCCGACCACGATATTCAACCAGCTCCGGCGCTTCAGCCAGACGGTGTAAACCACGGCATAGAAAAAAGCGCCCAGGAACACAAACATGGCGGCGCTCGGGTTAAGCCAGTGCGCAGCGGCCCAGACGGCAGCGATCAGCAGCAAGGCAATCAACACCAGCCAAGCCGGCGTATGTGGCAGGGCGCCGGTGACAAAGGCTCGCCCGCGCGTGCGCGCCATCAGGCGGTCGCTGTCGTGCTCATAGTATTGATTGAAGGCGCCGGCACTGGCGGACGCCAACAAAACCGTCAGGGCCAGCACCAGTACTTTGACCATCCCCGGCGTGGGGCCGGTCGATACCACCATGCCAACCAGCGCGGTGATCATGATCATGAAGCCGATGCGCAGCTTGAACACGCCAAGCACATCGCGGGCCAGGCTGGTGATCGGTCTTGGTGTGCTGTTCATGGTGTTAGATGCTGGATTCAAAATTGACAGAGCTCCGGTGCAAAGAGATTCATTGGCGAGGGCACGCGAGGGTGCCCTCGTCAGCGAATCAGCTCAAGCCCCAAACTTGCGAAAGGTATTTCCAGTTGATGAAGTAGTACAGGATGAATGAAACCAGAAAGACCATCGCCAGGGCAAAGGTTCCTGGTGCCGCGAAACCGGCCGAGCCATAGCTCTGCGCAGCGGCCGTTGGCGCGGTCGGCGGAATCGGTGTGAACTTGGCACTGACGTCACCACCGGCAAGCTTCTTGCCCCACAGCAGGGAACCGACCGTGATGTAGATGTAGATGGCACCACCGGCGATGGCGGCCACGCCAGCGATACCGACCAGCCCCATCATCAGGTAAGCCGCGCCCGGCCACTCGTAGGCCATGGCCGCACCGCCAAAGCTCATGTCCCAATGGCGCCGCGAAACGCCCAGGGTGCCGGCACCCATCATCACGAGGCAGAAGAAGTACATCGAGAAGCCAAACAGATAGGGCTGCCATTTCGCCAGGGTCGGATTGATCATCTCACGCTTGAACAGCACCGGGATCAGGAAGAAGGTGAGCGCCATGAAAGTCAGCGTCGTGCCGACCACCACGGTGGCGTGGAAGTGACCCGGCACATAGACTGTGTTGTGGATGATCATGTTGAGTTGTTCGGTTCCCATCATGACGCCGGAGATGCCGCCCAGGAAGCCAAACCCGATGAGCGAGATGAAGACGCCCGACCATACCGGGTTGCCCCAGGGTGCCTTGCGCAACCACTCGAACAATCCGTTGTTGTAACCCTTGGCGCGCTGTGCAACCTCGATCGCACCGGGAATCGTCAAGCCGTGGATCATCGAAGCCAGCACCGCGAAGTACATGAAGTAGCTGGTGTTGACAACTTTCCATGCCGTGCTGACGCCCGGGTCGGCCAGCAGGTGATGCGCGCTGGCCAGTTGCAGGAACAGAATGTAGAGCAGAAAGGCACCGCGGCTGACCCGCTCGGACATCGGCTTGGCGCCGAAGGCGATGGCCGCGACTGCGTACCAGATGGAGATATGGGCGGCGACGTTGATCTGCTGCGATGAGTGACCAAAGGCCCACCAGATGGTGCGGTAAATCAGCGGATCCACTTCCTTGATGATGCCCACAGACAGCAAGAAGGTCGGGATCAGGATGATGGCGCCCGAGGCAATCGTGAAAACCGCGATGATCGCCGCCGTGATGGCGCCGAAGGTCACCAGCGGCACCGAGCCCTGATAAGTCTTGTCGCGCTTGGCCACGACCAGGGTGCCGAAGAAAACAAAGCAGGCGACCAGCGCGCCAACCGCGAACAGAATCAGCCCCAGGTAAAACCAGGGTGAGGCCATCATCGGTACATAGGAGGTCATCATCACGCTGGAGCCGCCCTGGAACACGGCGACGTTGTTGGTCACCGCACCAATCAGCATCAGCACGAAGGCCAGCCAGGCCACCTTGGGCGTAGCCAGTCGACAGCGCAGCAGCGTCGAGGAAGCAAAGTACAGCACAGCGATTTCAAAGAAGATGATCCAGAAAATCAGCATGTCAATGCCGTGCGCGGTGAGCACCATGTAGAAGGTGTCGGCTCCGAGCCAGTGCACGGCAGGCCAGCGCGTGAGTACCACCCCGATCGCCAGGATGCCTCCGACCAGAAGCGCCACAACCGCCACAAAGGCGTTGACGATCATCAGCTTTTCGGCCTGGGATTCGAATTGCAGGCCTGTACGAGGGCAGGTTCGGTAAGTTGTTGTTGTCATCTGTGCCACCTTATTTCACGTAAATCCGACCTACCATGGTGTGGTGGTTGATGCCGCAGTATTCATTGCAAACAACCGAGTAGGTGCCGGCCTGGTTCGGCGTGACCTTCACCACATGTTCGTAGCCGGGCACGACCTGGATATTGATGTTGGCCGGCTGCAGCGAAAAGCCGTGGTTGTAGTCCAGCGACGTGATGTGCAGGCGATAGGTCTTGTCTTTCTCGAGTTCGATGATCGGCCAGAAATTCCACAGCCGCGCCACCAGATAGACGTCGCTTCCGGCCGGGGGTGCGACGACCGGAATCTTCTCGTCCTGACCGCCCGCATTCTTGTAGGTCTCAGTGCGGATGGTGTACTTGTCCACCACCGCCTGCGCCTTTTGCGTGAATTTTTCCGGCGTGGTCTTGTAAGTCTCTGTCGAGAGGTTTTGTTTACCCCAGATGTGCCAGCCAATCATCATGGCAAACATCGTCAGGCACCAGACCAGTGCGATGACGATCCAGGTACCTTCAACACGGTCCAGCGGATGATTCCACCAAAGTCGTTCAGCAGGGGGCAATATAGCGCTCATTGTGAGTGTCTCCTTTTATGCGCGTTTGAATCGGGGGGCGACGGTCGCCGGCTACTTGGCGAGCGGTACGGTGAGAATGTCAATCACGCCCCACAGCGTGTAGACCACCATTGGCACCATGACGCCAAGAAAAAGAAGAACAAACGGGTTGTCCAGCAACTGCTGCATGAACGGGATCGGTTCATCTGAATCATGTGCTGCATCGGACGGATTGTTTTGCGACATGGAGTCTCCTGAAATAATAAAAACGCGACGATGCGCGAGTAGTCTCGACTTTGTCTCAAAGCAGATGTGAGTTCCTTCATCTGGCTTAAGAAATTTGCAGGTAGATCGGAAAACCAGGGGCTTGCACGTTTCCGATGCCCACTCTCAAGCACTTCATGCGATAGCATTCGGCCTCGCTTCAGACATATTGCTTTTTTTGAATGAAACACGCAACCTCCAACGCCCCCGAGGCAAGCGCCAGCCGGCGCTTGTGCCCGATCATTTGCCTGTTGGGTCTGGCGGGTTTTGCTGGCCACCATGCCTGCGCGCAGACCAGCAGTCCTGCGGTTTTGGTGGCACTGCAGACAGTCGTAGTCAGCGCTTCGCGCAATGAGCAATTCCACGATGATCTGCCGGTGTCGATGGAGGTATTGAACGCCGCCCATCTTGAATCCGGGCAAATGGGCGACATTCGCGATATTGCCAATGGCTGGGCCAACGTATCCGTCAAGCGTGCACCGTCACGTTTCACGGTGACCGGAGCGGGCAACTCTATCGGTCGTGACGGCAATGCCGGATTCAACGTGCGCGGTCAGGATGGCAATCGGGTGCTGATGCTGGTTGATGGTGTGCGCTTGCCGCGCAGCTACATCAATGGCAACAACGCCTTTGGCCGCGACACCTTGTCGCTCGAGTTGCTCAAACAAGTTGAGCTGGTGCGCGGACCGAGTTCTGTCCTTTACGGCTCTGACGCCCTGGCCGGCCTGGTCAACTTCATCACCCAGGAGCCGGCTGACTTCTTGCGCTCAAGTGACGGTGCTGCCAGGATGTCGGGTGGCAGGCTGGCGCTAAGTTCCAGTGGCGATGATCACGGTATCACTCTGGCAGCAACGCTCGCGACAAGCGTCGATCCGACCCTGCAGTGGCTGCTGACGGGAACGGCAAGGCGCTCCGCTGGTCTGGCCAGCATGGGAACGAATGACAGTGCCAATGTCGATCGAACAACGGCCAACCCGCAGGCAGACCGGGGCGGTTCATGGCTTGGCAAGATGGTGCTGCGCCCTGACTCCTCTCAGAAGCATGTGCTGACCCTCGAATATGTGCAGAAGAGTTCCGACGTTGAACTGCTTTCGACTCGTGCCAAGGCGCCGCTTGGCGCCGCATCGGTGGTCGATGAAAGTGCCGCCAGGAACCTGCGACGCGAACGCCTGGCCTGGCACGCGAGCTACACGCAGGACGCCACCTGGTTTGATCGATTGCAGACGGTGTTGAGTGTGCAAAACAGTGCGGCCCAGGAAAATGGCAATACCCGGCGCAAAGACGCCGGCTTGCGCGTGCGCGAGACCGCGTACGGCGAGCGGGCCTTGCAAGCCGGTGTGCAGGCGGACAAGACGCTGCTGCTCCCTGGTCAGTGGTCGCAACGAATTACCTATGGGATGGACTACGCACGCACTGACGTCACCAGCTGGTTCGGCGGTTTCGACCCGCTGCCGCTGCCGGCCTACGTGCCAAAAAAATACTTCCCCGACACGCGCGACAGCAGTACCGCCTTGTACATTCAAAGCGAGTTCAGTGGAGCGCGCTGGAGCGTGACGCCGGGTTTGCGTCTTGAACAGTTCTCTCTGGACGTCCTGACCCAGGCCGGTTATTCGCCGCCCGCGCCAACCCCAGGCAAGTCGCTTGCCGGCTCCAATGTGTCGCCCAAATTAGGTGTCCTCTATCAGATGACGCCCGAGTTGCGATGGTTTGGCAACTATGCCAGCGGCTTTCGCGCACCCAGCGGTGCACAGATCAATGGCTTTGCCGAGAACCCGACGCCCAGCACCTTTGTGACACTACTGGCCAATCCGGACTTGAAGCCAGAAACCAGCAACAGCCTGGAATTTGGCATGCGCGCCAGGTTCGGCGCCAGCAGCCTTGATCTGACCCTTTTTTCCGGCAACTATTACCAGTTGATTGTTGACAAGAAGCCACTCGGAGGGGCCGGTGTTGCCGGCGACCCGCTGCTATTTCAAACGGTGAATATCGACAACGCAAGAATTCACGGCTTCGAGTTCAAGGCGGTAGTGCCGTGGGGTGCGATCGGCGGCATGGTCGTGAGCACGCCATGCTTCTATGGGCAGACACGCGGCGTGGATCGGTCGACTGGTCTGCCACTGAACTCGATCGACCCGGCCAAATCCGGCTGCGGCCTGAAATTGGAAAGAACCGAGTGGGAACTCGCACTGGACGCAACCCACTACGCGGCCAAATCCGTGGCTGATCTGGAAAGTCCTTACCTGCCCAAGCCGGTGAGTCCGCCGCGCATTGAGCAGTTGACGCTGCCAGCGGTGACGACACTGAACCTGCATGGGCAATGGCGTGTGCGCAGGGGACTGCGGATCAATCTTGCGATCGTCAACCTGAACAACCAGAAATACTGGCGCTGGTCCGATGTGCAGGGACTGGCCGCGAACTCCAGCGTTGTGGATGCCTACAGCCAGGCTGGAAGACACCTGAATTTGTCCGCGGTGACGGATTTTTAGGGCATGCGTTCTGAAACACGCTGGTGGTGAGCGCCTGCGCTGCAAGACTCGCCCCACATTAGCAAATCACAACCCAAGGATGCGAAAGAGGCCATGTTTAGTCAGACGATCAAGAACGTGATGGATCCGAACCGATTTCTGACAGCAGCACCTGATCAGACTGTCAGCGATGCTTCGAGCATGATGCAAACCCGCAATGTCGGCGCCGTTCTCGTCATCGCCGACGGCAAACTGATGGGCATTTTCACCGAGCGCGACGCCGTATTTCGTGTGATTGCGAAAGGACTGGATCCCACGACAACGCGGCTCGCCGATGTCATGACGGTTGAACCGATTACCCTGAGTCCGGAAAAATCTTATGGTCACGCTTTGCTGTTGATGCAGGAGAACGGATTCCGTCACGTGCCGGTGGTTCAAAATGGCGTTCCGATCGGCATCATTTCTTCCCGCAATGCGATGGACCCCGAAATGGAGCAGTTTGTCTGGGAAGAGCGCCGGCGCGTCCATTACCGCTAGCAGCCTGGACTGCCTCTTGGCGCCCTGGCGCTACTCTGGCTGAGCGCTGCGGCAGCGGCCTGGAGCGTGGCGTTTACCATCTATGTATTCATCTATGCGCCGTGGCTGACGCAGACCCGCATTGATGGGAAGGATGGTTAAACGCGCATGAACGCTCGCCCGGCTCGCTGGAGCCTTGGCTCCAAACGGGTGCTGGGCGACAATGGACTCCTTGCAGAGAACTTGCATGCTATTGAATACAACACCCTAAGCCGATCCGACCAGGTAGCCTGAATGCGGAATAAATCCTCGCTCTCCAGCAAACTCATCCGCATCGGGTCGAGTTTGTTAGTGGTCGCTCTTGCGTCGATTGGTCTGACCTTGTGGGTGACCTGGCAACTCGAGGGCGGTGCTGCTGCCGTCAACGAGGCCGGGCGCATGCGCATGCAAACCTGGCGCCTGGTCAGTGCGGTGCAGGCAGAGCGTCCGCCCCAGGATGTACAGAGCCTGGTGGAACTATTTGACAGGAGTCTGGCGTTGTTGAAAACCGGCGATCCGGCCCGCCCTTTGTTTGTACCTTGGCACACGTCGGTAACGCAACAGTTTGCCCGTGTGGAGTTGCTCTGGCACAACCAGCGTGGGCAGTGGCTCAGCGACAAGCCCCAGATGCCGCAGGAGTCGCTTAACGCGGCGGGTGAATTTGTTGATGCCATCGACAGCTTTGTGCTGGCGATTGAATCACTGTGGGTAAATTCCCCGCCCCTTGGGGCGTAACGGTATTCTTGGGAGATGAGCGAATACATACACAAGAGCCACAACGTGACGGTGCTGATGTACCACTTGGTTTTTCCAGCGAAGTACAGAAGAG
>QYPX01000010.1 GCA_007280205.1 Comamonadaceae bacterium
ATGGTAGCGATGACTTGCGCGCCGGCGCCGGTGACGATGTCCTGGTTGGGGGCGGCAGCGATGACGTCGGACTCAATCACCTTGAGGGTGGTGGTGGCGACGACATTCTGGTCGCCGGAGGTCATAAGACCCGGTCGTTTGACGATTTCTTTGCGACGCGCGATGTGCTGAGCAAAGCCCTGCACGCTGATGCCAAATATGCCGATGTGGTCAGCATCCTTGACGACACCTTTGCCAGTTCTGCGATGGAGGTCGAAAATCACTTCGCCGTTCATAGCGGCGACGGCAACGATCTGATTCTGAACTTCCATACCGAGACTGACAAAATTGTGCTCGACCGTGATCTCAATGGTTCCACGATCAAGGACGCTGCTTCCATGATGGATCACCTGATCATCAACGGCAGCATCGCGTACCTTGACCTGGGCCATGGCAACAGCATCATGCTGGTTGGGGTTGACGCCAGCAAGCTGTCGGAATTCAATTTTGTGATTGTCTGATTCGGACCTGGATGCAAGGATGTTCCGTCTGCCTGCGCGACGGCACAGCCTTGCATTCACGACTAATTCGTTAGAATGCGGCCTTTTTCGATACTTGACATGCAAACCCTGCGCAACGCCACCCTGATCGCCCGCTTCGTGCTGGTCTGGTTTGCCTTGTCGATCGGCGTTGCGATCGCGTCGCCCATCGTCAAGCCGCAGAGCATGGAAGTGATCTGCTCGGGCTCGGGCGTGATGAAGCTGCTGGTCAAGAGCGACGAGGGCAGCAAAGTCGTCTCCCTGCATACACCCGACTGCTCCTTGTGCGCCAGCGCTTACGCGCCGCCACCCATCATGCAATGGAGCATCGAAGCGGTGCAGCCCCTGGCCCATGTGCTGCAAAGCATAGCGGCGGCCCACATTGCCTCTCGTACTGCCGCAGCGCCCCCGGCGCGCGGCCCGCCTGCCTTCTCCTGAACCCTTGAATTGACAGCTTCTCACGCCGGCCTCTGACGGTTGGTGGGGCTATTTCATTGAATTGTTCTGGAGATTTGCCATGCGCAAACATCGTCTTACGCTGGCGCTTGCCGGCCCTATCTTGAGTGCTTTAACGGCGTCAGCCCAAACCTTGTCCCCGGCGGCTGCACCCGCCACGCCGGAGCCGCCCAGCCTGAGCGAGGTCACGGTCACTGGCAATCGGGAAAACACCTTGCTGCTGCAGACACCGGCGTCGGTGGGGGTCATCGGGACGCGCGCCATCCAGCGCACCGGCCCCATGCATCCCCAGCAGATCTTGAACCAGGTGCCGGGTGTGGCGATCGCGGTCACCAACGGCGAGGGGCACAGCACCGCCATCCGGCAACCGTTCACCACCAGCCCGGTCTACCTGTTTCTGGAGGATGGGATCCCGATCCGGGCCACCGGGTTTTTCAACCACAACGCCTTGTACGAGGTGAACATCCCGCAGGCCTCAGGCATCGAGGTCGTCAAAGGCCCGGGCTCGGCGCTGTATGGGTCCGATGCCATTGGCGGCACGGTCAACATCCTGACCAAAGCCCCGTCGGTCATGCCGGGCGTCGAGCTCAGCGGCGAGGCCGGCAGCTTTGGCTGGCAGCGCCTGCTGCTCGATGGCACCTTGGCCACCGGCAAGGACGGCGCGGCACGGGCGGCCGTCAACCTGACGCACACCGATGGCTGGCGCGCCAAAACGGCGTATGACCGGCAAAGCGTCAGTCTGCGGCACGACCAGGCCTTGAGCGATGTCGCGATGCTCAAAACAATCCTCGGCTACACCAAGATCGACCAGCAGACCGGCGCCAACTCCGCGCTGACCTACAACGATTACCTGAACAACCCGACCAAGAACAACCTGTCGATCGCTTACCGCAAGGTCGATGCACTGCGCTTGTCGAGTGCTTACGAGCGCGACATGGGTGCCGCCCTGCTCAGCATCACGCCGTATTTGCGCAGCAATGTGATGGACCTGAACGGGTCCTACAACCTGAGTTCAGACCCGCGTATCGAGAAATCAAATGTCAATTCCCTGGGTCTCATGAGCAAGTGGCGGCAGGATTTTGGCGGCGCGCTCAAGCCCAGGCTGATCGTCGGGCTGGACCTGGAGAACAGCCCCGGTACGCGCACCGAAGACAGTCTGAACCTCACCAGCAGCGGCACCGGTGCCGACCGCAACTACAGTGCCTACACGGTGGGCAGCCGCATTTACGACTACAAGGTCACGTTCAAGAGTGCCTCGGCGTACCTGCAGGGCGAGGCTACGCCACTGCCCGCCCTGTTGCTGACCGGTGGTTTGCGCTTTGACAGCATGACCTACGACATGAGCAACAACTTGGCGGCCGGTACCACGCGCGCTGGCACGACGACACGCTACTACGGGCAAATTGCGTCGGCCTCTGTGGACCACACCCACCTCAGCCCCAAGCTGGGCGCGGTTTACAGCCTGAGCCCCAACAGCAGCCTGTATGCCTCGTACAACCACGGGTTCCGGGCACCGTCCGAGAGCCAGCTGTTTCGCGCCGGCAGTGGCGCGCTGGCCGATGCCCTCAGCAAAGCCCAGTTGGCCCTGGCACTCAAGCCGATCAAGGCCAACCAGTTCGAGCTGGGCTGGCGCGGTGCGGCCGACGGCTGGTCGTATGACCTGACGCTGTACCAGTTGGTCAAGCAGGACGACCTGGTCAGCCAGCGTGACCTGGCCACCAACATCAGCGCCAGCGTCAATGCCGGCAAGACCGAACACCAGGGCATCGAGCTGGCACTGGGCAAGGCCTTCAACAGCCAGTGGCGGCTGGCCACCGCCCTGTCGTATGCCAGCCACCGGTATGTCGATTGGGTGACCGCCACCGCGGACTACTCGGGCAAGGAAATGGAAACCGCGCCCCGGCTGATGGCCAACACCCGGCTGAGCTGGACGCCACGTGACGGCACCCGGGCCGAGCTGGAGTGGGTGCGGCTGGGGAACTACTGGCTGGAAGCCAGCAACGCAGCTGCGTTTGGCAAGTACCCCGGGCATGACGTATTCAATCTGCGCGTGAGCCAGTCCCTGTCCAAGGGTGTCAACGTCTTTGCCCGCCTGATGAACCTGACCGATCAGCGTTATGCCGACAGTGCCTCGGTGTCGTCCAGCACTGCGGTGTTCTCGCCGGCCTTGCCCAGAGCCTTATATGTAGGGCTGGATGCCATATGGTGAGCCGGCACTGCCGTCTGCTGGCCCTGCTGGGGCTGGCCCTGAGCGCCGCCCAGTTGCTGGCGCAGCCGGCGCACAAACCCGCGCATCAGGCCTCGCACCAGGCGCGCCCCCAGTTGGCCAGCGGTGTGGCCTTCGGGCCCGACGGTCGGTTGTGGCTGGCCGGCCTGAATGAGCAGGGCCATTTGTTCGTGCAAACGGCGCCGGCGGCCAACCTGAACAAATGGGGCACGCCGCGCGTGATCGCCACAGGCGGTGACGCCATCTCTGCCGACGGCGAGAACCGGCCCAAGCTGGCGTTTGGGCCACAGGGCTGGGCCGTCATCAGCTACACCCAGCCGCTGGCCAAGCCCTACACCGGCATGATCCGCATGCTGCGCTCCAGCGATGGCGGGCAGACCTTCTCCCCGCCGTTCACGGTGCATGCCGACCGGCAGGAGATCACCCACCGCTTCGAATCCATCACCTTTGACGCGCAGGGCGTGCTGCACACGCTGTGGGTCGACAAGCGCGACATGGAACTCGCGCCCAAGGTGGGTAAAAAGTCGAGCTACGTCGGTGCGGCGATTTACCGCAATGAGTCGCGTGACGGCGGGGCCAGCTTTGGCCCGGACCTCAAGCTGGCAGACCACACCTGTGAGTGCTGTCGCATTGCGCTTGCGCCCGGCCCGGACGGCGTGATGCGTGCCCTGTGGCGGCACGTGTTTGGCGCCAATGTGCGCGACCATGGCTTCGCGGTACTCAGCGACGCCAGCCCACCGACCGTGACGCGGGCGACCTGGGACGACTGGCACATTGACGCCTGCCCGCACCACGGCCCCGGTCTGGCGCCAACCACCGACGGCGGCTTTCACGCGGTGTGGTTCGGGATGCGCCGTCAGGGCAGCGACAACACGGCTGCGGTACGCTATGCGCGCCTGGCACCCGACGGCAGCGCGCGGCTGGACACCGTGCGGCCGCTGCCCGACGAACTGGCCGAACACGGCGACGTGCTGGCCTGGGGCGACCGGGTCGCCGTGGTCTGGCGCAGCGTGGACGGCGCCCGCAGCACACTCAAAGCCTGGTTGTCGGCGGACGGCGGCCAGACCTTCCGCCTGGCGGTGCTGGGCAGCCTGAGCGGCGACAACGACCACCCGCGCCTGGCGCAGCAGGGTGAACGCATGGTGGCCGTGTGGCGCCACCCCAAAGGAGTGCAGGTGTATGACATCCGTTTTTGACCCCGCTGCCCGCCCCGCGCCCGGGCGACCAAGCCGCCGCCGTGCCCTGCTGCTGGCGGCTGCGTCGGCCTGCTATTTAGTGCCAAAAATGGCTTTAGCCCTTACGCAGCATAGGGTTGAAGCTATTAAAACAGTAGCACCGTTCAGGGCCGTAACCTGGCAGCGCCTGCTGCGTCAGGGCCCACGGCCGGCGGCCTATGTGTTCACCACCACTTTTTGCTCCACCTGCCCCGACGCCTTTGACCAACTGCACGCTGCGGTCATGGCCTCGGCACAGCCGGTGGAGCTGGCCGCCGTCGTGATGGACGCCCAGGGCGCGCGTGCCTTGGCGCACGCACATCATTACCAGGGCGCCACCCGCATTTATGCGTTTGACGGCTTTGAGCCCGAGATTCGCCAAGCGGTGGACCCCAAGTGGCGCAACGTCACGCCCTATGTGGTCTTGATCGGGCGCAACGGCGTCGTCCAGCGCTCCATCGGACCGCCCGAGCCGGCTATGCTGAAGGCTTGGTTGGCGTGACGGGCATAGCTCGGGACCCCGTGCAGCCGCAGTGTGTGTTGCCCCACCAAAACGGGGGATTTCACCCGATAAATCCACCCCAGTTCACCCACAATGCGGGTCGGGTTAGAAACAAATCGTTACAAATCAATGAGTTGGCGCTGTGACGCGGTTCGCGTTGGGATGGCACGCGTTGTGCAATAGGTGATGGGTTTACAAAGAGCCCCCCTCTCCAGGAGTGACTGATGAACGTAAAGCGAATCGAAGGACGACTGCTCAATTTTTGGGTCGCCAAGTCGGCAGGTCTGAGGCTGTCCGATGAGAATCCGGCTCCAGGCAAGTGCCACGACCCCGAAAGCGGCCTGTGGCATCCACATACCTACAACCCGGCCAATGATTGGTCGCATGGCGGTGCCCTCGTCGCCGAGAAGTGGTTCTTCATTGAAAACATACTGACCGAATGGTTTGGCCCCGATTGGGCGCACGTGCCGGAGATCGCCGATCACCCGCTCAGGTGGTTCATGCGTGCCTATGTCGCGATCCATTTCGGCAACGAAGTGGAAGACTACCGCCCTCTGCCATTGTTGGAGGAGGATGGCAGCCAAGGGTCAAGCCCGACTTCGCCCCTATGGGTCGGCCGATTTTTTGGGGGGGGGCTGGTTCAAGAAATTTAGCTGGTGATAATGAGGGCTGATGTCGAGAAAATAGCCCCATGCACCCAGAGGCCGCCAGCCCACCCCTGAATTTGCGAAGACGTTTTGCCCTCTACAGCCTCGGGGTGATTGCCGTCATTGCCCTTGGCCTGGGCTGGCTCATGTCGCACATGTTGACGCAGCGCATGCTGCAGCGCGAAGGCGAAGTCAGCATGGATTTCATCCAGAACCTGCTGCTGACGGACCAGTCCGCCTCCTATCTGGCCAATCCTGGCAACGAGGCTCTGAAGGCTCGATTCCTGGGTTCCATGAGCCACCTTTCATCCATGAGCGACCCGGTTCGTGCCAATGCCTACCAGTCCGACGGCACGGTGGTCTGGTCGACCGACGCTGCACTTGTTGGACGCCACTTTCCGGTCAATGACGAACTTCGCGAAGCGCTGGCTGGCAGACTCGTTGTGCACAACGGCCGCCTGGATTCGAACAAGCCTGGCAAGGAGGAACATGTGGGCCTGGCGGCGCGAACCAGTTACTACGTCGAGAGCTATATACCGATCCTGGAACCCGGGACCCGAAAGGTGCTGGGGGTGATGGAGTTATACAAGGTTCCGGTGCAACTGAGCGCGGCCATCCGCGACGCGCTGCTTCAGCTCTGGCTGGCCTGCGCGCTCAGTGCTATCGGCTTGTTTGCAACACTGTACTGGACCGTGGCGCGCGCAGACCGGGTCATGCGCGATCAGCAGGCCAGGCTGGCCGAGAACCAAACTCTGTCGACCGCAGTGGAGTTGGCACGCGCGGTAGCGCACAACCTGCGCAATCCGCTGGCGTCAATCCGCGTGTCGGCAGAGATGCTTCAGACCGGCGATGTCTCGCCGCAGGATCTGGCCGAGCATAGCGGTGACATCACTGCAGCGGTGGACCGCGCTGATCGCTGGATTACCGAGCTGGTCCGTGTTTCGCAGGCACCACAACTTCAGTCTGAGGTGGTACAGCCGGCGCAGTTGGTGCTCGCCTGTATGCAGGAGATGGCGCCGGAATTCAATCGCCGCGGCATTCGCTGGACGGTTCAAGCAGGGGACGCACCCGCCATCCAGGCCCATACAGCGATGTTGCGACAAATCCTGATCAGCATACTGGCCAATGCCGCGGACGTCATGCCCGAGGGCGGAGAGATTGACGTGCGCTGGAGCAGCAATGGCAAAGAGCTGAATTTGCGGGTGATTGACAACGGCCCGGGCATCCGCGAGGATGTTCGCCAGGCCCTGTTTCGACCGTTCTTCAGCACCAAGAGCGGCGGCCTGGGCATCGGGTTGGTCCTGGTCAAGCGCATGGTGGAGCAGTGGGGTGGTCAGGTGGCCCTGACGCCGGCGCCGCTCAAAGGCACCTGCGTCGAACTCACCCTGCCGCTTGCGCCGGTCACACAGCCACAGAAGGAATAAACAGGATGGCCACGCTTTTGGTGATTGAAGACGAAACGGTTCTGGCAAAAAACATTGCCCGATTTTTCGCGAAGGAAGGTCACCTGGTTGAAGTCGCCAACGACGGCGCCGTGGGCCTGCAGGCCGCTCTTCGAATCCAGCCTGACGTCGTTATCGTTGACTTCCAACTGCCTGGCATGGATGGGCTTGAGGTCATCCGCGCGTTGCGCAAGGTCGATGATCCGCCGCGCATCGTGATGGTGACGGGACACGCCAGTGTGACGCTGGCTGTCGATGCCATGAAGGCAGGTTCGATGGATCTGCTTACCAAACCGGTGACCTTGCAAAGCCTCAAGGACGTGGTGCAGCGCGCCCTGACCGAACGTGGCGAGCGCCGCGCGCTGGACTATTACCAGCGCCGGGAAGCCAGCCAGGCCAGTCTGGACGCGCTGGTTGGCGCATCAACGGCGATGCAAGGGCTGCGCGATTTGATTCGTACCGTCTCCAGCATCGAGCCGACTGACCAGTCCCCCGCCGCCCCGATTCTGATTCTGGGTGAAACAGGCACCGGAAAGGAACTCGTGGCGCGCGCCTGCCACCAGAGCGGAGCGCGTGCCAAGGCTCCATTCATTGAAATCAACTGCGCAGCCCTTCCGGCCCACCTGATTGAGGGCGAGTTGTTCGGCTTCGAGAAAGGCGCATTCACCAACGCCCACGCGCGCAAGATCGGGCTGATTGAAGCGGCCGACGGCGGCACGCTGTTTCTTGATGAAATCGCTGAACTGGATCTGAGCTTGCAGGCCAAACTGCTGCGGGTGATTGAAAACCTGCGGGTTCGCCGACTCGGTGCCCTGGCGGACCGTCAGGTCAACGTGCGCATCGTCGCTGCCACCAACCGTGATCTGGAAGAGCAGGTCCAGCGGGGCCACTTTCGTGCCGATCTGATGTACCGGCTCAAGGTGTTCCAGATCCATATTCCCCCCTTGCGCGCACGCCTGGACGATCTCCCGTTGCTGGCAAGTCACTTTCTTGCCCAACTGGCAAGCCGCTACGGCCGGCCCGAACTGTCGATGGATGCCAGTGCGCTTGCGGCCCTGGCTGCGCACGACTGGCCTGGCAACGTGCGAGAGTTGCGCAATGTGCTCGAGCGCGCCGTGCTGATGCAACGTTCTGGTGTCTTGAGCGCCGGCGACCTGATGCTGAGCCGGCCCAACCGTGTTGCCGCGACCAGCGTGAACCCTGCCGCACCGACCGAGTCGCTGTCACTCGATGCTGTCGAGCGAGAGCACGTCCAGCGTGCACTCACAGAATGCGGCTGGAATGTCAGCAAGGCGGCCAGATTGCTCGGTATCAGCCGTGACACCTTGCGCTACCGGATGGATCGCCACGGCCTGCAGCGCTGACCGTGTCGGGCGCCACTGGGTGAATGCCCCCGGCTCAGTCGCGTCAAAGCACCCAATCGGTCTGCCTTGCGATCGCTTTGTCTTGGTGAGCCGTTGATATTAAACACTATTTCCCTCTGGCACGAAGCGTGCAATGAGTAAGGCATCGCGCACCGGGGGTCCCGCCGCGATCTTCCTTCAACCCAGCCTTCACCGGAGAATTCGCATGACCAAGTCCCTCACAAGCAAGTTGATCGCCGGGGCCACCATGGCGTGCCTCAGCGTCGCCGCCCTGCTCGTCTCGCCAAGCGCCATGGCCGGCAAGAGCCAAGGTGGTGGCGTGAAGTGTTATTGGCTGCTTGTCTCGTCGAACCCAGCCACCAACAGCCAGGTTTACAACCGGGTCTGCCGCAAGGGCGGCGCCTAAGCTGGTCGACCGATCAAGGCCGGCGAGAAAGCCAGCATCGACTGGGCCCAAACCCCGGCCGCCGGCACCTCCACCAAGGGTCTGAAGTTTCCCGCTGTGCTGCGCTATTCCAGCCAAAAAAAACCCCGGCACAAAGTCCGGGGTGATAAGCCTATTTGCTGTCACACATCAAGGCCCTGCTCAGGGAGGAAAAGCAGGAAGCGCTTGCGCGCTCGACCGCAATATAGCATCACCAGGGCAGGGCGGAATATTAAGTTTTGTTAAGACCCGACAGCCAGTTGATCAGGTACTTCGCGGCGTACAGGACCAGGATGGTTCCCAGAAAGTCTCCGACCGCCGTTGCCATGGCGCTGCTGAGGAAATGGTCAGTACGGCCACGAAACGTGAGCCACAACTGGTGAATCGTGGCGTTGAGCAGCGCAAATATGGCGGCCGTTTTGAGCAACTGCTGAGCCGTCAGGTTCTTCAGAGTTCCGTCAAGGGCCAAGCGGTCTATGCATACTTTTCTTGCCAACAGCGGACTCAATCCAGAAATCAACCCGGCCACAACCAGGGTAGCCATGTCGGCGGTCGGGTAGTGAAGCAGGTTGGTTGCTATGGAAGCCATCACGATGCCAAGTGCGCCCCAGACGCCAAACACCAGAACGAACCCGAGTCGCAGGCCGCTGGGTAAATAGATCCAGTCTGCGCTGGCTGAGAATGAAAGACCTGAAAAAAGAAGGGAGTTGAGTTCAAACAGGGCCACGTAAGCAGCAGCCGTAAGGACCACGATTGCCGGCTTGCCTGTAAGTTTCATTCGGTCCTGTGTCTGCGAAGTCTGACTATGTTCGTCGCTCTGCCAAGGATTATGCCGAACAAATTGACGCGCGGGCGCCGCGACGGCTACTTTTCGCTCAATCCACAGCCTGTGTCAGACACCGGTCCATCTGTGCGAGGTACTTGGTGAACAACCGGGTGCCGATGATGTATTTGATGCGGTTGTCAAATTCGTCCTCCTGCAGAGAAACGAATCCCTTGGCGCGCAGTGTTTTTAGTCGC
>QYPX01000028.1 GCA_007280205.1 Comamonadaceae bacterium
ACACCTAAGTTGTCATCCCGGACTTGATCCGGGATCCAGTGCCACGCCACTACTGGATTGCGGGTCAAGCCCGCAATGACAGAAAGGACGCGCAATGACAGAACAGGCCCGCAATGACAGAAAGGACGCGCAATGACAGAACAGGCGCGCAATGACAAGAGGATGCGCGCAATGACAAGCGGATGCCCGCAATGACAGAGCGGCTCAGAACACCGCGTTCCACAGCGCCAGCACGGCATCGCGTTGCGACTGCAACTCGGCTGGCGGCACGTGCGTTGGCGCTTCGTCCAGGCGTGCCCGGTGCTGCACGTGGCGCAATTCGCGGTAGGCGTCCGCTGCGCCATGCCCCACACCATGCGGCAACAGTCCGATCGCTTCGGCGCGTTCGAGCAGGGCGATGTTGCCGGTGTTGGCGGTCAGTTCCGGGTGCGCGCCAGCGTGGCACAGCACCAGGTACTGCATGACAAACTCCACATCAATCATGCCGCCCGGGCTGTGCTTGACGTCGAAGAACTCGCCCTTCACCGGGTGTGCGCTGCGCATGCGCTCGCGCATCACGATGATCTCGCTCTTCAGGTCGGCCGCCTTGCGCGGCGCCGCGATGACGGATTTTCGGATCGCGTCAAAGCGTTCGCGCAGTGCGGCGTCGCCGAACACGAAGCGGGCACGCGTCATGGCTTGGTGTTCCCAGGTCCAGGCGGTGTTGCTGCCGCGCTGCTGCTGGTAGTTGGCGTAAGCGTCAAAGGTGGTGATCAGCAGGCCCGAGTTGCCGTTGGGTCTGAGCGCCGTGTCGATTTCGTAGAGGTCGCCTTCGCCGGTTTTCACGGTCAGCCAGTTGATCAGCTTGCGCACCAGACTGGCATAGACTTCCAGCGCTCGCTCATCCTCGTCCTCATAGACAAAAACGATGTCCAGATCGCTGCCGTAGCCGAGCTCCTTGCCGCCAAGTTTGCCGTAGGCAATGATGGCAAACTGCGGGCTTTCCCGGTGCTTTCTGGCCAGGCGGCTCCAGCACCAGCGCGTGGTCACGCGCAGCACCGCTTCGGCCAGGGCGCTCAGGTCGTCGGCGACTTGCTCCACCGTCAGGCGACCCTCGACGTCGCGCGCCAGCGTTCGGAATATTTCGGCGTGGTGGGCCCGGCGCAGCAGGTTCAGCAGGACCTCGTCATCGTCCTCGCCGCTGGCCGCCAGAGATAGACGCCGGTGCTCCAGTTCGCGCTCAAATTCACCCGCCTCGAAGCGCTCATCGAGCATGTCGGCGTTAGCCAGTTCGTCAATCACGCCCGGATGCAGCAGCAGGTAGCGTGCCGGCCAGCGTGCGGCTCCAAGCAGGCGCAGCAGGCGCTCATGCACCTTGGGGCGCTCGAGCAGCAGCGCGAGGTAGCTTTCCCGGCGCAGCAGCGGTTCGATCCAGTCGGCCAGGCGCACCGCTGCAGTTTCGCTCACCAGACCTTCCTCGATCCACTGGGCGGTGCGTGACAGCAGGCGCAGCAAGCGACTGCGCGACTCCTCGCGCAGCGCCAGCACGCGTGGATGCTCACGCCAGGGTGCCACGCGCTGACGCAGTTCGGTCGGCAATTGCCGCAGCAACTCGTCAAAACCGGGTGCTGCGGTATTGCCTTTGGCGCCATGGCAGCCCTTGCACTCCTTCTCTGCACCGCCGCCGAGCAGGGAGTCGAACTCCTGTGCCACCAGCTCGCGGTGGCAGTCAAGCTGGTGCAGCAGGGCGGGCGCCGCGGCGTAACCCATGGTGCTGGCAATCCAGCCCAGATCTGCGTCCTGGGTTGGCAGCACATGCGTCTGCTGATCGTCCAGGTATTGAATGCGGTGTTCGACCCGGCGCAAAAAATCGTAGGCCTCGGCCAGGGCCTGGGCGCTGGCCTGAGGCATCAGACCGGCTTTGGCCAGACGTGGCAGGGCGCTCAGCGTAGGGCGGGTTCTGAGCTCCGGAAACTGGCCACCTCGCACCACCTGCAGCAGTTGCACAATGAATTCGATCTCGCGGATGCCACCGCGCCCGAGCTTGACATCGTTGGCCCGCTCCGGGTGGCCGCTGCTGCGTTTGCTGGCGTGCTCCCGGATCTGGCGGTGCAGCACACGCAGCGAGTCAAACACGTTGTAGTCGAGGTAGCGCCGAAAGACAAAGGGCAGTACCACGTTGCGCAGGTTTTGTGCCGCATGCTTGTCCGGGCCGCCCAGCCGTGCCACGACACGGCTTTTCAGCCAGGCAAAGCGCTCCCATTCGCGGCCCTGCACATGAAGATACTCTTCGAGCGCGCCCAGCGAGACGGCAGCCGGCCCGGAGTTGCCGTTTGGGCGCAGGGCCAGATCAACCCGAAAAACGAAACCGTGCTCGGTGCTGTCGCCGATCAACGCATAGATGGCGCGCACGACCTTGGCAAAGTACTCATGGTTCGATATCCGGCCGCGCCCCTGCTCATTGCCGCTGGTCTCGCCGTCGTGCTCGTAAACGTAGATCAGGTCAATATCGCTGGAGACATTGAGTTCACGCGCGCCGAGCTTGCCCATGCCGACGATCCAGAGTTGTGAGCGCTCGCCGTCGCTGGCAAGCGGTGCGCCGTGGCTCCGGTCAAGCGTTTCCTGCACCTGGGCGCAGGCCTGACCCAGGGAAAACTCGGCCAGGTCGGTCATGGCCTGCGTGACTTGCTGCAGCGTTGCATTCTGGTCGCAGTCCAGACAAAGCAGGCGCTCGAGCACCAGCTGGCGGATGATGCGCAGGGCGCTACCGAGTTCGCTGCCCAGGCCGCGCAGGGCGGCCAGGGTTTGCGTCATCGCGGGCTGATCGGGTAGACCGGGAGGCAGCAATTGCATCTCACTGGCATAGCGGCGCTGCACGCGCTGGCACAGGCGCGAGTGTGGGGACAAGGCGGCTCGGGTCATAATTCCTGTCATGGCTAACGGTTCCAAATGATTGACGCGACTGCTGCACCCTCATCCAGGCTGGCCATAGCGACCACCGTCGCTCGCTGGGCGTTGGGTGTCGTCGTTGTGACCTGGTTTCTTTGCGGGGCGACCTGGGGCGCGTTGCACTGGCTGATTGTGCCGCGAATTGGCGATTACCGTCCGTGGCTCGAAGCGCGTGCCAGCGAGATCCTGGGTGTCAAGGTACGCATCGGTGCGGTGGTGGCGCATTCCACCGGCGTGATTCCCTCGTTCGAGCTGACCCAGGTTCAGTTGTTCGACGCGCAGGGCCGTGAAGCCCTTCTGTTACCAAGGGTACTGGCTGCGCTGTCGCCGCGTTCGCTCTGGTATTTTGGCTTCGAGCAGTTGTATGTGGACCGGCCCGAACTCAATATTCGACGTGCTCTGGACGGCAGGATCACGGTGGCCGGGCTTGATTTTTCAAAAGAGGGCAGACCCGATAACGCTGCTGCAGAGTGGTTTTTTTCGCAAATCGAGTTTGCCATTCACGACGGCACGATTCGCTGGACCGATGAGATCCGTGCCGCGCCCACGCTCGAACTCAAGCAGCTTGACCTGGTGGTGCGCAATCGCGGGCGCCGCCACGATATGCGGCTGGACGCCACGCCGCCAGTGCAGTGGGGTGAACGTTTCAGTCTGCGCGGCATGTTCCAGCAGCCCCTGCTCTCAAGCAGCAAAGGGCGCTGGCAGGACTGGGAAGGGCAGCTGTACGCCGAATTCGCCCGGGTCGACCTCTCGGAATTGCGGCGTTACGCCGAAATCGGCATCGACTTGCGTCAGGGCAACGGTGCGTTGACGGCCTGGGTTGACATCACGCGTGGTGAAATGACCGGTGCTGCAGCGGACGTTGCGCTGGGTGAGGTCAACGTGACGCTGGGCAAGGACTTGCAGGCGCTGGAACTGCAGTCGGTGCGCGGACGTCTGGCCGGCAAGGTGCTGGCCGCCGGTTTTGAGTTTTCGACGCAGGCGCTGCAGTTCGATACGCGCGACGGCCTGCATTGGCCCGGCGGCAATGTCAGTGTGAATTACCTGGGTTCGGAGGGCAAGGTGACGGCGCGCGGTGAACTCAAGGCCGACAAGCTGGATCTGAGCTCCTTGTCGCAGATTGCGAATCGCCTGCCGCTCGATCCGGTGGCCCGCGCCGCTCTGCTGGCGCATGCGCCGCGCGGCTTGGTCGACAGATTGCAGACAAGCTGGCAGGGTCCGATGGAGAATTTAAGCAAGTTCGAAATCAAGGGCTTGGTCAGTCAACTGGAACTGGCGCCGGCAGCGGGCTTTCCGGGCATCAAGGGTGCCAGCGTCGAGTTTGACTTCAACCAGTCGGGCGGACGCGCTGCTGTCAATGTTGCTGGCGGCGCGCTGGCTTTGCCAACCATTTTTGACGAACCGGTCATTGCGGTCAGCCAGTTGTCGCTTGATGCGCGCTGGCAGATCACTGGCGAGAAGATCGCCGTTCAACTGCCCAATTTGAAGTTCAGCAATGCCGACGCGCAGGGCGAGGCGCAGATCAAGTGGGAGACCAGCGATCCGGCCAAATCGGTGGGGCGTTCCAGGTTTCCTGGTGTGCTCGATTTGCAGGGAACGCTCAGCCGCGCCGATGGAACGCGCGTGTACCGCTACCTGCCCTCGGTGATTGAGCGCTCGGTGCGCGACTATGTGCGCGACGCGGTCCAGACCGGCACTGCCAGCGGCGTCAAATTCAAGGTCAAGGGCAATTTGCGTGAGATGCCTTTTCGCGATCCCAAGCGCGGCGAGTTCCGGATTGCTGCCGATGTTCACAACGCCAGCTACACCTACGTGCCGCGTCGGCTGCAGACCCCCGAAACGCTGCCCTGGCCGGCGCTGACCCAACTCAGCGGCGAACTGATTTTCGAGCGCGCCCAGATGCAGGTCAGGGCTGCGCGCGCCCGAATCGGCGCCAGCGCCGGTTTGCAGATCAGCAAGGTGGAAGCAGCCATTGCCGACCTGGATCGACCGGTGGTGACCGTCAATGCCGAGGCCCGCGGCGCCTTGACCGAGGCCCTGGGGATTGTCAATGGCTCGCCGTTGTCGGTCATGACCTCCCATGCCCTGGCGCGCGCCGTGGCCAGCGCCAGCGCCGACTACAAACTCAAGCTGACGCTGCCGCTTGACGACCTGGACAAGTCCAAAGTGCAAGGCAGCGTGATGCTCGCTGGCAACGACATTCAGATGACGCCCGATACACCGAAATTGACGCGCACTCGCGGCAGTGTCAATTTTTCGGAGAGTGATTTTTCCATCGTCGCGGGTCAGGCTCAGATGCTCGGTGGCGAGGTGAGGCTCGAAGGGGGCTCGGTGCCAGCCAGCAGCGCCGGCGCGGCCCGCACGGCGCCTTCGATGCTGATTCGCGCCAGCGGCAGAGTGAGCGCTGAGGGCTTGCGCCAGGCCAGGGAACTGGGCTTTGTGGCGCGTCTGGCGCAGCATGCCAGCGGCAGCGCTGCCTACACCGCGGCGCTGGGCTTTCGGCGCGGCGAGCCTGAATTGCTGGTCACCAGCAATCTGCAGGGTCTGGGCTTGAATCTGCCAGCGCCGTTTAGCAAGAGTACTGAAGCGGTACTGCCATTTCGGCTCGAAACGGCGCTGTTGCGCGAGTCGCTGTCGCCTGTGGCGAACGCTGCGCTGCGCTTGCGTGACCAGATGACGCTCGACTTTGGACGGCTGGCATCGATCGTCTATATCCGCGATCTGTCGGGCCCCGAGCCGCGCGTCCTGCGTGGCAGCATGGCGGCGGGATTGTCGCCGCAGGAGACCGTGCCGCTGCCCGACGAGGGGGTGGCGGCCAACATCAATCTGGGCAGCTTTGATCTGGATGCCTGGGAGGCGGTGCTGTCGGTGGCAACCGGTGCTTCCCTGACCGATAGCCGAGCCGCCAGCACCCCCTTGACCTATCTGCCCACCACGGTGGCCGTGCGGGCGCGGGATTTGCGTGTGGGCGGACGCAAGTTCAGCAACGTCGTGGTTGGGGGGTCCCGCGAGGGGCTGTTGTGGCGTGCCAATCTGGACGCCAGTGAGCTCAGCGGCTACCTTGAATACCGTCAGGCGTCAGAGACCAACGCCGGGCGGGTTTATGCCAGACTGGGCAAGCTGACCGTGGCTCCCAGTGATGTCAGTGAGGTCGAGGCGCTGCTGAACGAGCAACCGGCCAGCATTCCGGCGCTCGACATTGTGGTGGAAGATTTTGAATTGCGCGGCAAGCGGCTCGGGCGTCTGGAAGTCGAGGCCATCAACCGGGGTGCCGGGACGCAAGGGCGCAGTGGCGGCACGCGTGAGTGGCGCCTGAGCAAGTTCAATATCAGTGCGCCCGAAGCCTCGCTGACGGCCAGCGGCAGTTGGAGCGGCGTCAACGCCCAGAGCAGTCTGCCTGTGGCGCCAGACTCGCGCGTTGCGGCGGAGCGGCGGCGCACAGTGATGAATTTCAAACTCGATGTGGCAGATGGCGGCGAGCTGCTGGCGCGTTTTGGCATGAAGGACGTGGTGCGCAAAGGGCGTGGCAAGATGGAGGGGCAGGTCGCCTGGCTGGGCTCGCCCTTCAGTCTGGACTACCCCTCGATGACGGGTGCTTTCACTGTCAACATCGAGAACGGGCAGTTTCTCAAGGCGAACGATCCCGGCATTGCCAAGTTGCTCGGGGTGCTCAGTCTGCAGGCCTTGCCGCGACGCCTGACGCTCGATTTCAGGGACGTTTTCAGCGACGGCTTTGCCTTTGATTTCTTTCGCGGCGATGTCGGCATCGAACAAGGCATTGCCAAGACCAACAATTTGCAGATGAAGGGGGTCAACGCCGCCGTGTTGATGGAGGGTCGTGCCGATCTGGCCCGGGAGACGCAGGATCTCAAGGTCGTGGTGGTACCGGAAATCAACGCCGGCACCGCTTCACTGATTGCCTCGGTGATCAATCCGGCGATTGGCCTCTCCACCTTTCTGGCACAGCTCTTGTTGCGCCGGTCTTTGAACGAGGCGGCGACGCAGGAGTTTCACATCGATGGCAGCTGGGCGGATCCGAAAATCACCAAGGTCGATCACAAGGCGCCGGCCGCTCAACCCGATGATGTCACTCGGTAAGGGCTTGCGCCGAGCACTTGCATCGGCGGCGCGCGCCCTGCTGCTGGGCTTGCTCGCGGCCTGCGCGAGCAAGCCGCCACCACCACCGCCTGTGCAGGAGAGCGTGACCCAGAGGCAGGTCGCGCCAGTGGCCTTGCCCAGCGCCGGGCAGATCGAAGATCAACAGCCCTTGGCGGCGCCGATTTTGCAGGCCAGGAGCCGCTGGACTGCAGTGCGTTGGGCCGATCTGCCGGGCTGGCAGGACGATGCGCTGCACGAGGCCTGGAACGCCTGGCTGAAGAGTTGTGAGCGGCCCGGACCGGTGTTCGCGCCGCTATGCGCCCAGGTGAGGACGCTCAGCATCGCCGACGCTGACCAGCAGCGCGCCTGGCTGATGGCACGCTTGCAGCCCTACCAGGTGGAGGCGATGGACGGAACGACCGAAGGCCTGTTGACCGCCTATTTTGAGCCGGTGCTGCAAGCCTCGCGCCGGGCCAGCGCCCAGTTCTCCATTCCCTTGTACCAGCCGCCGGTCGGTCTGGCGCAGCGCAAGCCCTGGTACACGCGACAGGAAATCGATACGTCGGCGCAGGCTCAGGCGGCGCTGCGGGGCCGTGAAATTGCCTTTCTGGCCGATCCGATTGACGCGCTGATATTGCAGATTCAGGGCAGTGGGCGTTTGCGCGTGAGTCAGGCCGACGGCACGCCAGTCACACTGCGCTTGTCTTATGCCGGCTCCAACGAGCATCCCTACAAGAGTGTCGGACGCTGGCTGATTGATCAGGGTGCGCTGCGCGATGCCTCCTGGCCCTCGATCAAGGCCTGGCTGCAGCGCAACCCCGAGCGTGTCAATGAACTGCTCTGGAGCAATCCGCGCGTGGTTTTCTTTCGGGAGCAGCGTTTGTCGGAGCAGGAGGGTGTCTGGGGTCCGACAGGCGCGCAGGGTGTGGCGCTGACGCCGGGGCGCTCCATTGCCGTCGATCCTTCCAGCATTCCCTACGGCACACCGGTCTGGCTGGCCTCGAGCGGACCGGCCGTTCGCCTGCAAAAGCTGGTGCTGGCGCAGGACGCCGGCAGCGCCATCACCGGTGCCGTGCGAGCCGACTATTTTGCTGGTTCAGGCGACGCAGCGGCCGAGCTCGCGGGTCGCTTGAAACAGCCGCTGCGGCTTTGGGTACTTTGGCCCAAGAGCCGCTGAGCAGACACTTTGACCCCCGCAACGCCGGCACCAAGCCGCGCCGCATACAATAGCGGGCCGTCAGATTTGGAGTATTTCCGTGTTTATTTCTTCCGCTTTTGCTCAGACCGCCGCCGCTGGCGGTGATATGCAGTCCTCACTCATGAGCATGCTGCCTCTGGTGTTGATGTTTGTGGTGCTTTATTTTGTGATGATTCGTCCCCAGATGAAGAAGCAAAAGGAGCACAAGACCATGATTGATTCGCTGGCCAAGGGTGACGAGGTCGCTACCGCGGGTGGTGTACTGGGCAAGGTCGCCAAGCTCGGCGACAGCTACCTGAGCCTGGAAGTTGCCAGCGGTGTGGAACTGCAGGTGCAGCGCAGTGCCGTGGTACAGGTTCTGCCCAAAGGCAGCATCAAGTAAGCAAGACACGCGATCATGAATCGTTACCCGATATGGAAGTACACGATCATTTTGATCGCGTTGGTGGTGGGGTTTTTGCACACCCTGCCGAATTTTTTTGGCGAGGCGCCTGCGGTGCAGGTCTCGTCGGCCAAAGTCACCATCAAGGTTGACGACAGCACCAAGCTGCGGGTCGAAGAGATCCTGAAGGCGGCCGGACTTACGGCTGATTTTGTGACGCTGGACAACACCTCGGTGAAGGCGCGTTTTGGCAACACCGAGACCCAGCTCAAGGCCAAGGATGCGATTCAAAAAGCCCTGATTCCGGATGCGGCCAATGCGGGCTACATCGTGGCCCTGAACCTGCTTTCGCGCTCGCCGGTCTGGCTCACTTCCCTGCATGCCTTCCCGATGTATCTGGGGCTGGATTTGCGCGGTGGCGTGCATTTCATGCTGCAGGTGGATATGCAGGCGGCGCTGGCCAAGAAGGCGGAATCCCTGTCGGGCGACATTCGCACCAGCTTGCGTGAAAAGAATGTGCGCCACAGCGGTATCAGCCGCAACGGCCAGACCATTGAAGTGCGTTTTCGGGACATGCCGACACTGGGCGCAGCCAAGGCGCTGATCCTGGACCAGTTTGCGGATCTGCAGACGATCGAGGCGCCCGATGGAACAGAGTTCAGGCTGACCGCCAGCATCAAACCCGAGGCGGCGCGTCGGGTGCAGGATCAGTCACTCAAACAAAATATCACCACCCTGCACAACCGGATCAATGAACTCGGGGTGGCCGAGCCGGTGATTCAGCAGCAGGGTCTGGACCGGATCGTGGTGCAGTTGCCTGGCGTCCAGGACACGGCCAAGGCCAAGGACATTCTGGGACGCACGGCGACGCTGGAAGTGCGCATGGTCGACGAGACCAGCGAAGCGCGCGCTGCCGAGAGCGGCGCTGCCGCCGTGCCCTTTGGCTCCGAGCGCTATCTGGAGCGCAACAGTCAACCGGTGATCGTCAAGAAACAGGTCATCCTGACCGGCGAAAACCTGACTGACGCGCAACCCGGCTTTGACAGTCAGACGCAGGAGGCAGTGGTCAATCTGACACTGGACGCCAAGGGCGCGCGCATCTTCAGGGACGTGACGCGTGAGAGTGTTGGCAAGCGCATGGCGATCCTGCTGTTTGAAAAGGGCAAGGGTGAGGTCGTCACGGCGCCGGTGATCCGCTCTGAAATTGGCGGTGGCCGGGTGCAGATCTCCGGCCGCATGACCTCCATGGAAGCCAACGACACGGCCTTGTTGCTGCGCGCCGGATCACTCGCTGCGCCGATGGAGATCATCGAGGAAACCACCATTGGGCCGAGCCTGGGCGCAGAGAATATCGCCAAGGGTTTTAACAGCGTCACCTACGGCTTCGCGGCGGTGGCGGTTTTCATGTGCATGTATTACGTGCTGTTTGGCATGTTCTCGAGTATTTCGCTGGCCGTCAATCTGCTGCTGCTGGTGGCCATGTTGTCGATGCTGCAGGCGACCCTGACGCTGCCCGGTATGGCTGCGATGGCGCTGGTGCTCGGCATGGCGATTGACTCCAACGTGCTGATCAACGAGCGGGTTCGTGAGGAATTGCGCAACGGCGCGTCGGCGCAGGCGGCGATTCATGCCGGCTATGACCGGGCCTGGGCCACCATTCTCGACTCCAACGTCACCACTCTGATCGCCGGGCTGGCCCTGCTGGCCTTTGGCTCGGGGCCGGTGCGCGGTTTTGCCGTGGTGCATTGCCTGGGCATCCTGACCAGCATGTTCTCGGGGGTGTTTTTCTCCAGAGGCCTGGTCAATCTCTGGTACGGCCGACAGAACAAGCTCAAGAGCCTGTCCATTGGCACGGTCTGGCGTCCCGATGCCGGCAATCAGGTCGCGCCTCAGTAACGGAGATATTGCATGGAATTTTTCAAAATCAAGCGCGATATCCCGTTCATGCGGCATGCGCTGATCTTCAACCTGGTGTCGTTGGTCACGTTTCTGGCGGCCGTCTTTTTCCTGTTCAGCCGGGGTCTGCATCTGTCGGTTGAATTTACCGGTGGCACCTTGATGGAAGTCGGCTACGCCCAGCCGGCCAACCTCAACGGCGTGCGCAGTGCGGTGGAGGCACTCGGCCTGAAGGACGTGCAGGTACAAAATTTCGGCACGGCGCGGGATGTGCTGATCCGTCTGCCGGTGCAAAAAGGCGTCAGTTCGGCGCAGCAGAGCGAACAGGTCATGACGGCACTGAAGGCGGCTGACGCCTCTGCGTCCATGCGCCGCACCGAGTTCGTCGGCCCGCAAGTCGGTGATGAACTGGCCACCGACGGCTTGAAGGCACTGGCTTCGGTGGTGATCGGCATCATGCTTTACCTTGCCATGCGCTTTGAGTGGAAGTTTGCTGTGGCGGCCATCATCGCCAATTTGCACGACGTCATCATCATTCTGGGATTTTTCGCTTTTTTCCAGTGGGAGTTCTCGCTGCCGGTGCTCGCGGCCGTGCTGGCGGTGCTGGGTTATTCGGTCAATGAGTCGGTCGTGATTTTTGACCGGATTCGCGAGAATTTCCGGCGTTATCGCAAGATGAACACGATAGAAATCATCGACAGTTCTATCACCTCGACCATCAGCCGGACCATCATCACGCACGGCTGCACGCAGTTGATGGTGTTGTCGATGTTGCTTTTTGGTGGCGCCACACTGCACTACTTTGCCCTGGCTTTGACGATTGGTATCCTGTTTGGCATTTACTCCTCGGTCTTTGTCGCGGCGGCGATCGCCATGTGGCTGGGCATCCAGCGCGAAGACCTGATCAAGGGTGGCACCAAGAAAGACGGTGACCCGAACGATCCCAACGCTGGCGCCACGGTTTGACCGGAAAAGAGGGTATGGCTACGCAAGCAACTGTGACACAACGCGAGCAACTACCGCAGGAAACGCGGCGTCGCTTTGTGCGTGATGCGGGGCGCGTCATGGAGCAGCTTGGCGACGTCGTGCTGGAGCGATTCAGCGAGTTGATGGATGAGGCAGCACCCTCGCGGGAAAAGCAGAATCGACGTGACGCCTGGACCGCCTACCAGAAAGCCCGGGCGAATTGGGTCGACGGCACACGCAAAGTCTGGGCCCTGGCCTTGCAGCCAGCGCCGCCGAAGGTCAACAGGGCGCTCGACGGTGCTTTTGAACTGGTGGCGACCGATGTCGCTGAAAACAAGATTCTGGCATCGCGTCTGGCCATCGGTGTGCTCGAGCAGGCTGGCGCCGAATACAACGATCTGCTGTTTCGCATGAAGCAGTTGCTGGGCACGCCGGAGCTCGAAGGCGACGATATTTTGCGGCCCGAGGTGTTGTTTCTGGCCGTGGTGGAGCGCTGGGCCGGTCTTGACCTGTCGCGCGACGCCTGGGCCATGGTCAATGACGTAGCGCAAAAATTGTTGACCGAAGGTATCAGACAGGCCTATACCAGAGCCAACGCTTTCCTGATTGAGCAGGGCGTTTTCCCAACCATTGAATTGTCCGACCGGATTTCGCGCTCACCGGTGGTGACCGGCCATGTCGCGCCGACCGCCGCCAAGACAGCGGTTCAAGCGCCGCCGGCCAGCGAAGCCGCTCCCCATGAAGCCGGTGCCTCGCGAGCGGGGGTGCCTGCTGCGCAGCGGACGGCTGCTCCATTTGCCGGGCGCCTGGGCTGGCAAAGCGAACAGGGTTCGGTCAGCTCTACGGGCGCGCCCATTTTCGGCGCCGCGCCGGCCCGAGGGCCCGCTGGCTCCGGCGCGCTCGAGCGAGCGCGAAGCCGGCCATCTACGGGCGGTTACGGCTCCGATGGCGGCAGTGCCGCCGAAGAAACCCGCATGATGACAGGTACCACCCCGCTGGCCAGGGCGCGCAGCCGTGCAGCCGGTGTGGTGGGGCAGCTCAAACGCTTGCTCGGTAACTCGGGCGGTGTCGATTTTGAGGCGACGGTGCACCGAGCGCCTTCGCCTGCGCTGGCTGCTGCCATTGCAGCGCCATCAGCGGCGGCTGGAGGCAGTGCCACCGTGCTGGAGGATTACAGCCCGGCTGGGGTCGCCAGGGTCTCGGCAGACCTGCGGCGGCGCACCACCGACCTCAAGAACAAGGCGGAAACCAAGGGCGAGAAGGCAACCATTGAAATCGTGGCGCTGATGTTTCAGGCGATTTTGCAGGAAGAGCGGATCCCGCCCGGCATCCGGGTCTGGTTTGCCCGACTGCAAATGCCGGTTCTGCGCGTGGCCCTGGCGGAGCCGGATTTTTTTGGCACCGTGGATCACCCGGCGCGTCAGCTGATTGACCGCATGGGTTCCTGCGTCATGGGGTTTGACGCCAGCGGCATCAATGGCGGTCCGCTGGAGAGCGAAATCAAGCGGGTGGTTCAGGTCATCGAGCAGTACCCGGAAACCGGCAAGCGTGTCTATCAGCTGGTTTATGACGAGTTCCAGAAATTTCTGGCGCAGTTCCTGACCGGGCGCGACTCAACGCAAAAAGTGGTGGGTGTGGCGCAGCAGGTGGAGCAGAAGGAAATGCTGACGATCCAGTACACGATCGAGATGCGCAACCTGCTCAAGGACCTGCCGGTACGCGATGAGATTCGACAGTTTCTGTTCAAGGTCTGGGCCGAGGTGCTGGCGCTGGCGGCGGTGCGCCAAGGCCCGCAGCACGAAGAGACGTTGAGTCTGAAAAAACTGGCATCCGATCTGGTCTGGTCGGCCAGTGCCAAACCGAATCGCGCTGACCGCGCTCGCGTCATTCGCGACCTGCCGCAGTTGCTGCAAAAGTTGCGCTCCGGCATGACCTTGCTTGGTATCGGGTCGACCGAACAGGACGCTCACATCAAGACCATCAGTGATACGCTGGCCGACGCTTTTGTCTCCAAGACGCAGGCGATCCCGAGCGAGCAGATTGCCGCGATGGCCGAGCGGCTGGCCAATCTGGAAGACTTTGTCACCGACGAAGGCACGGGTGATTTGCCGCTGGATGCGCAGAGCATCGAAATGATGCTCGGCATTGATGCATCCAATATCGACGTCGTCACCGACGGCGGATCCAAGCCGACACCGGCCATGATTTCATGGTCGCAGCAGTTGCAGGTGGGTGCCTGGTTTACGCTGGACCACAACGGGCGGGTGGCGCAGGTGCAGTTTGTCTGGCGCAGCGAGCGCAAACACCTGAATCTGTTTGCTTCGAGCGACGGGCGCAGCTATTTGATCCAGGCCAGACGACTGGCTGCCTATCTGCAGGCGGGCCTGCTGGTACCGCAGGAGCAGGAGGCGCTGACCGTGCGCGCCACGCGCGACGCGCTGGTCAAGCTCAACGCCAATCCGGAGCGTTTGTTGGGTTGAGCTATTTGACGCGCTGGAACAGGCCGCCGGGCAGGCGCGCCAGCTCACCAGCAAGTTCAAGCGTCATCAATTGCGCCTGCAACTGTGCCGTCTCCAGGCCCGAGCGTGCTTGCAGCGCGTCCAGCCCGACCGGATCGAAACCGATCAGCACAAGCAAGTGCTGCGTCGGGTCGGGTCCACCGAGTTCGTGCTTGCCGCGGTTCGCCGCGCTGTGCCTGGCCGGCTGCGGCACAAAATCCAATTTCAGTTCTTCCAGGATGTCCTGCGCCGACTCGACCAGTTTGGCGCCCTGCTTGATCAGGGCATGACAGCCACGCGCCTGCGGTGAATGAATCGAGCCGGGGATGGCAAAAACTTCCTTGCCCTGCTCCGCTGTCAGCCGCGCGGTGATCAGCGAGCCCGAGCGCAACGCGGCTTCCACCACCAGCGTACCCTGGGCCAAGCCGGCGATCAGGCGATTGCGTCTCGGAAAATTGGCGATCAAAGGGGGTGTACCCAAGGGGTACTCGCTCAGCAACAGACCATGCCGTGCGATCCGGTGCGCCAGTTCCAGATGCCGCTTGGGGTAGACGCGGTCCAGTCCGGTGCCGACCACTGCCACCGTGGCGAGTCGCTCCGAACCGGCGGCAAGACTCTCCAGCGCGCCCTCGTGAGCGGCGCCGTCAACGCCCAGGGCCAGACCGGAGACGATGGACAGGCCCGCTTCTCCGAGCGCCCTGGAAAAGAGTCGCGCATTGAGCGCACCCTGTGGCGTCGGGTTGCGACTTCCAACCACGGCAATGCTGCTCAGCAGCGCGTCGGCCAGGCCAGTGCCGGCGATCTGGCCGGCACCGAGCAGGTAGAGCATCAAGGGCGGATCGTCGATCGTCAGGAAAGAGGCGGGATAGTCGGCGTCGCCGAGAACCAGAATCCGGCGCTGAGCGGCACCCTCGCCGGATTCCTGCAACCATTTCCAGCTCAGTTCGAGAAGTTCAGGCAATTGCGTCTGCGTCTGGCGCAGCGCCATCGCTTGAGTGTCGCCAAGCACTTGACGCAGCGCCGTGGTCGACTGCTCGAATACTGACTGCGGCAGTCCGAACGCGCTGAGCAATTTGCGCGCCGTGATGTTGCCGACGCCCGGCGCCAGCGTCAGACGCAACCAGCCTTCAAGTTCGGGCCGCTGCATGGACTGCATGGCGCAGCAGACTCAGCGCGGGTTGACCAACCGGTCGCCGACGCGCGCGCTGTCGATGATTTCAATAATCAGGGCGTAGGAAAGCCGGTCGAAAGTCTTGAACACCATCAGCAATCCGTTGCGCTCATCGGGCAGTTTGAGCTCGGTTCGCGCTTCATCGGTCTTGTCAATCAGTCGCGCGCCATCCTTCAGAATGGCCAGCACATGGCCGTTCTCGATGCCGTCTCGCGTGCCGCGATTGATCGCGACCACCTGATTTTGTGCTGCGTTGACGACGGCATTGCCGTACACGGAAACGATTCTGGCATCGGTCCTGGTCTGCGGCGCATGCGGCACGTAATTAAGCAATTGCCGCTCGGGTTCGGGCAACAACCGGTCGCCAACGCGAATTTCTTCTTTGGCCGCAGTGATGTCAATCGTGGCTGGAATGGTGTCGGTGCGGCTCTTGCCATCCTTGTCCTGCGACTGCTCGCTCACCTCGCTGCGCGCCAGCAGGGCCTTGCCCAGATACTGTGCTTCCAAACCAAGAACCTCACCAGTGATCGGGTCTTTCAGTGCTGTGGCCTCGCGAAATATCCGGTACATCTGCTGCTTCTGGCTGAGGTCATCCTTCAAGGCGGCATCGGCCGGCCCGCGGGCATAGGCGCGATCCCCTTTGGTCAACAGGACGCGCCCTTCCTGCGTCGCCACGATGCGTGGCGCGGAGCGCATCACGCTTTCGTCAACGATCACCGGTTCTGCCAGATAGGGCTCGATCAAGTGAAATTTCAGAGCCGGGACGGCGCCACTACCCAGCGCTTCGTAGCGGGTACGGGGCGACAGGCGTACCGTGGCCAGCGGCTCGGCGGCGCTTGCGGCGACGCCGGTGGCGGGAACGGCAGAATTGGCGACGCTACGCAGGGTCGCTTGTCCGTCCTTCTTTTCCAGATAAAGCATTTGTCCGGGGTAAATCAGGTGTGGATTCTTGATGTCGGCCAGATTCATGCCCCACAACTCGGGCCAGCGCCAGGCAGACTTCAGGAATAAGGTAGCGATGCCCCACAAGGTGTCGCCACCCTTGACGCTGTAGCTCTCAGGCGCATTGGCGGCGAGCGCGCTCAGGGCAATGCCACTGTGCGCCACCTGGTCTGCCGTGGCCTTTTGTTGGGGCGTCACCGCCAGGGGCTGCGCCAGGGCCGGCACCGGCGCTGCCGCGAGCCATGCCAGGCTCAGGCCGGCGAGCTGCGCCGTCACTTTGAACTTTACGGTCCTGCTGTTTGTCATGATCGGTTGCACTGGGTTCCCTTGATAATCTGGCGCAATTTTGCTCTCAAGCCCTGCAGAGGGCAACGCTTTTAGGGGGTGCGAGCTGGAGGGGGACATAAAAGTAGCGAAAATAGCGACATCTGGAATCCAATTAAAACATGGCTTTACTTACCCTTCTTTTCTTCCCTGATGCACGATTGCAGACCGTCGCCAAGCCGGTTCCCGTCGTTGATGAACGCGTTCGCAGACTGGTTGCCGATATGCTGGAGACCATGTACGAGGCCAAGGGCATTGGTTTGGCCGCGACCCAGGTTGATGTTCATGAACGTGTGATCGTCATTGACGTATCGGAGCAACGTGACCAGGCTGTGGTGCTGATCAATCCCCAAGTGGTCTGGACCAGTTCGACAAGCCACCTCAACGAGGAAGGCTGCCTGTCGGTGCCCGGTATTTACGACGGTGTCGAGCGATTTGATGCGCTTACCGTCAGCGCTCTCGATGGCAGGGGCCAATCGCAGGTGGTGCAGGCCGAAGGTTTGCTGGCGGTCTGCATCCAGCATGAGATGGACCACTTGCTGGGCAAGGTTTTTGTTGAATACCTCTCACCCCTGAAACGCAACCGGATCAAGAAGAAGATGCTCAAGGCACAGCGTGAGGAAGCCCGGTGAGACTGATTTTCGCCGGCACACCGGAATTTGCCCGGGTTGCGCTGGAACAACTGCAGCAGGGCGGTCACGAAGTTGCACTGGTGCTGACACAGCCTGATCGTCCCGCCGGGCGTGGCATGAAGCTGCAGGCATCCAGCGTCAAGCAGTACGCGCTCGAGCACGGTATGCCCGTGCTGCAGCCGCGCAGCCTGCGGTTGGACGGCAAGTACCCTGAGGACGCGCAGGCGGCCAAAGCGGCCATCGAGGCGGCGCAGGCCGACGCCATGGTGGTGGCGGCCTATGGCCTCATCCTCCCACAGTGGGTGTTGGATATGATGGCCGCCGCGCCGGGCCGCCCCAAGCCTGTCGTGCAGTCCCTCCGGGACCTGCCCGAGGGCACGGCCCCCTCGGGGGGCAGCGCAGCACACGAAGTGGCAAGCGTGGGGGCCCGTAAATTCGGTTGTTTCAATAT
>QYPX01000184.1 GCA_007280205.1 Comamonadaceae bacterium
AGCGAGCGTAGCTGATTTTTGGCCGGCTTCGAGTACCGATGGCGACAAGTTTCTGATGGCGGCGGTTTCAGGGCGGTGCCAAGGACGGCTATGACTTAAAATTCCCCGCTTCCCGGACGAACTCCCCAACCCTTGCTCCCACCATGAATTCAACTGTTATTCCTGCCAGCGTTGCCGATATCCGCAAGATATTTCTTGACTTCTTCGAGTCCAAGGGACACACCGTGGTGGCATCGAGCCCGCTGGTGCCCGGCAATGATCCGACGCTGATGTTCACCAACTCGGGCATGGTGCAGTTCAAGGACGTCTTTCTCGGAACCGACAAACGCTCCTACGTCCGCGCCGCTTCAGTGCAGGCCTGCCTGCGTGCGGGTGGCAAGCACAACGATCTGGAAAACGTGGGCTACACGGCGCGCCATCACACCTTCTTCGAGATGCTGGGCAACTGGAGTTTTGGGGACTATTTCAAGCGCGACTCGCTCCAATGGGGCTGGGAACTCCTGACCCAGGTTTACGGCTTGCCGGCAGACAAACTGCTGGCCACGGTCTACATTGACGACAGCGAAGCCTACGACATCTGGACCAAGGAAATTGGCCTGCCGCCCGAGCGCGTGATCCGCATCGGCGACAACAAGGGCAAGAAGTACGCTTCCGACAACTTCTGGATGATGGCCGACACCGGACCCTGCGGGCCCTGCTCGGAAATTTTTTACGATCACGGCGAACACATCCCTGGCGGGCCACCCGGCAGTCCGGGTGAAGACGGCGACCGCTTCATTGAAATCTGGAACCATGTGTTCATGCAGTTCGACATGCAGGCTGACGGCAGCCTGGTCAAGCTGCCGGCGCCCTGCGTCGATACCGGCATGGGGCTGGAGCGCCTGGCGGCCATCCTGCAACACGTGCACAGCAATTACGAGATCGACATCTTTACCGCGCTGATCAAGGCCGCTGCGCGCGAGACCGGTTGCGCGGATCTGGGCAACAGCAGCCTGCGTGTCATTGCCGACCATATCCGCGCCACCGCCTTCCTGGTGAGCGACGGCGTCAATCCGTCCAACGAGGGGCGTGGTTACGTACAGCGCCGCATCATCCGCCGCGCCATCCGCCACGGCTACAAACTGGGCAAGAAGACGCCTTTTTTCCACAAGCTGGTGCCCGATCTGGCAGCCTTGATGGGCGCGGCCTATCCGAATCTGGCGACGCAGTCCACACGCATCGTCGATGTGCTACGGCAGGAAGAAGAGCGCTTCTTTGAGACGCTGGAAATCGGCATGCAGATTCTGGATGGCGCACTCGCCGATGGCGTCAAGGTACTGCCGGGCGAGGTCGCCTTCAAGCTGCATGACACTTTTGGCTTTCCGCTGGACCTTTCGGCCGACGTTTGCCGCGAGCGCGGTTTGACGGTGGACGAAGCCGGTTTTCATGCCGCGATGGAAAAGCAGAAGGCCCAGGGCCGCGCGGCTGGCAAGTTCAAGATGGATAAGGCGCTGGACTACAGCGGCGACGGCAACGATTTTGTCGGTTACGAGAGTCTGACCGAGGCCAGCAAAGTGCTGGCGCTCTACGTCGATGGGGTCGCGGTGTCGGCGCTGACAGCCGGTCAGGCCGGAGCGGTGGTGCTTGCCAGCACACCGTTTTACAGCGAGAGCGGTGGCCAGGTCGGTGATGCCGGAGCCATCTTCTGCGACAGCGCGCTGTTTGAAGTTCTGGATACGCAAAAAATCAAGGCCGATGTGTTTGGCCACCATGGGCGCCTGGCCAGTGGCTCGCTCAAGGTCGGTGATTCGGTCACTGCGCACGTGGACGCGGCGCGTCGCAACGCGACGCAGCGCAACCACAGCGTGACGCACCTGATGCACAAGGCGCTGCGCGAAGTGCTGGGCAGCCATGTGCAGCAAAAGGGTTCGCTGGTCAACGCCGAGCGCACCCGTTTTGACTTTGCCCACAACGCGCCGGTGAGCGATGCCGAGATTCGCGAGATCGAGGCCCGCGTCAACTCCGAAATTCTGGCCAACGGCGCCACCCAGGCCCGTGTCATGGACATCGAGTCGGCGCAGAAGACCGGTGCCATGATGTTGTTTGGCGAGAAGTACGGCGAGACCGTGCGTGTGATGGACATTGGCGGTAGCCGCGAACTGTGCGGTGGCACGCACGTGCAGCGCGCCGGCGATATCGGTTTGTTCAAGGTCGTGTCGGAAGGCGGTGTGGCCTCCGGCGTGCGCCGCATCGAGGCTGTCACCGGCCAGAATGCGCTGGTCTATCTGCAGGAATTGGAGAGCACGGTGACGCAGGCCGCCGGCGCGCTGAAGGCACCGGTGGCGGAACTGCGCGAGCGCATCTCGCATGTGCTCGACAACGTGAAATCGCTGGAGAAAGAAGTCGCTGCGCTCAAGGGCAAGCTGGCTTCCAGCCAGGGCGATGAAATGCTCTCGCAGGCGGTGGAGGTGAAGGGCGTCAAGGTGCTGGTGGCGCGCCTGGATGGGGCCGATGCCAAGACCCTGCGCGAGACCATGGACAAGCTCAAGGACAAGCTGAAAACGGCCGTGATCGTGCTGGCCGTGGTGGACGGCGGCAAGGTGCAGATCGCCGCTGGCGTCACGCCCGACAGCATTGGCAAGGTGAAGGCCGGCGAGTTGGTGAATTTCATTGCCGCGCAGGTCGGCGGCAAGGGCGGCGGCAAGCCGGATATGGCGATGGCCGGCGGCACCGAACCGGGCAAGCTGGATCCTGCGCTAGCCAGTGTGATGGCCTGGGTGACCGAGCGACTTTGATTTTCAAGTAGATGGATCGGTCGTCGCGAGTCCTTCGAAACTGGCCTGATACCGCATGCGGGCCTTGAAACCAAAATTGTCGTCCCGCACTGGCAGCGGGTCATCCCGGCCCCGGATCAGAGCTTGCCCCGGGCTCGATCCGGGGTCCGGGGTTTCAACATCCGGGATCCAGTGCCACGCGAGCCATGGATTGCGGGTCGGGGCCCGCAATGACAAGCAGAGCTGGGACTGTTCATGGAAAGTCCTTCGGCTGGCTTGCCTGTTCTGGCTGAGCTTGCTTGCCACCCTGTCGAGCGCAGCCGGGCAGCAGCAGGTCAGCTTTGCCAGTCTGGACGGTACGCCGATCAAGGCCTGGCTGTTTCAGCCGCCCGAACAAGCCAGGGGCACCGTGCTGGCACTGCATGGTTGCGGTGGCCTTTATGCCAGGGCGGGCACACGCCAGGGGCAACTCAATGCGCGCCATCAGGCCATGGCCGACATGCTGCTGGCACAAGGCTATGCGGTGCTGTTTCCGGACAGCCTGAGCTCACGCGGTTTGACACAGATCTGTACGCAAAAAATCGGTAGCCGTTCGATCACGCAGACCGAGCGGCGTCACGACACGCTGGCCGGGATGAACTGGGTGGCAGCCCAGCCCTGGGCGAATTCATCCAGAGTGGCCTTGCTCGGCTGGTCGCATGGCGGCAGCGCGGTGCTGGCAGCAACCGATGCAAAACAGGCGCAGGTGGTGGCGCAGACCGTCAAGCCCCGTGTTGCCATCGCCTTCTACCCGGGTTGCAGCGCCGCGCGCAAGACCGGCTATCAGCCCAACACGCAACTCGTGATGCTGCTCGGCGCGCTGGACGACTGGACGCCACCCGGACCCTGCGTTGCCCTGGGTAAGGAAGTAAGGGCGGAGGTGCATGTTTACGCCGACGGTTATCACGACTTCGACAATCCGCTGGGCGTAGTCAAACTGCGAACGGATGTGCCCAATGGTGTGCATCCCGGTCAGGGTGTGCACGCCGGGCCGAACCCCGAAGCGCGGGAGCAGGCCTATGCGCGCGTGCGCGAACTTCTGCGCGCCGCTTTCGACTGAAATCGGGTTTTCACCATGAGGTCGGCTAGACTGGAGGCAGGGTGAAGTCTGGGCAATTCGCTGTAATGTTGAAGACCACGAAGGGGCGGGGCAAGTCGGTAATGTCAAATTCTTCGATATTCAGCCAGCACGATAAGCGACTGCTTCGTCTGGCCTCGTGCAGAACAGGATCCACGCATGAAAATTGAATCCATTCGCTTGAAAAATTTCAAGGCGTTTCGCGATGTGCATCTGAAGGACATCCCGTCCTTCCTGGTCGTTGTGGGTGCCAATGGCTCTGGCAAAACAACTTTGTTCGATGTGTTTGGCTTCCTGCACGACTGCCTGAAGGGCACCGTGCGCCAGGCGCTGGACAAGCGCGGGCGTTTTCGCGAAGTGTTGAGCCGGGATGCGGAGACGGACATGATTTTGATCGAAATCCAGTACCGCATGCTGATCACAGGGGTCGAGCGGCTGGTCACGTATTCACTGGAAATTGGTGAGCAAGATGGCTCGCCCATCGTGCAACGCGAGTTGTTGCGCTACAAGCGTGGGCGTTACGGCAGTCCTTATCATTTTCTCGACTTTTCTGCGGGTGAGGGTTATGCCATCACCAACGAAGAGGACTTCAACAAGGCTGATGAAGAGTTGGCTCGAGAGACTCAAAAAGTGGGTCCTGACACGCTCGCCATCAAGGGTCTTGGGCAGTTTGAACGATTCAAGGCTGCCAATGCTTTCCGGCAATTGATTGAGTCCTGGCACGTGTCCGACTTTCATATCAGTGCCGCACGCGGTCGCAAAGAGGCGGCGGGAGATTCAGAACATTTGTCGGAAACCGGTGACAACCTGCCACGTGTTGCGCAGTACCTGTTCGAGCAGCATCCGAATACCTTCAAGCGGATTCTCGATACGATGGCCCGCAGGGTGCCGGGTGTGAAATCGGTTGAGCCGCTGTTGATGGATGACGGCTTTCTCACGTTGCGTTTTCAGGATGGTTCTTTCAAAACTCCTTTTCTGGATCGCTATGTGTCGGATGGGACGATCAAGATGTTTGCGTATCTGGTGTTGCTACATGACCCCCGGCCGCATCCGTTGTTGTGTGTGGAGGAGCCGGAGAATCAACTTTACCCGACGCTGATGGTGGAACTGGCCGAGGAGTTTCGGCTGTACGCTCAACGCGGTGGGCAGGTGCTAGTTTCCACCCACTCGCCCGATTTTCTGAATGCCGTAGGGCTGGACGAAGTGTGTTGGCTGGTCAAACACGGTGGTGGTACCGAAATTCGTCGTGCGCGCGATGACGCTCAAATTGCCGCCTATATGGCCGACGGTGACCAAATGGGATTCCTCTGGAAGCAGGGCTTCTTTGAGGGAGCCGACCCGCAATGAAGGAACTAGTGTTCTTGCTGGAAGAGGCGTCAGCCAAAGCTATGCTGGAGAGCTTGCTGCCGCGGATACTGCACCCGGATATTTTCCCCCGATTGATCCGATTTGAGGGCAAGCAAGATCTGGAACGGCAAATGTCTAAGCGCCTGCGCGGTTATGTCAATCCGCAGGCACGTTTCATCGTGCTGCGTGATCAGGACAACGCGCCGGACTGCGTGGCACTGAAAGCGCAACTGATTGAGCGCTGTCGGCACGCAGGGCGGCAGGACAAGAGCATGGTTCGGATCGCCTGCACGGAATTGGAAAGCTATTACCTTGCCGATTTATCGGCTGTGGAGCAAGGTCTTAAAGTGAACGATCTGGTGCGGCTGCAACCAACCGCCAAGTTCCGCAGCCCGGATCGCTTGGGTAACCCGAGCAAAGAGTTGCACGCGTTGACTTCAGGCGCTTACCAAAAAGTAAGCGGATCGCGTGAAATCGGAAAGTACCTCGATGCAGCTAACGAGAGATCTTCCAGTTTCAAGAACCTGGTCAAGGGCATTCGGCGCATGGAACGCGAGTTACTTGCCCTGCCCGGACAACGGGAAAAGTAGGCGACGCCCGCTCTCAAAATGCCTTCGCTGCCCGCTCACGGGATCAACAAATTCAATCGACCGGGCCAGCAACTGCAGTGGTCGGTCGTAATCGACTTGCCCCTCGGGTGTCAGCGTTGGATAGAGACCATCGCCGACGATGGGCAGCCCCAGTGCCGCCATGTGGACGCGCAACTGGTGGCGCTTGCCAGTGACCGGGCTGAGCGCGTAACGCGCCAGGTCGCCATGCACTTCCAGCACATCGACGTGCGTGACGGCATTGGCTTCGCCGCTGACTTCGTGCTGCAGCATGAAGTGACGGGCTTCGACCATCCGGCTCTTGCGCGTCATGGGAAAGCTCAATTCCCCCCGCCACGGTGCGATGGCTTCGTAGGTTTTCTTGACCTGACGCTCGGCGAACAGGGCGCTGTACGCGGCTCGGCTGGCGGGCTGCACTGAAAACAGCACCAGGCCCGCCGTATCGCGGTCAATCCGGTGAATCGGCACCAGCGCGGCCAGACCGAGCTTTTGCCTGAGACGCAGCAGCAGGGTTTCGTTGAGGTAATTGCCTGAGGGCACGACCGGCAAAAAGTGCGGCTTGTCGGCCACCACCAGATGCTCGTCCTGGTACAGCACAACTTCGTCAAACGGAATGTGCGGCTCGTCCACCACGGCGCGGTAGTAATAGACGCGCTGGTGCGGCTGGTAAGGACGGTCTGGCGTGACCTCGGCGCCGCGCTCGTCGATGACCAGTCCCTGCTCCATGCGCTGCTGCCACATTGCTCTGCTGATGGTTGGGAAACGTTGCTCAAAGAAATCGAGCATGCTGTGCCAGGGACCGGGCGGCAAGCTGACGCAACTCGGGCCCACACCATCGCGGCTGGGCGGTACGGAAAAATGCTTTGTCATCCCGGACTCCGATGAGCCTGCCCCGGACTGCGATCCGGGGGGATCCAGTGCTGCACCACCACTGGATTGCGGGTCGGGGCCCGCAATGACAATACCGGCCGGCACCGACAATTGCCAGTGCGGCTAGACCCGCTCAAAGACAACATCCCAGACACCGTGCCCGAGTTTGATGCCGCGGTTCTCGAATTTGGTGAGCGGCCGGTAATGCGGCTTGGGCGCGTAGCCGGCGAGTTCCGGATGGCTTGCTGCGGCTGTGTTGCGCAGCAAGGGTTGTTCGCCAAGGACCTGCAGAATCTGTTCGGCATAGGGTTGCCAGTCGGTGGCGCAGTGGAGGTAGCCGCCCGGCTTCAAGCGAGCCGCCAGCTTGGTCACCAGGGCTGCCTGGATCAGGCGCCGCTTGTTGTGCCGCTTCTTGTGCCAGGGGTCGGGAAAGAAAATGTGCACTCCCTCCAGACACTGCAGCGGCAACATCTGGTCGATCACCTCGACGGCGTCGTGGGCGATGATCCGGATGTTGGTGAGACCCTGCTCGCCAATGCGCTTGAGCAGGGCGCCGACGCCGGGGTCATGCACTTCGCAACAGAGAAAGTTTTTCTCCGGCATCAGGGCGGCAATGTGCGCGGTGGCTTCACCCATGCCAAAGCCGATTTCCAGAATCAGGGGCGGTGCCGCTGCGTCAAGCCAGTCGGCCAGGCTGGACTGGTAGGGCAGCATGAAACGCGGCCCGATCTCGGCAACGGCCTTGGCCTGGCCGGTGGTAGTGCGGCCGGTGCGCCGGACAAAACTCTTGATGAGTTTCGGATGGGGCACCCCTTCGGGCGTCTGGAAATTGCTGGGGCGCATCGGCTGGTCGTTCACAGGGCAGGATTGTAAAGAGGCTTGCCGCTGTGTAATTCCAACCACGAATGGACTGGCCAGTCGCTGCGGCTTTGACTCTTCACCCCGCCAAAAATGACACTGCCACCGCTCAAGGCTTGGGGATGGTGGGCGGCAAAGGCCTTGAGCCCTTTGAAATAGTCTTGGTTGACGGTGGCGCCGGCCTTGATTTCAATGGCTTGCACCTGGCGGCCTACCGGCAGCAGCAAGTCCACTTCGGTGCCGTCAGAGTCGCGATAGAAATACATTTCTGAACTTTCACCTGCATTCAGACGATCTTTCATCGCTTCCATGACGATGAAGTTCTCAAACAGGCTACCCCAAAGTGGGTCGCGCCCTACTTGTTCAGGTGTGCGCAAACCCAATAACCAGCAGGCCAGCCCGACGTCATAAAAATAAAGTTTCGGTGATTTGACCAGGCGCTTGCTGGTATTGGTGAACCAAGGTGGGAGCAGGTGCACGATATAGCTGGTTTGCAACAGGTCTATCCAGGCTCGTGCAGTGACATGCGAAACGCCGGCATCGTTTCCGAGGCTGGTCAAGTTAAGGATCTGTCCGGTACGACCTGCGCACAGGCGCACAAAACGCTCAAACCGTTGCAAATCATGAACAGCGGAGAGTTGCCGCAGATCACGTTCGACATAGGTGGCAAAGTAGTCCGCCAGGGCCTGTGACGGGTTCAGGTGCTGGTCATGGATGCGAGGGTAAAACCCGCAGAGCAAACTGGCGGGAAGTTCCGGTGTTTGCGCCGTGCCATTCAGGCGCCGGACTTCGGCAAGGGTGAAGGGGAGTAGCCGCAGCACACCGGTACGCCCGGCAAGTGATTGGGTGACTTGTGTCATCAGTTCGAACTGCTGACTGCCCGTCAGAATAAAGCGCCCCGGTTCGGAGTTCTCGTCGACCATTCCTTGCAAGTAGGACGGCAGTTCGGGTGTGCGCTGTATCTCGTCAAATACCGCCCCCAGCGGATAGTTGCTCAAGAAGCCGCGGGGATCGGCAGTGGCGTAATGCCGAACGTCCGGGTCTTCCAGCGTGACGTAGGGTTTTTCCGGAAAGAGGCTTCTTGCCAGCGTGGTCTTGCCGCTCTGACGGGGTCCCGTGATGGTGATGACCGGGTATTGCTTTGCCAGACGCTGCACTAAAGGCGCGATGTTGCGTGAAATCATTGACGCATCATAGCAAAAGTCTGCAAATTGAAAGTATTTATTTCAAATTACAGATTTGAGTCGAGTGTTCCAGTCACCAACCCAGGCGCTGAGAGCTTGCGACAGCGATCCTTCGCGCGGCGGCAAACCCAGCACCAGGGCGGCTTGATTGAGCGCCGCCAGCGGCTGTGTGCTGTCGATCGACAGCGCGCCGTTCTGCTTGGACAGTTTTTCCTGGTTGACGCCCAGCACCAGCGGTGTGTGCAGGTAGCGCGGCGTTGGCAGCGCCAACTGGCGTTGCAGCAGGATTTGGCGCGCCGTGTTGTTGCTCAGGTCTTCGCCGCGCACCACGTCGGTGATGCCTTGGGCAGCGTCATCCACCACCACGGCCAGTTGGTAGCTGTAACAGCCGTCGGCACGTTGGAGGACAAAGTCGCCGACTTCGCGCTCCACATCCTGTTCCTGCGCACCCAAACGCCGGTCGCTCCAACGGATGGGGTCGCCCGAGTTGCTGCGCGCTCGCCAGGCCAGTGGTTTGTTGCTGCTCGCGCTGCCTTTGAGGCCGTTGCGGCAGGTCCCCGGATAGACCAGCTCGGCGTTGCGCGGTCGGGGCGTCGCCGTGTCACTGTGCGCCGCTTCGAGTTCGCGCCGTGTGCAGGCACAGGGGTAGGCCAGCTGGCGCGCCACCAGCTGATCGAGCGCCTGTTGATACAGCTCGCTGCGGCTGGACTGCCAGAGAGGTGGCTGGTCGGATTGCAGACCGCAGGCATCTAGTTGTTGCAGGATGATGCGGGCCAACTCGGGTGAGCAGCGGGGCCGGTCAACGTCTTCGATGCGCACCAGCCACTGGCCCTGATGCGCCCGGGCGTCGAGCCAGCTGGCCAGCGCGGCTACCAGTGAGCCGGCGTGCAAGGCACCGGTTGGCGACGGGGCGAAACGACCCCGGTATCCGGTCATGCCACGGTGAGTGCCAATTCGAGACCGGAGACAAAAGCGTCTTCCACACGGTGTCCCAGGCACCAGTCGCCACAGACACCCAGGCCGGTCTGGGCATCCCACAGATGCGAATGGCCCAGCGGCTGTGTGGTTTGAGCGAAGCGCCAGCGGCGACTGTCGACGTGCGCTGGCTCGGCCCGGATGCCGGTGATTTCGGAAAAGGCTTTGAGCAGCTTGGCCTGCACGCGCTGGGCGTCGTCCTCCAGGTGTTCCTGCGACCAGGCGGCGCTGGCCTGCACCGTCCAGCGCTCCACGGCAGTGCGTCCGGGTTTGCTCGATTCGCGCGCCAGCCAGGCGATCCGGTGGTGTGTGCTGCGTGCGGCGTTCCACTGCGGCCCCAGCGCCGACAGCCCCGGCTGCATGGCTTGCGGGAAGGCCAGCATCAGCGTCCAGCAGGGTGCCATCTGCACCATGTCGAGTTGCTGCGAAAAGTGGTCAGCCAAAGGCGAAGTATTGAGCAGCAGACGCGCCGGCTCGGCCGGAATGGCCAGCAGCACCGCGTCAAATCCGCCGTAGACGTGGCGGCCGCCAGCACCGTCCTGTGTATGCAGTTCCCATTGGTGCGGGTGAAGCGCGTCGCGGTCCAGGTGCTTGACCTTGGTTTCGAAATGCAAGGTAGCCTGATCGACCAGGGGCTGGCCCCAGCGGCTGACCAGCGCGTTCATGCTGGGCGTCGGGACCCAGTGCGCCTCACGCGCGGCAAGGCTGGCGGCGGCGACCCGGCCGTGATCGTCGAGCACCTGTACTGCGTTGGCGCTCCAGCGCTTGCACAGGCCGGGCACGGTTTGCAGTGCGCGCTCAAAGCGGGGGTCACGCACGGTGAAGTACTGGGCTCCGTGGTCAAAGCTGCCGAAGGCACTGCTGCGCGTCGCCATACGTCCGCCCAGAGCCTGGCTCTTCTCGAAAACCTGCACGCGATGGCCAGCTTGCAGCAGGGTGCGGGCGCAGGCAATGCCAGCCATGCCCGAGCCAACGATGGCGATATTTTTGAATTTGGATGGGCTCATGAACATGGACTCCAAGGGTTGTTGCATGTCTTGGACTTTACACGCCTCGGTGTCGTTCCAATAAAGCAGCGCGCGTGGTCGGGCTTTCCAACTGCGCCAGCCACCATGTCAAGGCCCGACCATGGTCTGCTTTTGTCGGGCTGCGCCAGGCGTAATTGACACGCACAATGCGCTGTGGCCGCTCCATTTTCTTGACCACCAGACGACCGGTCTCAATGTAGGCGCGGGCCATGCATTCGGGCACAAAGCCGCTGCCCAGGCCGCGCAGTTGGACGTCGAGCTTGTCTTTCATGGTGGCTACGGTGAAGACATCCTGGCCGCCGAGCAGGCCCATGGTCATGCCGTTGCCGCGTGCGATGGTGTCCGCCACCGCCACAGCGCGATGCTGGCGTATCCATTCGTCCTTGAGTGGCTCCGGCGCACTGGCCAGCGGATGGTGCGGCGCCACCGCATAAACAAAGCTCACGTCGCCCAGAGGCTTGCTGTGAATGTCGGCGTTGGTGCCGGACTCCGCGATGCCGAGCGCCAGATCGGCCTGACCCGATGTCAGGCAGGCCAGCGTCCCTGACAGGGTCTCGTCGCGCAGCTTGATGCGCGTCGGTGGATTCAGTGCAAAAAAGCTCTCGCACAGCTCCAGCACCGTGGTCTTGGAAATAATGCTGTCCACGGCGATGGTGAGCTGCGACTCCCAGCCGGTGGCGACGCGTTTGACCCGGTTTGCCACGGCGTCGATTTCTTCCAGCAGGCGCGAGCCCTCGCGCAGCAGTTCGGCTCCGGCCTCGGTGAGCCGCGCCTGGCGCGAACTGCGGTCGAACAGCAGCACATCGAGCGCGTCCTCAATTCTGCGCACCCGGTAGGTCAGGGCGCTGGGCACCAGGCTGAGTTCGCGGGCGGCGGCGGCAAAGCTGCCGGTGGCGGCAATGGTCTGCAGCATGGCGAGCGCGTCCGGGGTCAAAACATCGCGGGCAGTTTGCATTTGTTTAACCTTTTGATTCAAAATATTCGAATGATGCCATCAAAGGCGATGGATGGCCAACGGCCTGGTCAGTCCTAAAGTTCTCACCTGAAAAGGAAGAACCTCCATGTTAAAGATTCGGAACTCCAATGATCGCGGTTACGCCGACCACGGCTGGCTCAAGTCGTTTCACAGTTTTTCCTTTGCTGGCTACTACGATGCGCAGCACATGGGCTGGGGCAATCTGCGCGTCATCAACGAGGACCGGATTGCGCCAGGCACCGGTTTTGGCACGCATGGGCACCGCGACATGGAAATCATCAGCTACGTGCTGGCGGGCAATCTGGCGCACAAGGACAGCATGGGCAACGTCAAGGGCATTCCGCCAGGCGATGTGCAGCGCATGAGTGCGGGCAGCGGTGTGCAACACAGCGAATTCAACCACGCGCCCGACGCCACGACGCACTTCTTTCAGATCTGGATTGAGCCCAAGGTCACGGGCATCGCGCCGTCCTATGAACAGAAGTCATTCGCCGACGTCGAGAAGCAGGGCCGCCTGTGCCTGGTCGCCTCTGACGATGGTGCGCAGGGCTCAGTCACCCTTCATGCCGACGCACGAATGTACGCCGGACTGTTCGACGGAGATCAGAGCGCAGAACTGGCCTTGGCCGCGAAGCGCAAGTGTTATGTGCATCTGGTGCGGGGCGAAATTGCTGTCAACGGCACGCCACTTTTCGACGGCGACGCTGCGCTGCTCGAAGGCGAGAGCAGTGTCTGCCTGAACCAGGCCAAAGGCGCCGAAGTGCTGGTGTTCGACCTGCAAGCCTGAACCCGTTTTTTCTGTGGAAGGCGGTTTGCTACCGGCTTCCTTTTTTAACTGCAATCAAGGAGTATTCAAATGGCAAAAGTCGCTGTGGTTTTTCATTCGGGTTATGGTCATACGCTGCGCATGGCGCAGTCGGTGGCAGAGGGCGCTGGCGCCGAACTGGTGCCGATCGACGCCGAAGGCAATCTGACCGAGGCGCAGTGGAACACACTCAATGCCGCCGCTGCCATCATCCTGGGTTCACCCACCTACATGGGCTCGGTGAGTTGGCAATTCAAGAAGTTTGCCGACGCCACCAGCAAACCCTGGTATACGCAAGCCTGGAAGGACAAGGTTTTTGGTGGTTTCACGAACAGCGCCAATGTCAATGGCGACAAGCACTCGACACTGCACTATTTCATGACGCTCGCGATGCAGCACGGTGGCCTTTGGGTGGGTACCGGACTGAACTACAACAACACAAAGGCATCACAACGTGGCGACGTCAACTATCTGGCTTCTTCGGCAGGTCCGATGGCGCAGACACCCGGTGATGCCAGCGCGGGGGAAATGAACGCCGGCGACCTCGAAACAGCACGCCTGTTTGGCAAGCGGGTTGCCGATATAGCGGCACGCCTGGTCGCTTAAGGCGAATACCCAGCCGCGCGCAGGCAAGGCCGCCGCGCCGACAGGGCAGAATCGGAGCATGCAGATCAATAGATTTCAGTTGGTCCAGCGTGCCCTGAACTTCCTGCGTGCTGGTTTGCGCCAGCGCGTTGCGCAGCCGCCTCCCGACAGCAAAGACCGTCTGCAGGCCATACTCGACGCGGTTCCCGACCTCCTGTTTGAGGTTGATCTGGAAGGTCGCGTCTTTGACTATCACTCGCCACGGACCGATCTTCTGTCGGTGGCGCCTGCCAAGCTGATCGGCCATCTGGTGTCGGAACTGCTTCCGGCAGCGGCGTGTGCCGTGATCATGGAGGCCTTGCACGAGGCCGATGAGCGCGGTTCTTCGAGTGGCAGGCGTTATGTGTTGTCACTGGAGCAAGGCCAGCGGTGGTTCGAACTTTCGATCGCCCGCAAGACCATGGCCGAGGGCGAAGTACCCCGCTTTGTCGCTCTGGCACGCGACATCACCGAGCGGGTCCAGATCGAGATACGCGAGAGTCATCGTCGCGCGGTGTTGGAGATGCTCGCTGCACGCGCCCCATTGAGCGAGGTGTTGCAGGCCATTACCAGTGCGGTCGAAGAATTGAACCCGGGTCTGCGCTGCCATATTTTGCTGTTCGACGAACGGGGCCGACCCTTGGATACGCTGGCGGCGCCGGTCCTGGCTGCCCTGCCATCGCGCTCTGACCGAATTGTTTCATCGGCGGGACAGGTGCTGGGCGCACTGAGGATCTACCCGGAGCAGGCACACAGGCCGGAGACGATCGAGCTACAGGAGTGGGTTAGCCTGGCCGGCATCGCCATCGAGAAGAGGCTTGCTGCGCAGAGATTGAGCGCCAGCGAGACGAACTACCGAACGCTGATCCATTGGACGCCGCAAGCGATTGCGGTTCACAGGGGAGCGACCTTTCTGTATGTCAACCCCGCTGCTGTCGAGTTGTTTGGTGCGAAGGATGCGCAAGAACTGGTGGGCACACCGGTGATGGAGCGAATCGCGGCTGACTACAGGGGACTCGCGCGCGTCCGGCAAAAGTATTTTGATGAGCATGGCACAACGCCCAGGGCCGAGCAGCAGTTTCTCAGGATGGACGGCTCGGTGATCGATGTCGAACTACAGTCTACGTCGATTGCCTACGATGGTGAACCGGCGGTCCATCTGGCGCTGCACGACATCAGTGCGCGCAAGCGCGGCGAGGCCGAACTGCATGCGGCCATGGCTTTGGCTGAAGATGCCAATCGTGCCAAATCGCGTTTTCTGGCCGCTGCCAGTCATGACCTGCGCCAGCCAACGCATGCCCTGGGTATGTTTGTGGCGCGCCTGGGGCAGCTTGAACACAACACAGAAACCAGTTACTTGATTGAGAGGCTGGACACTTCAGTTCAGGCCCTGCGCGATCTGCTCGATGCCCTGCTTGATATTTCACGACTCGACGCTGGCGCGGTACCGGTCCACTTGCAAGCCTTTGCGCTCAGCGACATCTTCGACCAGTTGAAGACGGAACTGGCCTTGGTGGCTGCCGAGAAGGGCTTAAGTCTGCGCGTGCGGCCCTGCCATGTCTGGGTGATGAGTGACCCGGTCCAGCTGCATCGCATTTTGTTGAACCTGCTGACCAACGCGCTGCGCTATACGAGTGCTGGCGCTGTGTTGCTGGCGTGCCGCGTGAAAGACGGGGGTCGCAGTGCATGGATCGAGGTCTGGGACACCGGGATCGGGATTGCGCCGGAGCATCAGGAGGCCATTTTCAAGGAGTTCTATCAGGTCGGCAACGTGGAACGGGATCGCAGCCAGGGTCTGGGCCTTGGACTCAATATTGTCCAGCGCACGGCCGCCTTGCTGCAGCACAAATTGCAGATGTGGTCGCGACCGGGTGTGGGTAGCCGATTCAGTTTTGAAGTACCGCTGGCGCCGACCGGCGCTGTCGTCGAGCGTCGCCGTCCGGAGCGGCCACAGCACCTGGTTGATCTGGCCAATCTCGTGGTGCTGGTGATTGAAGACGATGCCTTGGTGAGAGAGAGTCTGGTGGGCCTGATTGCGACCTGGCGGGCCGTCGTGGTGGCGGCGGAGGGCCTGAGCGCTGCGCTGTCGTATCTGGAGGCTGGGCTGGTGCCGGACCTGATCATCAGCGACTACCGCTTGCGCGACGGAGAAAATGGCATTGCGACCTTGCAGAGGCTGCGTAAGCAGGCAGGCCGTGCAGTGCCTGCTTGCCTGATCAGCGGTGACACCGACCCGGCACTGCTGCTGGCGGTCAGGCAAGCCGGCCTGACGCTGCTGCACAAGCCGGTGCGACCGGCCAAGCTGCGCAGCCTGATTGAGCGGCTGGCCAGGTCCGACCTCCCTTCGCCATCCAGCTAGGCCCACTTGCCAAACGCTGCGGTATTTTTCGCTCAAGGTCCGTAATCCGTTGCGGACAGGGCAAAATCGGGACCGGCAAGCTGAAAGGGCAAGGGAGCGCTGTGATGAATCAATGGATATGTTTGAGTGTGCTGCTGAGCGCAGCGAGCCTGGCATCGGCGCAGGCCACCGAGGCTCTGTCCGAGCGCGACTTTCTGACCGAGGTGCCACTGGTTCTGTCGGTCTCCCGCTTGCCGCAACGACTGGAGGACACGCCGGGTGCGGTCACCGTCATCGACCGCGACATGATTCGTCTCTCGGGTGCGCGTGACGTGGCTGATCTGTTGCGCCTGGTGCCAGGGTTCCAGACCAGCATGTCGTTTGAGAGCATCGCTCCGCAAGCCACTTATCATGGCGGATTCAACAGCTATTCAAACCGCATGCAGGTTCTGGTCGATGGGCGCTCGGTTTACTCCCCTTATTTCATCGGCAGCGTCGAGCCTGGTCTGCAGACGGTGGCGATGGACGACATCGAGCGCATCGAAGTGCTGCGCGGCTCCAATTCAGCGGCCTATGGTGCGCGTGCCTTTCTGGGTGTGATCAACATCGTGACGCGTGACCCGGTCGATACCTTGGGCACACAAGTCAGCGTCAGCGCGGGTGACAATGCGATACGCGACGCGCGGGCCAGCCTGGGCTGGAATACGCACAAGGGCAATTTCCGTCTTGGGCTGGATCGTCGTTCCGATGCGGGACTTGCCGGGTCGAATGGCGAAAACCGGATTGAGCGATTCAATTTGCGTGCGGATCTGCGTCCCACCAGCGCCGATGAAATTCAGCTGCGCATGGGATTGCTGGAACTCAACGCCGGCAAGGGCAGTGCCGATCGCGCCGACAATCTGACGCGCGACACGCGCTATGGCTCAAGCTACCTGCAACTCGATTGGCGGCGCAGCCTGGGTCCGGATCAGGATCTGGCACTTGGCTATTCGCTCGGGCATGAGACATACGACGACGCCTTTCCCTATTCCTTGCAGGCGCTTGGCATCAACGGCAGCGTCGCGATTGATTCCAGCGGTGCATCTCGCAGTGATGCCTTGTCGTTGCAACATACCTGGCGCCAAAGCTCACAGCTGCGCATGGTGTGGGGCGCCGAATTGCGACGCGAGCAAGTTGTTTCCAAACCCATTTACAACAGGGATGACGCCCTGGTGACCCGGTTTTCTCGCCTGTTTGGCAACGTCGAATGGCGGCCTGAAAATGACCTGGTGCTGAATGCCGGCGCGATGGCTGAAACAAGCGGTACGGCAGGCAGTCGCTTGGCGCCACGCTTGATGCTGAACTGGCACCTGGCGCAGGGGCACACGCTGCGCGTTGGGGCGTCGCGCGCCTACCGCCCGCCGAGTAACTACGAGCAGTTTGCCGACGTTCGCTACAGCTGGAATGGCCATCTGCTGGAAGTCAGCACGCTGGCCAGCGGCAAGGTGCAAGCCGAAAGTGTGTTCTCCCGGGAGCTTGGCTACCTTGGTGTATGGCCAAAGCAGGGTGTAAATCTGGATGTGCGCGCGTTTCACGAGCGTGTCGATGACTTCATCACCCAGCTCAACACCGCGCGGCCCAAGGACTATGCGAACACCGAGAATTTTTCCATCCACGGCATTGAATACCAGTTGAAGTGGCAGCCCTGGAGTGGTACGCGATTGGCCTTCAACCAGGCCTATCTCAATTTTTCCCTGATCGATCGCGGGATTGAAAACGGTGTCGCGGTCAACTATGGCAACGCCCGGCCCGCGCCGAAGCTGGCCAGTACCCTGTCCTGGTTTCAGAAGTTGCCAGGCAAGCTCGATCTGAGCATCCTGCACCAGGACAGTGGCACCATGACGCCACAGAGAACCGGTCCAGACCATCAGGTGGCCATGACCCGGACCGACGTGCGCCTGGCGACACCCTTGCGTCTGGGTGCGCAGCGTGGCGAACTGGCAGTCGTTTGGCAAAACCTGGGCTCGCCCTACCTGGACGCTGACCCGGCCTATGCCTTTCAGCGGCGTGTTTTTGTGACGGTCCGAATCGACCAGTAGCGGGATCGGCATGCTGCTTCGACTGCGGATGGTGCTGGCCGGGCTCTGGCTGACCTGTATGGTGGCCCTGGGAGCCCATGCTGCGCCGTCGGTGATGGTCATCAGCAGTGAAGGCAGTGCCGCCTACATCGAGACGGCGCAGGCCTTGACCGCGGAACTCGAACGCAGCGGCGTGCCACGTTCCTCGGTGCTGATGATGAGTACCAGGGAGTGGATCGATGGGTCGACGCAGTCGGCCCGCCTGTACGTCACCCTGGGCTCCGAGGCTGCCGGTCTGTTGGCCGGTTCAGCGCCTGGCGTGCCGGTGCTGTGTGTCCTGCTGCCGCGCAGCAGCTTTGAGGCTGCTTTGTTGAAGCATGGCCGAAAGGCGAGTTCTCAGTTTTCGGTGCTCGTCCTGGACCAGCCGCCAGCGCGACAGCTCGAACTGATCCGTCTGGCACTTCCGGGCGCCCGTCGGGTTGGCGTGTTGTGGGGTGCAGGATTGTCAGGAGACAGGAGTGAATTTCGGGCGCAGGCGCAATCCGTCGCGCTGTCACTGCTTGAAGCCGAGGTCGGCAGTGAAGAACAGCTCTTTCCTGCGCTCAAGCATGTTCTTGATGGAACGGACCTGTTGCTGGCGGTTCCCAGCCCGCAGATCTATAACAGCCGCACCATTCAGAACATTTTGCTGACCTCGTTTCGCGCCAATGTTCCGATGATGGCCTTTTCTCCCGCCTATGTTCGCGCCGGTGCCTTGCTTGCCATCTATGTGACGCCGCATCAAGTCGGAGTGCAGGCGGCACAACTGGCGCGGGCTGTGCTGCAAGGAAAGGCCTTGCCGGCGTCCGGCGCGTATTCGACTGACTTTCAGATTGCCGTCAATGAGCATGTCGCTCGCTCGCTCGGCCTGTCACTGGACGCGCTGGACTTGACCCGGCGCCTGCGGCTGCTCGAGGGTCGGCCATGAGCGTTCGCCGCATCCGCAGGCGGATCCTGCTGGCTGCCCTGCTGCCGGTCAGTCTGGTTGTGTTGCTATTGATCGCCGTCTTCCTGTATATCGGTCTGGGTGATAACGAGGATTCGCATGGTCAACGGGCTCGCTCGCTGGCACGGCAACTCGCCGGCGCCAGCGAATACGGTCTGTTTTCTGGCAATGTCGGGCAGCTGCAGGGGCTGGTGCGTGTCGCGATGCAGGAGTCGGCGGTGCGCTCCGTCGTGATCCTGAATTCCGGAGGCCAGATCATGGCCAGCGGCGGTCACACGACTTACAGGATGCCGGCCCGCCTGAGTGCCCAGGAGGCGCTTGATCGCGACCTCCTGCGGGGTACCGACTTGTTGCTGCAGCCCATTGCGGCAGAACAAGTGGCGCTCAATGACCTGTTTGACGGCAGCGCTGGTGCCAGCACAGCGCCGGTGCGTGTTCTAGGGCACGTGCTGCTGGAAGTGACGGGCGAAAAACTGCGGCAACGGCAACTTCAGTTGCTGCGTTGGAGCCTCATGTTGGGGCTGGCAGGAATCTTGTTGGGTGGCCTGCTGGCGGTGCGACTCGGCCAGGGTGTGATTAGACCGGTGGCGCGGGTGTCCAGGCTGATTGAGCGCATTGGAAGAGGCGAGTTTGGCGCCCGTGCTGAATTGCTGAAGCAAGATCCCTTGCGTGATTTGCAGCAGGCGCTCAACCAGATGGCCGAACGACTTGAAGTCGGGCGCGATGAGTTGGAGCGTCGCATTGCCCAGGCGACGCAGGAGTTGCGCGAGAAGAAGGAGGAAGCCGAGTCGGCGACCCTCGCCAAATCGCGTTTCCTTGCCGCGGCCAGCCATGACTTGAGACAGCCGACGCACGCTTTGGGATTGTTCGTCACGCGCCTGGGGCAGTTGACGCATGATGCGCAGGCCATAGACCTGCTTGCCAACATGGACCGTGCGGTCCAGGCGATGCGCGAACTGCTGGATGCCTTGCTTGACATTTCACGACTCGATGCCGGCGCGGTTCCGGTTCACTTGCAGGCTTTCGCGCTGAACGATGTGTTCGACCAGTTGAAGGCCGAACTGGCCTTGATGGCTGCCGAGAAGGGCTTGAGTCTGCGCGTGCGACCCTGCAATGTCTGGGTCATGAGTGACCCGGTCCAGATACATCGCATCCTGCTGAACCTGCTGAGCAACGCGCTGCGCTATACCCGTGCCGGCTCGGTGTTGCTGGCATGCCGCGGCAAAGGTGAGGACGGCCGTGCCTGGATTGAGGTCTGGGACACCGGAATCGGGATTGCAGCGGAGCATCAGGAGGCCATATTCA
>QYPX01000118.1 GCA_007280205.1 Comamonadaceae bacterium
CGGCGGCCAATAAAGTCTATGACGGCAAGACCAGCGCCACCATCAACAGTGGCGCTGCAAGCTTGACCGGAATCGTCAGCGGCGACAGCGTCACGATCTCTGGTGGAACGGGAACATTTGCCGACAAGAACGCCGGTGTGGGCAAGACCGTCACGATCACCGGGCTGAGCCTGGGCGGAACCGATGCCGGCAACTACACGCTGAACAGCAGCACGGCGTCAAGCAAGGCGGACATCAGCAAAGCAGCGATCAGCGCAGTGAGCGGGATTGCGGCGGCCAATAAAGTCTATGACGGCAAGACCAGCGCCACCATCAACAGTGGCGCTGCAAGCTTGACCGGAATCGTCAGCGGCGACAGCGTCACGATCTCTGGCGGAACGGGAACCTTTGCCGACAAGAACGCGGGTGCGGGCAAGACAGTGAGCATCAGCGGCCTGAGCCTGGGCGGAACCGATGCCGGCAACTACACGCTGACCAGCAGCACGGCGTCAAGCACGGCGGACATCAGCAAAACAGCGATCAGCGCAGTGAGCGGGATTACGGCGGCCAATAAAGTCTATGACGGCAAGACCAGCGCGACGCTCAATACGAACGCCGCCGCGTTCGGTGGTGAGATCAGTGGCGACAACCTGACAGTGACGGGGGGAGTTGGAACCTTTGCCGACAAGAACGCGGGTGTGGGCAAAAGCGTCACGATCACCGGGCTGAGCCTGGGCGGAGTTGATGCCGGCAACTACACGCTGACGAGCAGCACGGCAACGACGACGGCAGACATCACGGTGCGACCCCTTTCGACATGGACCGCATCCGGCAGTGGCGCCTGGGGTTCCGCCGGCAATTGGGATGCCTTACCTGACGGTGCCAACGTGCTGGCGGTGTCGATACCGGCGGGCGTTTCTGTCAGCTATGACGGGTCGGTCGCTGCGACGCAACTCCAGTCTCTCAGTGCGGGCGGTGGCTTGTCGATGGCCGGCGGCCAGTTGTCGATTGCCAGTGGCTTGAGTACATCACAGTACAGCCAAAGCGGTGGCTCACTCAATCTGGGCGGAGCCTTGAGCGTCAACGGAAGTTTTAGCCAGACCGCTGGCACGATTGCGGCCGCTGCACCGGTCAGCATCACGCAAAGCGTCGGCAATCTGACGGTTGGCGCCATCTCTGCGCCTGGCATCAGCCTGATAGCGTCAAGCGGCAGCATTGGCCAAGGGGGTGCACTGGTCACGTCGGGGCTGCTGTCAACGCAGTCTTCTGCAAGCACCTTGCTGAACGACGCTGGCAATCGAATTCAGAGCTTTAAGGCCAGTAGTACGGGGGTCGGTGACATCAGCTTGACCAATGTTGGTGTGCTTGATGTGCAGGGCATCAATACTGCCGCAGGAAACGTCACGATTTTCAACACCGGAGGCATCAACACTTCGGGCCCGGTGGTTGCCAAGGGTGGTGCGGCGAAGATGACTGCCAACAGTCCGCTGACGATAGGCACCGACGGAGTAACAGCGACCGGCGATATCACGCTGGTGGCCACCAACCTGACCAGTGCCGGCAACCTGACCCTCAATGGTGATCTGGTTTCCAGCGCGGGAGCGGTGGCGCTGAGCGCGGCCAACAATTTCGCACAGAACAGCAAAGTGTCGGCGGCGCAGGGAATTTCGGTCAGCGCGGGCGGTACCCTGACGCTTGGACCTACCGCGACCAGCTTCGGAAAGCCCATGAGCTACAGCAGTCAGGGATCGCCGGTTGCTGCACCGCCTGGGTCGCAGACCTCAAGCGGCAGTGCACCGGTCGACTTTGTTGCTGCGTTTCTGACGCAATTTGAGAAGGCGGTCGTTTCTCAGGAAACCGTCAGCGTCGAACTGCCTGGTGTGACTGATAAGGACAAGGATAAGGATAAGAAAACCACCACGGCCGAGGGCGAAATATGCTTGCGCTGATCGGGGTGAGGACGAGCCAGCTGTGGCGCAGACTGGTTCTGGGCAGTCTGCTCCTGACGCTGTGTCTGGGGGCGCTGGCGCAGCCGGTTGGCCAGGTTGAATTTGCCCGTGGTGTTGGTTTTGCCCAGACCCAGGGGCAGTTACCGCGCATTCTGGGCAAGGGTTTGCCACTCATCGAGGGCGACCGCCTGACGATAGCGGATGACTCGGCGGCCATCATCAAGTTGCAGGATGGAACGCGAATGACGCTGCGACCCAATTCAGAGATGATTGTTCAGCAGTACCAGTTCAAGGAGGGATCGGAAGACAACAGCATGGTCTTGCAGCTGTTGCGTGGCGGCTTTCGGGCTGTGACGGGTTCAATTTCAAAGGACTCGCCTGGCGCTGCCAGGATCCAGACTGCCAACGCGACTGTCGGTATCCACGGTACCGATTTTGATGCCCGCTTATGTGGCCAGGACTGCAAGGCCGAATCCTCCAAAGTGACAGAGAAGGCTCGCCCGAACACCATAGCGGCGAGTGCCAAGCTGATCTCGGCGCAAGGCGACATTAGCGCAACCGACAGCAACGGCACCAAGCGCAAACTGGTGGAGGGCGCCAGTGTTTACCAGGGTGACACGGTGGAGACCGGTGCGGTCAGCAAGGGTGTCCTGATCTTTCGCGATGAGAGTCGCCTGACAATGGGGGCAAGCACCCACTTCAAGGTTGACGGCTTTGTCTTTGATGACAAGAATCCGACCGAAGGGCGTTTCTTTGTCTCCCTGCTGCGCGGTTCCATGCGCGCCCTGACCGGCTTGATTGGCAAGGCGAACAATCGAAACGTTGGTTTCACTACCGACACCGCGACCATCGGGATTCGGGGCACCGGGCTTGATCTGGATTGCGCCAGCGCTGGCAGTTGCAGTTTCTTCACCTGGCTCGGTACGATTGTGGTTTCACCCAAGGGTCAGACGGCGTTGCAGGTACTGCAAGCGGGACAAGGCTTGTTCGTCAGTCGCACCGAAATTCGACCGCTGACGGCACCAACGCTTGAGCGGCTGCAAAGACCGGATACGGTTCCAGTCGATATGAAGCAGCTGTTCATCAGCGGCGGTGTGTCCTCTGACGAGGTGGGCCTGTTTGTCACGGTACGGGACGGGCATATTGAGGTGACTTCGTCCAAGGAGACGCTTCAACTCGGACGCGGCGAAACCGGCTTTGCCGGCAGCGACGGACGGACCGGGCGTCCGGTTGATACACCCTTGTTCATCCAGCTTGACAAGGTGCCCCTGCCCAACAGCCCGAATCCGATGTTGTTGAGCGTCGTCGGCGACGCCAAGAATCGGTCCAATAACTTATGTCGCTAGAGGTGGTGTTTTCCATGCAAAGTTTGTCAAGGACCGTACTAGCGGCATCGGCCTTCCTGCTGTGGCATGGCATCGGTATGGCGCAGCAGGCCATGCCTGAGGCCACGGGAGCGACGGCACGCTTTCCGATCAAGGGCTTTGAAGTTCTGGGTGAAAACCCCTTGTCAAAAGAAGAGTCGTCACGCGTTTTGGCGCCCTTTATCGGACCGGACGGAACCTTGGTGACTTTGCAAAAGGCCACCGCCGCACTGGAGGCTGAGCTCAAAGCCAGGGGTTTCGCCCTGCTGAGGGTTTCGCTGCCGCCGCAGGACGTGGGCGACAAGGTTACCTTGCAGGTCGTGAAGTTTGTCATTGGCAAGGTCACTGTGGAGGGGCAGGCCCGATACGGTGAGACCAATATTCGCGCCAGCCTGCCCGAATTGCGCGAAGGTCAGGCGCCCAATTTCAGAGTGCTGGCGATTCAGACGGCGATTGCCAATGAGAGCCAGGGCAAGCAGGTGCAGGTAGCGCTGAAAGAGTCTGAGGAAGCTGACAAGATTGACGCCAGGCTCCTGGTGAGCGAATCCAGACCCCTGCACTTTTCTGCCAGTCTGTCGAACACCGGATCAGAATCCACGGGCCAGGATCGACTGTCGCTGATTGCCAGCCACGCCAATCTGTTCGATCTGGATCATCAGTTTTCTGTTGCCTACACGACCTCTCTTGAGCGGGTCAAGGATGTCAAGCAACTGGGCTTGAATTACCGCATTCCTCTGTATCGCCGGGGCGGTGTGCTTGGTTTCGCCTACACCAGTTCCGATGTGGTCGGGAATTTTGGTACTTTCAACAGTACCGGCGCCGGCCAGACACTGGGCGTTAACTACAGCCATTATCTGGAGCCCGATGGCGGTCGCCGAAGCCATGTAACACTGGCGCTGGATCGGAAACTGTTCAATGCCTCGATGGTCAATGACGTGCCGGTGCCGGGCCAGCTTGAGCGCGGCAGCCGACCGCTGACCCTGGGCTACACCGTACGGGTTGAGTCCGATACTGCGGTGTGGGGCTACAACGCAGACCTGGCGGTCAATTTGCCCGGAAGCACTGGCAACAATCTGGCGTCCTATCAAAGTGAAGATCTTCGGATCAGCAACGAACACTGGAAGCTGATCCGTGGTGGCGCGAATTACTTGACTTCGTTCGCGTCAGACTGGACCTGGGGGATACGGGGGCAGTTCCAGTACAGCGCAGACGCGCTGATTTCGGGTGAGCAATTTGGCCTGGGCGGTAGTTCCTCGGTGCGCGGTACCGGTGAGCGCGCCATCGCGGGTGACAGCGGATTGTTCGCTTCGCTGGAGCTTAGCAGCCCCGAACTCGCCCCTGGACTGCGCGGCATGGGTTTCCTCGATGCCGGCTGGCTGCGCAACAACAATCCGGATGCCAGCGCGAACAAGCCAGGTCTGGATCGTTTGGTCAGCGTTGGTCTTGGGATGCGCTTTGTCTGGGGCTCTTACGCGGTGACGGCAGACTGGGGCAGGCTGATTACGGGCAGCGTCCTGCCAATCACCAGCGGCGCCAGCATCCCACAGTCGGGCGATCAAAAACTCCACATCAATTTGACAGCCAGTTTTTGAAGGAGTGGCCGCAGATGAAGTTTATTGGCTACTGCAGGCGTCATGCACTTCGGATTGGCATCAGTCTGATGATGGTGGTGCTGCTCTTGCTGAATGCCAAGGGCGTCTTTCACCTCAATTTCATGGAGCGTCTGGAGAATTACACCTACGATATGCGGCTGTTGGCGAATATGCCGGGTGGGGTTGATCCGCGCGTCGTCATTGTTGATATTGATGAAAAGAGTCTGCAAGAGCAGGGTCAATGGCCCTGGCCCAGAAATCGCTTGGCGCAGTTGGTTGATCTGCTGTTCGACCGTTACGAAATCAGGGTGCTGGGCTTCGATATTGTTTTCGCCGAGCGTGACCAAAGTTCAGGCTTGACGAAATTGGAAGCGCTGGCGCAGTCCGAACTGGCGACTGATGCCGGATTCAAGTCGACATTGAGCAGGCTCAAGCCGCAGCTTGACTATGACCAGCTTTTTGCAGACAGCTTGAAGAATCGGCGGGTCGTCTTGGGCTACTATTTTTCTGGTGCTCAGGTTGAGAACCTCGGTGGACCAAACCCACTGACTGGCAGTCTGCCAGCATCGCCGAGCAATGTGTCTCGCACATTGCCTGCACCGGCACTGACCCGTGAAAGCTTTGATCCCGCCAAGGTAGGTGCTGTGGTCGCCAGCGGCTTTACCGGGAACCTGCCTGAGTTGCAATCGAGCGCTGCGGCGGGCGGGTATTTTTCAGCACCTCTGATCGATGCCGATGGCGTCTTCCGTCGACAACCCCTGCTTCAAATGTACAACGGCGAACTGTACGAGTCTTTGTCACTTGCTGTGGCACGGTTGGACTTTGGCGTACCTAAGGTTGAACTCCAGTATGAGACGGGGGAAACCGATGAGTTGGCGCTGGAGGGCATCAGGCTTGGTCGTCGCCCGATTGCAGTGGATCACCATGTAGCGGCGTTTGTTCCGTATCGCGGCAAGCAGGGAAGTTTTGCCTACATCTCTGCAACCGATGTATTGCGGGCGAAGGTGAATCCGGAAATGCTGCGCAACGCGGTCGTACTGGTGGGGTCCACTGCGCCCGGCTTGAATGACCTAAGGTCGACCCCAATGCAGCGGGTTTATCCCGGAGTCGAGATTCATGCGAACTTAATTGCCGGAATGCTTGACGGAAGCTTCATGGAACGCTCGCCTATGGCATCAGTCTATGAATTTACGGCGCTATTCATCACAGGTTTGCTGCTAACTCTGGTTCTTCCGGCACTTAACCCCTTGCGCGCAACGCTGCTGTTTTTCATGACCCTGGCGGTTTTGGGAGGTGTGGATTTTCTCTGGTGGAGGTTTCAGAGCCAGGCGATGCCACTGGCGTCAAGCTTGCTGTTGGCGACGCTAATCTTCGCCTTCAACATGGTCTACGGCTATTTTGTCGAGGATCGCGGCAAACGCCTGCTAAGCGGCTTGTTCGGCCAGTACGTACCTCCGGAGCTGGTGGACGAAATGGCCAAGGATCCGGGCGCTTACTCGCTGGAGGGTGAAAGCCGGGAATTGACGGTGCTGTTCTCCGACGTGCGCGGCTTCACGACAATTTCGGAAGGGTTGGACCCGACGCAGCTGACGCAGTTGATGAATGAGTACTTGACGCCGATGACGCATGTGATTCACCAGC
>QYPX01000003.1 GCA_007280205.1 Comamonadaceae bacterium
GCCGGCAGCCGCTACCTGAGCCTGATCGGTGGCGTCAGCATGAGTTTTTACGACTGGTATTGCGATCTGCCGCCAGCCAGCCCACAGATCTGGGGCGAGCAGACCGATGTGCCGGAGTCGGCCGACTGGTACAACTCCAGCTACATCATTGCCTGGGGCTCCAATGTGCCGCAAACCCGCACACCGGATGCGCACTTCTTCACCGAGGTGCGCTACAAGGGCACCAAGACCGTGGCCGTGACACCCGATTACTCGGAAGTTGCCAAACTGTCAGACATCTGGATGAAGCCCAAGCAGGGCACCGATGCGGCGGTGGCGATGGCGATGGGGCATGTCATCCTGAAAGAGTTCTATTTCCCCGATGGCGGCAAGCAGCGCAGCGCTTACTTCGATGATTACGTGCGCCGCTACACCGACATGCCGATGCTGGTGATGCTCAAAGAGCATGCACTGCCCAGCGGTGAGACGGTGCTGGTGCCGGACCGCTATCTGCGCGCCTCCGATTTCAACGGCAAGCTCGGTGCCGCCAACAACCCGGAATGGAAAACGGTGGCGCTCGATGACAACGGCAAGGTGGTGCTGCCAATGGGAGCCATCGGCTTTCGCTGGGGCGCGGACGGCCGCGCCGATCAAGGGCAGTGGAATCTGCAAGCCAAGGAAGCGCGCCACGGTGGCGACGTGAAGCTCAAGCTCAGCGTGATGGAAGGTGAGAACCCGAGCAGCGAGACCGCCAAGGTGGGTTTCCCCTACTTCGGCGGCATCGTCAGCGAGCATTTTCCGAACAACGCAACGGGCGACGCCAGCAACAACGTGCTGGTGCGCACGGTGCCGGTGCAGCGCATTGCGCTCGGCAAGGCAGGTGACAAACGCGAGGCCTTGGTAGCGACCGTGTTCGACCTGCAGGTCGCCAACTATGGCGTGGCACGCGGCCTGCCCGGTGAGATGGCAGCCAAGGATTTCAACGACGACACGCCCTACACGCCAGCCTGGCAGGAGCGCATCACCGGTACGCCGCGCGAGCAGCTGATCACGGTGGCGCGCCAGTTTGCCGACAACGCCGACAAAACGCATGGCAAGTCCATGGTCATCATCGGCGCCGCCATGAACCACTGGTACCACGCCGACATGAACTACCGGGGCGTCATCAACATGCTGATGATGTGCGGCTGCATTGGCCAGAGCGGCGGCGGCTGGGCGCACTACGTGGGCCAGGAAAAACTCAGGCCGCAAACCGGCTGGACCGCGCTGGCCTTCGGGCTGGACTGGATACGTCCGCCTCGGCAGATGAACTCGACCAGCTTCTTCTACGCTCACACCGACCAGTGGCGCTATGAAAAGCTCGGCATGGAAGAAGTGCTGTCACCGCTGGCCGACAAGAAGCTCTACGGCGGCAGCATGATCGACTACAACGTGCGCGCCGAGCGCATGGGCTGGCTGCCGTCGGCGCCGCAGCTCAAGACCAATCCGCTGCAGGTCGTGCGCGACGCCGCCGCCGCCGGCCTGGACGCCAAAGACTACACCGTCAAGAGCTTGAAGGACGGCTCGCTCGCCATGAGCTGCGAGGACCCGGATCATCCGGACAACTGGCCGCGCAACCTCTTTGTCTGGCGCTCCAATATTCTGGGCTCCAGCGGCAAGGGTCACGAGTACTTTCTGAAACACCTGCTGGGCACCAGCCATGGTGTGCAGGGCAAGGACCTGGGGCAGGACGACGCCAAGCCGACCGAAGTGGTCTGGCACGACAAGGCGCCCGAGGGCAAGCTCGATCTGGTGGTGACGCTGGATTTCCGCATGAGCACCACCTGTCTGTACTCCGACATCGTGTTGCCTACTGCCACCTGGTACGAGAAGAACGATCTCAACACCAGCGACATGCACCCCTTCATCCATCCGCTCTCGACGGCGGTGGATCCGGCCTGGCAGTCGCGCAGCGATTGGGAAATCTACAAAGGCTTTGCCAAAAAGTTCAGCGAAGTCTGCGTCGGTCATCTCGGCGTTGAGCGTGAAATGGTGCTGTCACCGCTGATGCACGACTCGCCGGCCGAACTGGCACAGCCCTTTGGTGTGCAAGACTGGAAGCGCGGCGAGATCGACCTGATCCCCGGCAAGACGGCGCCCAATATGGCGGTGGTGGAGCGCGATTACCCCAACACCTACAAACGCTTCACGGCGCTGGGCCCGCTGATGAACAAGGTCGGCAACGGCGGCAAGGGCATTGCCTGGAACACGCAGACCGAGGTCAAGCAACTCGGCGAGCTCAACGGCTTGCAGTTGGCCGAGGGCGTCTCTTGCGGCATGCCGAAAATTGAGACCGACATCGACGCCTGCGAAGTCATTCTGCAGCTGGCGCCCGAGACCAATGGCCACGTCGCGGTCAAGGCCTGGGACGCGCTGGGCAAGCAGACCGGCCTGGACCACAAGCACCTGGCGATCCACCGCGAGGACGAGAAGATCCGCTTTCGCGACATCCAGGCGCAGCCGCGCAAGATCATCTCGAGCCCGACCTGGAGCGGCATCGAATCCGAGACCGTGTCCTACAACGCCGGCTACACCAATGTGCACGAAATGATTCCGTGGCGCACGCTCACCGGGCGTCAGCAGTTCTACATGGATCACCCCTGGATGACGGCTTTTGGCGAGGGTTTCACCAGCTACCGGCCGCCGGTGGACCTGAAGACCACCGCCGATATTCAGGGCATCAAGCCCAACGGCAACACCGAAATTGCGCTGAACTTCATCACGCCGCACCAGAAGTGGGGCATCCACTCGACCTACAGCGACAACCTGATGATGCTCACCTTGAACCGTGGCGGTCCGGTGATCTGGCTGAGCGAAGACGACGCCAAACGCGCCGGCATTGTGGACAACGACTGGGTCGAGCTGTTCAACCTGAACGGCGCCATTGCGGCGCGCGCGGTTGTCAGCCAGCGTGTCAATCCGGGCATGGTGATGATGTACCACGCGCAGGAAAAGATGATCAACACCCCAGGGTCAGAGATCACCGGTGCCCGCGGCGGCATCCACAACTCGGTGACGCGCATTGTGCTCAAACCGACCCACATGATTGGCGGCTACGCGCAGTTCAGCTATGGCTTCAACTACTACGGAACCATAGGCACGAACCGCGACGAGTTTGTCGTCGTGCGCAAGATGAACAAGATCGACTGGCTGGAAGAGACGAATGATTGAAGGGTCGTCACTGCCCGCGGTTGTCATTGCGGGCTTCTTGACTGTCATCCCGTCCCCGGATCAGGTCCGGGGCGATCCGGGATCCATGGATTGCGGGTCAAGCCCGCAATGACAAGCAAGTAGTCCGCCATGACAGCCTTGAATGAAATGCAATGCGAAATTAAACATTGGAGAAGCTGAATGAAAATTCGCGCACAAATCGGCATGGTGCTGAATCTGGACAAGTGCATCGGTTGCCACACTTGTTCCGTCACCTGCAAGAACGTCTGGACCAGCCGACCGGGGCTGGAGTACGCCTGGTTCAACAACGTCGAGACCAAACCCGGCATCGGCTACCCCAAGGAATGGGAGAACCAGGACAAATGGAATGGTGGCTGGGTGCGCAAGGCCAACGGCAAGATCGAGCCGCGCCAGGGTGCCAAGTGGAAGCTGCTGATGCGCATCTTCGCCAATCCGAATCTGCCCCAGATTGACGATTACTACGAGCCCTTCACCTTCGACTACGCGCATCTGCAGTCAGCGCCCGAATCGAAAGCGGTGCCGACGGCGCGTCCGCGCAGCCTGATCACGGGTCAGCGCATGGAGAAGATCGAATGGGGTCCCAACTGGGAAGAAATCCTGGGCGGCGAATTCTCCAAGCGCAGCAAGGACAAGAACTTCGACGACATCCAGAAGGACATGTACGGCCAGTTCGAAAACACCTTCATGATGTACCTGCCCAGGCTGTGCGAGCACTGCCTGAATCCGGCCTGCGTTGCCAGCTGCCCGTCGGGCTCGATCTACAAGCGCGAAGAAGACGGCATTGTGCTGATCGACCAGGACAAGTGCCGCGGCTGGCGCATGTGCGTCAGCGCCTGCCCTTACAAGAAGATCTACTACAACTGGAAATCCGGCAAGGCCGAGAAGTGCATCTTCTGCTACCCGCGCATTGAGGCCGGTCAGCCCACGGTGTGCTCGGAAACCTGCGTCGGCCGCATCCGCTATCTCGGTGTGCTGCTGTATGACGCTGATCGCATCGAGGCCGCTGCCAGCGTGGAGCATGACCGCGATGTTTACCAGGCGCAGCTCGACGTCTTTCTGGATCCGTTTGATCCCAAGGTGATAGCGCAGGCGCGACTTGACGGCATCCCCGAGAGCTGGCTCGAAGCGGCGCGCAAGAGCCCGGTCTACAAGATGGCGGTAGAGTGGAAAGTGGCGCTGCCACTGCACCCCGAGTACCGTACGCTACCCATGGTCTGGTACGTGCCGCCGCTCTCGCCCATCAGTGCCGCTGCGCAAGCCGGCCAGATTGGCATCAACGGCGAGATTCCGGACGTCAAGCAGTTGCGCATCCCGGTCAAGTACCTGGCCAACCTGCTGACAGCGGGCGACACACAGCCGGTGGAGCGCGCGCTGGAGCGCATGCTGGCCATGCGCGCCTACCAGCGTGGCAAGCATGTGGATGGCGTTGCCAATATGGCGGCGCTGGATCAGGTGCAGATGACGATCGCCGAAGTGGAAGAGATGTACCAGGTGATGGCGATTGCCAACTACGAAGACCGCTTCGTCATCCCCAGCACGCACCGCGAATACGCCGAGGACACCTTTGACGTGCGCGGCGGTTGCGGCTTCTCGTTTGGCAACGGTTGCTCGGACGGGGCCAGTGAAGCCAGCCTGTTTGGCGGCACGAAGCGCCGCACCATTCCGATCAAGGCGGAAGTCTGATCATGGCATTCCTATCCACTCCTCCCAAGGCCTCCATCAGCCTGCGCGTGCTGGCACGTCTGCTGTCCTACCCGGACGCAGAACTGCAGCAGGACCTGCCCGATCTGGATGCAGCGCTGCAATCCGAGCACTGCCTGCCGCCAGCCCGGCAAGCCGAGCTCGTGGCCCTCATCGGGCACCTGCAAAGCGGCGCGCGGCTCGACAACGAAGCGCACTATGTTGAAGTGTTTGATCGCGGCCGCGCCACCTCGCTGCACCTGTTCGAGCATGTGCACGGCGACTCGCGCGAGCGCGGCCCGGCCATGATCGATCTGACCCAGACCTACGAGAAGGCTGGCTTGTTTCTGGCGGCCGGCGAGATGCCCGACTACCTGCCGGTGCTGCTGGAGTTTGCCTCCACCCAGCCGCCGCAGGAGGCACGCGCCTTGCTGGGCGAGATGGCGCACATCTTCAACGCCATCTTCCAGGCCTTGCAGCAGCGCCAGAGCGCTTACGCCAGTGTGCTGGGTGCATTGCTGGAACTTAGCGGCGAGAAGGCCCACGCCGTCAAGCTGGTGCCTGAGGAGGCGCTCGACGCCGCCTGGGAAGAACCCGAGGTCTTTGGTGGCTGCTCCTCCAAAGGGCAGGCCAAGCCCGGGCAGACGCAAGCCATTCACTTTGTCAAGAGCGGGGCAACCCACGCCGGAGCATCACTATGAACGCACTCGATCACTTTCTGTTCGGTTTGTATCCCTACATCTGCCTGAGCGTTTTCTTGCTGGGCAGCCTGATCCGCTTTGACCGTGATCAGTACACCTGGAAGAGTGACTCCTCGCAGCTGCTCAAGGCCGGCCAGCTGCGCTGGGGCAGCAACCTGTTTCACATCGGCATCCTGTTTCTGTTTGCTGGCCACTTTGCCGGCCTCTTGACGCCGCACTTTGTCTACGAGCATTTCACCAGCGCGACCGACAAGCAGCTGATGGCCATGGTCACCGGTGGTACGGCGGGCCTGCTCGGCTTTGTCGGTGTCAGCATTCTCTTGCACCGGCGTTTGACCGAACCGCGCATCCGGATCAACTCCAGGACCAGCGACATTTTGCTGCTGGTGCTGCTGTGGTTGCAGTTTGCGCTGGGCCTGGCCACGGTACCGGTATCAGCGCAGCACATGGACGGCGGCCTGATGAAGAAACTGGCCGAATGGGCGCAGCACATTGCCACCTTCCGCGGCGGTGCCGTGGAGTTGCTGGCTGATGCCGGCTGGATCTTCAAGCTCCACATACTGCTGGGCATGAGCATCTTCCTGGTCTTTCCGTTCACCCGTCTGGTCCATGTCTGGAGCGGCTTCGGTGCGGTGGCCTATCTTTTTCGCCCCTACCAGATCGTCCGCTCACGCCGCCTGAATGTGCCGGCCGGCCAGAATCAGCCCCGCCGCCCCGGCGCCGGGGTTTAAGGAGCTCGTCATGCAAGCGGGCAAGCTGACCCAGAGCGAAATAGCCAGCGTCAATGGCGTGGCCCTGCACAGTGCAGACGAGACGCCGGGTGCGCAAGAGCTGCGCCAGCGCGTCTGCTCCGAATTGTTGCGCCAGGCCGCCATCGCTGATGGACTGCTGGATGCCAACGACGTCTGCTCTGCCGACGGTGTCCTGAGCGAACAGGCCTGCACCGCCATCGAACTGCTGCTCGAGCGCAAGCTGCCCATCGCCGAGCCATCCGAGCAAGCCTGCCAGCGCCATTACGCGGCGCAGCAAGCTACTTACAGCAGCGGTGAACGCGTCAGAATGCGCCACATCCTGTTCGCCGTGACGCCGGGCGTGGATGTGGTGGCTCTGCGCAACCGGGCCGAGACCACCATGCTCGATGTGCGTTGCCATGACGGAAAGCATGCCGAGTCCGTTTTTGCCAAGGCGGCCAGCACGCTGTCGAATTGCCCCAGCGGCGCGGAGGGTGGCGAGTTGGGCTGGCTGCGCGCCACGGACTGTGCGCCGGAATTTGCCAAGGAGATCTTCGGGCAGACCGAAGTAGGTGTGTTGCCGCGTCTGGTGCACACGCGCTTTGGTCTGCATGTGGTCGAGGTGCAGGAGCGTGAAGCGGGCGTGCCGCAGCCTCTTGAAGCCGTACGCGGCGCCGTCGCCATGGCCTTGCGCCAGCAGGAGTACGTCACCGCCTTGCGCCAGTATCTGGCTTTGCTGGAGGGTCAGGCAGTGCTTCAGGGCATCGAAATGGAACTCAATCATTCGTCGTAGGCACGGAACCGGTACCAGGCAATGGCGTCAAAGAATGACCCGATTTGCCCCCAATAAAAATCGATTTCACCACAGGAAAACATCATGCATATCTCAAACAAGCACCGCGGCACCCTAGCCACAACATGGTTGGCCCTGGCAATGATGGTTGGCGCAATATCGGCTCTGGCTGCACCTGCCGCCCCCGCAGCAAAGAGCGGCAAGCCGCAGGTGTTGACAACGACTGCGCCTGCGCCAAGCGCACAGACGCTCAAGGCCGTAGCAGCTGAGGCCGCCTCTTGCTACAACAAGTGCCACGATCCGATCAAGGGCTTCCGCATGGAAGGCAAGCACCAGTCCGTCGGTTGCAAGGTCTGCCACGGCAAACTGGATGCACATCTCGCCGACGAGAAGACCCGGCCCACCACAAATACCGATCCGGCGGTCTGCGGCAACTGTCACAAGAACCAGTTTGATACGCTTTACGCCATGAACTGGAACAAGACGGCACGCAAGGAAAAAGGGTTGGCGACCGGTCCTGCGCCCAATCCCGCTTTTGAAAAGCTGATGACGCCGCACGGCTTCACCCGCGAGCACAACGAGCCGCGTTCCCATGCCTTTGCGCTGTATGACCAGGTCGTCGTCGATCGGGCGTTCGGCGGGCGCTACAAGCCCCAGTCGGGATGGGAGTTCCTGACGCAGCCGGGCGGCAACATCAAGATCTGGAGTGTTCTGAAGGACCAGTATCCGGGCCAGGACCACAAGGCGTTCAAGCCGGGTACCGCCGCTGCCGCCAACCCGGTCTGCATGTCCTGCAAGAGCGCCGACCACATCCTCGATTGGGCTTACATGGGTGACCCGGTACC
>QYPX01000074.1 GCA_007280205.1 Comamonadaceae bacterium
ACATGACAGCTCCTGGGTCCGACATGACAGCTCCTGGGTCCGGCATGACAGCTCCTGGGTCCGACATGACAGCTCCTGGGTCCGACATGACAGCTCCTGGGTCCGGCATGACAGCTCCTGGGTCCGACATGACAGCTCCTGGGTCCGGCACGACAACTCCTGAAGCCCGGGATGACAAGACCAAAGGTCGGGGGACAGTCGCGGAGATGCTCACTGCTGCGCCCGTGGTCCACACAATCTTGAGACGCGGATGATGGAGCTCGCACCAGCAACGGCTCAGGACGCGGAACTTTTCAACTTGGCAAAGGCAGACGACATGGCACTCATGGCTGGCAGGGCAGCAGCGGATCGGTCACGCGGCGTGCGTCTGGCGCTCTGAAAATGATTCTCCCCGGCGCTGCCAGGTCGCGACGCTGCAGCACCCAACTTCATGCTCAGGGCAATGCGCTTGCGCGCCACATCGACTTCCAGCACCTGCACCTTCACGATGTCGCCGGTCTTGACGATCTCACGCGCATCCGTAACAAATTTGTGACTCAGCTGGCTGACGTGCACCAGTCCATCCTGATGCACACCGAGGTCAACAAAGGCACCAAACGCGGCCACATTGCTGACCGTGCCTTCGAGCACCATGCCTTCCTTCAGATCCTTGATGTCCTGTACTTCCTCGCTCAGGCGGGCTACCTTGAAGTCACCGCGTGGATCGCGTCCTGGCTTCTCCAGTTCGGTCAGGATGTCGCCGACCGTGATAACGCCAAACTGTGCATCAGCAAACAGCTCTGGCTTGATCTGGTGCAACAACTCGGCGCGCCCCATCAGCGCGGCGACTGCCTGCCCGCTGTGCTTGACGATTTTCTCCACCACCGGGTAGGTCTCGGGGTGAACCCCTGTCATGTCGAGCGGATTGTCGCCATCGCGAATGCGCAGAAAACCGGCACTTTGCTCAAACGTCTTTGCGCCCAGTCCGCTGACCTCCAATAGTTGCTGACGGTTTTTGAAGGCCCCGTGGCGCTCGCGCCAGTTCACCACCGAGCGGGCCACATGGCTGCTCAGACCGGAAACCCGGGACAGCAGTGGCACGCTGGCCGTGTTGAGATCCACTCCCACGGAGTTGACGCAATCTTCCACGACGGCGTCCAATGTCCTGGCAAGTGCGCTCTGGTTCACATCATGCTGGTACTGACCAACACCAATCGATTTGGGATCGATCTTGACCAGTTCCGCCAGAGGGTCTTGCAGGCGCCTGGCAATGCTGGCGGCACCGCGCAGACTCACATCCACGTCCGGCATTTCCTGCGAGGCAAATTCGCTGGCCGAATAGACCGAGGCACCGGCCTCGCTCACGACCACCTTGTCGATCCGGCGCTCGGCGCTTTTGGCCAGCAACTTGATCAGGTCGGCTGCCAGCCGGTCGGTCTCGCGACTCGCCGTACCATTGCCAATGGCAATCAGATTGACGCCGTGCTTCAGGCAAAGTTGGCTCAGCACGTGCAGCGAGCCATCCCAATCCTTGCGCGGTTCGTGCGGGAAGACGGTGGCAGTTTCCACCAGCTTGCCTGTGCTGTCCACCACGGCCACCTTGACGCCGGTGCGGATGCCGGGGTCGAGTCCGAGCACCACACGGGCACCAGCCGGTGCCGCCAGCAGCAGGTCGCGCAGATTGTCGGCAAAGACCTTGATCGCCACCAGTTCGGCGTCCTCGCGCAGTTTGGCAAACAGATCGCGCTCGATCGACAGACTGAGTTTGACACGCCAGGTCCAGGCCACGCATTTGCGGATCAGATCGTCGGCGGCTCTGGCCTGATGGCTCCATCCGAGATGCAGTGCAATGCGCGCTTCGGCCAGCGAAACGCCGGCTTTGACGTCCTGCAGCGGCTCGGGCGGCTTCAGGTTGACCTGCAAAATGTCCAGCGCGCGCCCCCGCAACACGGCCAGGGCGCGATGCGAAGGCACACGCGCTATCGGCTCGCTGTAATCAAAGTAATCGCGAAACTTGGCCACCTCGGACTGGTTCTCATCCTTGCCCGCGACCAGGCTGGCGCAAAAAAGCCCTTGCGCCCACAGCCACTCGCGCAGGGCACGCACCAGCGCCGGTGCCTCGGCCCAGCGCTCGCTCAGCAGGTCACGCACGCCGTCGAGCACCGCCTGCACGGTAGAAAAGTCAGACTGCTTGTCCTCGCCCTCGACCACGGGGCGCATGGGAATGACGTAGGCCAGCGCCTCGTCGCCAGGCACCAGCGTGGGGTTGGCCAGCAGGGCGTCGGCCAGCGGCTCCAGACCCGCCTCGCGTGCCAGCTGGCCCTTGGTGCGGCGTTTGAGCTTGAACGGCAGGTACAGGTCTTCGAGTTCCTGCTTGGTGCCAGCGGCCAGCAACGACGCCAGCAGCGCCGGCGTCATCTTGCCCTGCTCTTCGATTGCCTTGATGACGGTTTGCAGGCGATCCCGCAATTCGCGCAGGTAAGCCAGCCGCGCTTCAATCTCGCGCAGCTCGATGTCGTCCAGCCCACCGGTGACTTCCTTGCGATAACGCGCGATGAAAGGCACGCTGGCGCCGCCGTCGAGCAACTCAACCGCCGCCAGTACCTGTTTGTCCTGAACCCGGATTTCCTGCGCGATTTGCGCAATGATTTTCTGCATGAAAGAATCCCGCCAGCTTGGAGCGGCCGGGAATGTAAAACGAAGGCTGCGAGTGTGCCACAGCCAGTGGCGTCGTCAGCCTTTCAGAGCCTGCCTGAGCGCCACGCCGAGTTCGGGCTTGTGGGCAAACGGATCGGTCGGGTTGCGCGCCAGCATGATGTCTTCCATGCGTGTCTGCACACTGGCAATGGCTTTGGGGTGGCTGTAGATGTAGAACTGGTTGGCGGCGATGGCGTCAAACACTTTTTGCGCCACTTCGGCAGCCGTCACTTTGCCCGAACCCACAGCCTTGTCGCTCATGGCCTGGCCGATCAGCTGGCTGCGTGTCGGCTTCGCTGCCGCCATGTCGGCCGGACGGTTGCGATGGCTTTGCGTGATGCCCGTCGGCACAAAGAACGGGCACAAGACACTGGCGCCGACCTGCTGTGTCACCAGCGAGAGGTCCTGGTACAGCGTTTCGCTCATGCTGACCACGGCGTGCTTGCTGGCGCCGTAGATGCCCATGTTGGGCGCATTGAGCAAACCAGCCATGCTGGCCGTATTCACGATGTGGCCCTGGTAGGACGGATCTTTCGCGGCGGCTTCCAGCATCATCGGTGTGAAGACCCGGATACCGTGCGCCACCCCCATCAGGTTCACGCCAATCACCCACTCCCAGTCCTGCGTCGTGTTTTCCCAGATCAGGCCGCCAGCACCGACGCCGGCATTATTGAAAACAAAGTGCGGCGCGCCAAAGCGCTGCTGCACAGCGCGGCCCAAGGCTTCCATCTCGGCCGCTTTGGAAACATCCACCTTGAGCGCCAGCACGGCGGCACCGCTGGCCTGCACTTCTGCGGCAGCTTTGTCGAGTGCGTCCTGCTGCACGTCCACCAGCACCAGGTTCATACCCAGGCTGGCACCAATGCGAGCGCACTCCAGACCAAAGCCGGAAGCGGCGCCGGTCAGAACGGCGGTTTTACCTTTGAAATCTGTAATCATGTTGTTCTCCGGAAAAAGTGAAATAGCTCCGATACCGATTTGTCATCCCGGGCCTCGAGTTTGTCATCCCGAACATCGAGTTTGTCATCCCGGCCCCGGATCAGGTCCGGGGTTTCAACATCCGGGATCCAGTGTGTCCATAGCACTGGATGCCGGATCGAAGTCCGGCATGACCAATTGACGTTTGTGGCAAATTGCCGGTCAAATCAACTTCACCAACTGCTTGCCAAAGTTCTTGCCCTTGAGCAGCCCCAGAAAGGCTTCCGGTGCTGCTTCCAGCCCCTGGGCAATCGATTCCCTGGCGCGCAGTTTGCCGCTGGCCACCAGCATGCCGAGTTCCTTCAGGGCCTCGGGCCAGAACTCCATGTGTTCACTCACAATGAAGCCTTGCACTTTCAGTCGATTCATCAGAATCAGTGCCGGGTAAGTCATTGGCAATGGCGCGCCGTTGTAGCCGGCAATCATGCCGCACACGGCAATCCGGCCAAAAGCATTCATGCGCGACAGAACGGCGTCAAGCACCATACCGCCGACGTTTTCAAAATAGCCGTCAATACCAGCCGGACAGGCTTCTTTCAAAGCCCTGGAGAGCGAACTGGCGTCCTGGTGCAACTTGTAATCAATGCAGGCGTCAAAGCCCAGTTCCTCGACTGCGTACTTGCACTTGTCCGGGCCACCAGCAATGCCGACGGTGCGGCAACCGCGCGCCTTGCTGAGCGCAGCAAAAGCGCTGCCAACGGCACCCGTGGCCGCGCTCACCACCATGGTCTGACCGACCTTGGGCTCAATGATCTTGACCAAGCCATACCAGGCTGTCACGCCCGGCATGCCAACCGCACCGAGGTAGGCACTCAGGGGCACCTGTCGCGTATCCACTTTGCGCAGCGCGCCCATCTGGTCAGCATCGACAACGCTGTACTGTTGCCAGCCGCCCATGCCCACCACCATGTCACCTGCACTGAATTTGGCATGGCGCGACTCGATCACTTCGCCGACGGTGCCGCCGCCCATGGTCTGGCCCAGCGCCTGCGGTTGGGCGTAGCTCTTGGCGTCGTTCATGCGCCCGCGCATGTAGGGGTCCAGACTCAGAAAATGGTGTTGCACCAGCACCTCACCGTCTTTGAGCGCGGGCGTCTCGCCCACGACCAGCTTGAAGTTGCTGACCTGGGCTTCACCCTGTGGCCGGTTGTCGAGATGAATCTGTTTGTTCTGTGGCATGGAGAATCCTGAAAAGTGTCAATCGGTCGAAATGACGTTGAGCGGGTTGCTGCTTTTGGGTCCGGTCGGCAAGCGCTTGACGTACTTGAAGGTGCCGGTGCTGTGGGCACAGGCTCGCCCATCTTCGTCGAAAACGGTCGCCTCTGCAAAAGCCATGGTGGCAGTGCGGTGCATCAAGCGGCCTTTGCCGCTGAGCTTGCCACGCGCTGGCTGCATGAAGGTGGTCTTCATCTCGATCGTCACCACACCCATGTCGTTTTGCACGCTGCGCGCGGCGGTTGCCATGGTGACATCCAGCAGCGTCATCAGTGCACCACCATGCGTCACCGCAAAAGAATTGAGGTGCTCCGGCTTGGGGGCGTAAGCAATTTCCGACAGGCCACCCTCGAACAGCTTCAGTTCGAAGCCGAGGTGGTTGACAAAGGGAATGGCAACGCCAAAGCCAATTCCGAAATTGGCGTCTGCCGCAGCGACGGGCCGCCCCGAGCAAGGCACGGCCCCCTCGGGGGGCAGCGCAGGACATGCAGTGCCAAGCGTGGGGGCCAAATCAACCACCGGTCACCACGCTCACCCCCCCGTCCACTGCCAGCCACTGACCTGTGATGTGCTTGCCAGCGTCCGAGGCGTACAGCACACAGAGTCCCTTCAGGTCTTCGTCGTCGCCCAGACGTTTCAGCGGCGCACCGGCAGCCAGGCGCTCCTCGCCCAGTGCCTTGAGCGTTCCCATGGTCATCCTGCTCGGAAAGAAACCCGGACAAATCGAATTGACCGTGATGTTGTACCTGCCCCATTCGGCGGCCAGGGCGCGCGTGAAATTGATGACGGCGCCCTTGGAAGTGTTGTAGGCCAGGGTCGACAGACCGGGCGGGTTGCCGTTCAGGCCGGCGATCGAAGCCACGTTGATGATGCGGCCGCTGCGGCGCGCGATCATGCTCTTCTTGGCGATTTGCTGGCTCAGGATGAAGTAGCCCCGGACATTGAGATTCATCACCTTGTCCCAGGCCTCCAGCGGATGATCCTCGGCGGGCGCGCCCCAGGAAGCACCGGCATTGTTGACCAGGATATCCACATCCCCCATGCGCTGCAGCGTTTCATCGGCCAGGCGCACGATCTCGGACTCCTTGGCGCAGTCGGCGGCAATCCAGCGCGCGTCGATGCCCGCAGCCTGCAACTCGGCGGCGGCCTGTTCCAGATCTTCCGCCTTGCGCGAACTGAGCATGATTTTGGCGCCGGCTTCGCCCAGCGCATGCGCCAGTTGCAAGCCCAGGCCGCGCGAGCCGCCCGTAACCAGGGCGGTCTTGCCCGTCAGGTCAAAAAGTTGTTGGATGGTGCGAGTCATGGTGTCTCCGGTTAAAAAGCATCTTCTGGCATGCTGGCGCAGGTTGGGTCACGCTGGGCCACCACCTGCAGCCAGGCCCCGATCTTGGGCAATTCATAGTGGTAGAAATAACGCGCTGCGCGCAGTCTGCCGACGTTCTCTGGCGAAGCGCTCGCCGCTTGCGCCGTGCTTGCTGCAAGCGCGACTTCGAGCCAGATCCAGGCCAGCACGGTGTGGCCAAAAGCCTGCATATAGGGCACGGCGTTGGCCAGCGCATCGGAGGGATTGCCGGTGGACCAGGCAGCCTGCGTTGCAACACCGACATCCTGCAGCGCCTTCGCCAGCGCCTGCGCGTGCGGCGCCAGCTCAGACACCTGGTTTGCCCGCTGCACCGTTGCCATCATGCGTGCGCCCAGCAGTTGCATACCCCGTCCGTTTTCCATCAGCACCTTGCGCCCCAGCAGGTCCATCGCCTGAATCCCATGCGTGCCTTCATGAATCATGTTCAGGCGGTTGTCACGCCAGTACTGCTCCACCGGGAAATCGCGCGTGTAACCGTAGCCCCCATGGATCTGGATCGCCAGCGAATTGGCTTCCAGGCACCACTCGCTGGGCCAGCTCTTGGCAATCGGCGTCAGCACTTCCAGCAGCAGCCTAGCTTCGTCCGCAGCCTCGGGCGAACCGGTATGCTGTTCATCGACCAGGCGCGCGCAGTACAGCTCGAGCGCCAGCGCACCTTCACCATAGGACTTCTGCGCCAGCAGCATGCGTTTGATGTCGGCGTGCTCGATGATGCGAACTTGCGGTTGCGACGCGTCCTTGCCGCCTGCCGCCAGTGCCCTGCCCTGCGGCCTGTTCTTGGCATAGTCCAGCGAGGCGTAGTAGCCAGCCAGGCCCAGCATGGTGGCGGCAATGCCGACGCCGATACGCGCCTCGTTCATCATATGGAACATGCAGCGCAGACCCTCACCGGGTTTGCCCACCAGATAGCCCACGGCGCCGGAGCGACCACCGACCGGGTACTTGCCTTCGCCAAAATTGAGCAGCGTGTTGACCGTGCCGCGCCAACCCAGTTTGTGATTGAGACCGGCCAGCGCCACGTCGTTTCGCTCTCCGGTCAGCTCGCCGGCTACGTTCACCATTTTCTTGGGCACGATGAAGAGCGAGATGCCGCGCGTGCCAGCCACCAACTTGCCGTCCGGCCCGGGAATCTTGGCCAATACCAGGTGAATGATGTTCTCGGTGAGTTCATGCTCGCCGGCGGAAATCCACATCTTGTTGCCGCTGAGACGATAGCGCGCGCCCAGCGGCTCCGCCTCAAAACCCTCGCCATCGGGCACGGCACGGGTTGCCACATCCGACAGGCTGGAGCCCGCCTGCGGCTCGCTCAGGCACATGGTGCCGGACCAGCGCCCGGCAAACTCGTTCCTGGAAAAAACTTCTTTTTGCAACGCTGTGCCGTGCACCATCAGCAGATTCGCATTGCCCGTGGTCAGCATGCCGGTGCCTATGCTGACCGAGGCGCAGGCAAAGAATGCATTGGCCGCCGCCTCGATCGTGTAAGGCAGTTGCATGCCGCCCACCTCATAGTCCTGCGCCGCGCTGAGCATGCCAGACTCGGCGTAGGCTCGCTGCGCCACCTGCGTGGCTTGCGGCAGGATCACCTTCTCGCCGTCGAAGCGCGGTTCCTCCACATCGACGATCCGGTTGAAGGGCGCAAATTTCTCGCGTGCGATGCGCTCGCAGGTGTCAAACACCGCATCAAACGTTTCCCGCGTATGGTCAGCAAAGCGCGTGCGCTGGTTCAGGCCCTCGACGCCCAGCCAATCGTAGAGCAAAAAATCGACAGTGGGACGTAAACTCATGGCTTCCTCTCAACCGGTAGCGTCATTGCAGACTCAATAGTGATTGCTGACTCAATTGTCATTGCGGACCTGATCCGCAATCCAGTGACAGCGTAGCACTGGATCCCGGATGTTGAAACCCCGGACCTGATCCGGGGCCGGGATGAC
>QYPX01000040.1 GCA_007280205.1 Comamonadaceae bacterium
CGCTGCCGACTCTCCACGACAAAGCGGATTTCAGCCTCCAGTCTCCCGACCTCGGTACTGGCTTCGTACAAATGCCCCTGCGCCTGGTTGACGTGGTCGCCGGCGTCGTAATGAGCCTGTCGCACCGTCTCCAACTCCGCCTCGATGTGGCGCAAATCGGCCAGTCGAGCCTCCAGCGAATTGACAGCCCCTTGCGCATCAGCCTTCACTCTGGCCTGTTCGGTCTCTGACTCGCTGCGCTTGAAAAACCAGAGTTGCTGTTGCTTGAGTGTCACGTCGGCTGACAAGGTCTTGAATTGTTGCGCCACTTCGGCCTGCCCCTGCAGCTTCTCCAGATTGCCATCGAGTTCACGCAGAATGTCTTCCACCCGCGTCAGGTTCAGACGCGTATCCTGCAGACGACTCTCGGTTTCACGGCGCCTTTCCTTGTACTTGGAAACCCCTGCCGCCTCCTCCAGAAAGAGTCGCAATTCCTCTGGCTTGCTCTCGATGATGCGGCTGATGGTCCCCTGACCGATGATGGCGTAGGCGCGCGGCCCCAGACCCGTCCCCAGAAAAACGTCCTGCACATCACGCCGGCGCACCGGCTGATTGTTGATGTAGTAGCTGCTGGTGCCGTCGCGCGTGAGAACCCGTTTGACCGCAATTTCTACAAATTGACTCCACTGCCCGCCGGCGCGGTGGTCGGCATTGTCAAAAACCAGTTCAACGCTGGCGCGACTCGACGGTTTGCGACTGGTCGTCCCGTTGAAGATGACGTCCTGCATCGACTCGCCACGCAGTTCGGAAGCCTTGGACTCGCCCAGCACCCAACGCACTGCATCCATGATGTTGGATTTGCCGCAACCATTCGGTCCAACCACTCCAACGAGTTGCCCAGGCAACAGAAAATTGGTTGGGTCAACGAAAGATTTGAAACCCGATAACTTGATTGAATTAAGACGCACAGATCGCTGACATGGTAAGCAATGGAAATAGCAGGACTCGGGGCTCACCCCGATCCGCAAGACATGGCGTCATGATAACTTGACCAGAGGCTGCAACGGACCGGCGCGGCTATGGTCATGAGCCAGCGCCTGCACCTCGCGCGGCTGCAGATCCTTGAGCTTGTTGTCACTCCAGACCTGGCGCCAGCGACGTGCACCGGGCAAGCCATGGCGCAAGCCCAGCATATGGCGCGCCACGGCAAACCAGGGGGTACCCCGTGCCAGCATCTCACGCTCCATATAGAGCACCATCTGCTGCTCCACCTGCTCGCGTTCCAGCCGGTCCGACGCAGCAGGCTGTGCTGCCCCGAAAAAGGCCTGATCCCACTGGCTGAGCCACCACGGGTTATGGTAGGCCTCGCGTCCGACCATGACGCCATCGACCTGCTGCAGTTGCTCCAGCACCTGCGCTGTGCTGCCGATGCCACCGTTGATGATGATCAGCAAGTGCGGAAAGTCTCGTTTGAGCTGGTGCACCATGTCGTAGCGCAAAGGCGGCAGCTCGCGGTTTTCCTTGGGCGAAAGACCCTTGAGCCAGGCGTTGCGCGCATGCACGATGAACACGGCGCAACCGGCCTGGCTGACCGTGCCGACAAAGTCTCGGACAAAAGGATAACTCTCCAGCTTGTCGATGCCGATGCGATGCTTGACCGTGACGGGAACCGGTCCGGCGTCGAGCATCGCCTTGACGCAGTCTGCCACCAAACCCGGTTCAGCCATCAGGCAAGCACCAAAAGAGCCACGCTGAACCCGCTCGCTGGGGCAGCCGCAATTCAGGTTTACTTCGTCGTAACCCCACTGCGCGGCGAGCCGGGCGCATCGGGCAAGGTCTGCGGGTTCGCTGCCGCCGAGTTGCAGCGCCAGCGGGTGCTCCTCATGGTTGTAGGCCAGATGGCGCGGCACATCGCCATGAAGCAGCGCCCCGGTCGTCACCATCTCGGTGTACAGCAAAGCGTTCTTGCTCAGCAGACGGTGAAAATAGCGACAGTGCCTATCGGTCCAGTCCAGCATCGGTGCGACCGACAGCTTGCGACAGCCTGGCAATACAGTTGACGCGTCTGGCATCGGACGGCTCATCCGGGCACGGTGCACCAGGGCGCAGTGTCATGCGCAAAAGCCATCCACAGTGCCCAGACGGAACTCGCGGCCAGCGCCAGACCTGCCACTCGGACTCCCCAGTCTCCGTTACCTGAAGCTTTCAAGCGCAGCCACAACCACGGACCCGCCATCATCGAGACACTGGTACCCAGCGCAAACAAGGCCATGACCGCTGCACCAGAAGGCGCGCTGCCGGTCAAAGCCGCCACCATCAGTGCCGAGTAAAGCAGGCCGCAGGGCAAAAAGGTCCAAAGCATACCCATCAACAGGGGCGCACCACCGCCCTGCCCCGGCACCAGAGCGCGTACCCGGAACCAGACAGTTCGGGCCGCCTGCTCCAGCCACACCGGTTGCTGGGCCCTCACCAGAAGCAGCACGCCAAGCACAAAGGTCGCCGCATGAAACAGCGTCCACACCGGGCGCAAGGCGGCCGACTGAACCGTCAGCCATCCCAAACCCTGCATGGATGCTGCAGCCAGTCCACCAAGCGCTGCGTACCCCAGCACACGCCCGAACTGGAAACGCCACATGGCACCAGTCTTGCCGGCGCCGGCCGAATGGCCAATACCGGCGCAAGCCGCACCACACATGGCGACGCAGTGTGGCCCCCCCGCCAAGCCCATCAGGAGCGCGGTCAACGCGAGGGAAGACTGCATCTGAAAGCGCTAAAGGATCTTGGAAAAGCGCGCCGTGGTACGGTCGGTCTGCAGGTAGCGATCAAACACCATGGCAACGGCCCGGACAAAGAACCAGCCGGTCGCGGTCACCTCGATGTTGTTCTCGTTGAGCTTGACCAGCCCCTGCTCTGCCAGTTTCTCCAGCGTCGCCATCTCCGCGGCGAAATAGCTGCGAAACTCAATCGCGTACGCCGCCTCGATCGCCTTGAAGACAAGCAGCCCCTGGCACATCACCGCCATGATGACAGCACGACGCAGCAGGTCATCGGCGCTCAGGCTCAAGCCACGGACCACCGGAAAACGTCCCTGATCCAGGAAGTCGCAGTACTCTTCCATGGTCTTGGCATTCTGACTGTAGGTAGAGCCGACCCGGCCTATCGATGACACCCCAAGACCGATCAGGTCACAGTCAGGTTGTGTGCTGTAGCCCTGGAAATTTCGATGCAAGCGCCCTTGTTTCTTGGCGATGGCCAGCGGGTCGGTCGGTAGCGCAAAGTGATCCATGCCGACGTAGACGTAGCCCGCACCCATGAACGCTGCCATGGAGCGCGCCAGCATGGCGACTTTGGCGCCAGCATTCGGTATCTCTGTTGTCTCGATGCGACGCTGCGGCTTGAAACGCTCTGGCAGATGCGCATAAGCGTAAAGCGCAATTCGCTCCGGTCGCAGTTCGACCACCTGCGCCAGCGTGCGGTCGAATGATTCCGGGCTTTGCAGTGGCAGGCCGTAAATCAGGTCGACGTTGATGGAGTCAAAATTGCGCTGTCTGGCAGCCGCCACCAGAGCGAAAACCTGCTCGGCCGGTTGCACACGATTGACCGACTTCTGCACTACCGGGTCAAAATCCTGAACACCGAAACTCAGGCGGTTGAAACCCAGTTCAGCCAGCGTATCGAGTCTTGATGCGTCAATGGTTCGCGGATCCACCTCGATCGAGTATTCACCGCCCGGCACCAGGCTGAAGTTGCGCCGCAACATTGCCATCAGTTCGCGCAGTTCATCGTCGCTCAGAAACGTCGGCGAGCCCCCGCCCAGATGCAATTGCGACACCGACTGTCCCAAGCCCAGTTTGGCGATGTGCAGGTCCACCTCACGGCTCAGATAGCTCAGGTAGGGTGCGGCCCTGTCATGGTGCTTGGTAATAATCTTGTTGCAAGCGCAGTAGTAACACAGGTTCTCGCAGAAAGGGATGTGCACATACAGTGACAAGGGCGTTGCCGAGGCCGCAGCGCCCACGCTGCGCTGCGTCAGCGCGCGCGTGTAGTCGTCAACCGGGAAACTCTCGACAAAACGGTCTGCCGTCGGATACGACGTATAGCGCGGCCCCGACACATCAAAGCGACGCAACAGATCTTCGGAAATGGGTTCAGCTACTGCTGCGTTCATGAATACTCCTTGGCAAGACTGTCGAATATGCCTGAAAAACGAAAAAATAGTCTTGATACCCGTCAAAACCCGCAGGGATTGCGACCCCACAAATTTGACTGATATCAGGATCGCTTACAAATTGGTGCCAAAATGAGGGACATGAACCCTCAAACCCTCAAAGTAGCCTGCTCGAACTGTAATCTGCGGGAACTCTGCATGCCGGTGGACCTGAGCAAAGAGGAACTTGACCGCGTTGATGACCTGGTTGGAGCCAGACGCAAGATCAAAAGAGGCACAACGCTTTTTCGCAACGGTGAGAAATTCACCAGTCTGTATGCCATTCGCACCGGGTTCTTCAAGACTTGCGTGGCCTCCGAGGATGGTCGCGATCAGGTGACAGGATTTCAGATGGCTGGCGAGATTGTGGGTTTGGACGGCATTGTCAACGACCATCATACCTGCGACGCGGTGGCGCTGGAGGATGCTGAAGTCTGCGTCATGCCCTTTGACCGGATCGAAGAGTTTTCGCGTGAAGTCAATGCCCTGCAGCACCACATACACAAGATCATGAGCCGTGAAATCGTGCGCGAGCACGGCGTCATGTTGCTGCTCGGGAGCATGCGGGCCGAGGAGCGTCTGGCGACCTTTCTGTTGAACCTGGTGCAACGGCTTCACGCCCGAGGATTCTCGCAGTCGGAATTGATACTGCGAATGACCCGGGAAGAGATTGGCAGTTTCCTCGGCTTGAAACTGGAGACGGTGAGTCGCACCTTTTCCAGATTTGTGGAAGACGGAATTGTCGAGGTCAAGCAGCGCCACGTCCGTATCTTGAGTCCGGCAGCCTTGCGCGACATTGTGAACCCCAAAGCCCCGATCTGAGCCTTGGCTCAGGAGCACTGACCATCTTCACGCTTCGGGCACGCGCCCGGCCGCTCATCTGCGGGAAAGGGACAACGATTGACTTCAAAGGGTGATTGCGCCAGCAGTGTGGTCAAACCACTGGAGAGCATCGCAACACCCCAGAAGACAAAGAAAGCCAGGCTGTAGACGCTCTGGCGCGAGAGTTCGAGTGGATGGCCAAACCACTGCAGGTCCTGCGGGTCCACCATCCCAAAGACCAGCACTTCAAGCATTCCGGCCGTCAGGAAGGCGGGCCAGGCAATCCACATAAGGCGTTTTGACAACATGATTTCTGTCCAGTGCGATAGAGGTCGTTGACCTCAGGGTTTGGCTTCAGGCTTGCTTGCCGGAACGACCACGCCCGTCGCCGCGTGGTTGCGCGCCTGCACGGCCGGCGCCAGACTGGCCGCGCTGGCATCCCGGTCCAGGGTCTTGTTGATTTCGATTCCCTTGCGGTAGTAGTCCTCCGTGACCACGGGATCAAGCCTCGTTACGGCTAAGTAGAAAGTCACGCAACTGGCCACGACCACCAGTGCAGGGCCAGCCAGAACGAGCCAGACGTACCCGAATTTCCACCACGGAAGATTGCTGTCCAAGGTATTGTTTTTCATTTCAACTCCTTATCGCGGTACCAAAAATACCGATTTCTCTGTCAAATGGCCGGGCGTATCGAGCGATTCAATCTCAAAGGCAATCGCATGCGAGCCCCCCGTCGTGTCCTGCAGGGGGACCTGCAGTCGTACTGTCACCCAGCGCGCCTGGGTTGACTCCACCATGACTTCGCTCTCCGTGGCGAGCTTGAGTCCGGGCAGGCCAGCGGCAGTGATTCTGTAGCGCTGGTTGGCTTCGGTGGCGTTCATGATCTGCAGC
>QYPX01000239.1 GCA_007280205.1 Comamonadaceae bacterium
CCCAGCTGAGCAGGTCGGACTGCTGGGTGCGCGTCGGCATGCCGGTGGAGGGGCCGCCACGCTGCACGTTGATGATAGTGACCGGAATCTCGGCAAAATAGGCCAGTCCGATGAACTCGGACATCAGGGAAATGCCGGGGCCGGAAGTCGCGGTAAAGGCACGCGCGCCGTTCCAGCCAGCGCCCACCACCATGCCGATCGAAGCCAGTTCGTCTTCCGCCTGCACAATGGCCACGTTGCTGCGCCCGGTGTGCTCGTCAATGCGGTACTTGTCGCAGTATTTCTGGAACGCTTCGGGCACCGACGATGAAGGTGTGATCGGATACCAGGCGGCAACCGAAGCACCGCCGTAGACGCAACCCAGGGCCGCAGCACTGTTGCCATCGGTGAAGATCTGGTCACCCACCTTGTCGGCGCGGCGCACCCGCAATCCGATGGGCGCGCTCAGATGCTGCGTCACGTAGTCGCGCCCCAGATGCAGGGCACGAATGTTGGAATCGAGCAGCATCTCCTTGCCACGGTACTGCTCCGAAAAGAGCTTCTCGAACACCTCGGCCTCCACATCGAGCAGCACCGAAAGGGCGCCGACGTAAATGATGTTCTTGAACAACTGGCGCTGGCGCGGATCCGTGTAGGCTGCGTTGGCGATCTCGGTCAGCGGGATGCCGATGACCTCAATGTCCTTGCGAAAACGTGATTCCGGAATTGGCCGCGTGCTGTCATAAAACAGATAGCCGCCACTCTGAATTTCGCCTACATCGTTGTCCCAGGTCTGCGGATTCATGGCAACCATCATGTCCACACCACCACGGCGGCCACCGTAGCCCTTTTCACAGACGCGGGCTTCGTACCAGGTCGGCATGCCCTGGATGTTGCTGGGGAAGATGTTGCGCGGACTGACCGGCACACCCATGCGCATGATGGCCTTGGCAAACAGTTCGTTGGCCGAGGCTGAACCCGAACCGTTGACGTTGGCGAACTTGATGACGAAGTCGTTGACAGCTTCTATGCGTTTCATACGACCTCCATCGCGCGGCGAACGACTTTGCCATCACGGCAGCGGGCTCCCGCCTGCGTCGTACTGAATAAGAATTTCTGCATGTCCCAGGCCCCGGTCGGGCAACGCTCGGCACACAAGCCGCAGTGCAGACATACGTCCTCGTCTTTCACCATCACACGTCCTGTCTTCAGGGCGCCGGACACGTAGAGGTCCTGCGCCAGGTTGGTCGCCGGCGCTTTCAGGCGGGCGCGCAAATCAGCCTCGTCACCGTTCTTGGTGAAGGTGATGCAATCCATCGGGCAAATGTCAACACAGGCATCGCATTCGATGCAGGTGTGCTTGGTAAACACGGTCTCGACGTCACAGTTCAGACAACGGTGCGTTTCCTTGAACGCCGTTGCTGCGTCAAAGCCCAGTTCCACTTCAACGCGGATGCTGGCCAGCGCCACCTCGGCTTTCGCCCATGGCACCTTGAAACGGGAATCTCCCGAGACCGAACTGTCGTAACTCCACTCATGAATGCCCATCTTGGCAGACATCAGATTGGTCATGGGTACCGGCCTGCGGTGCACGTCTTCGCCGTGCAGCAGGCGATCGATCGACACCGCGGCCTCATGACCGTGCGCCACCGCCGTGATGATGTTCTTCGGCCCAAAAGCCGCGTCACCGCCAAAAAACACATTGGGCAGCGTGGACTGGAACGCATCGGCCACCAGTACCGGCAGACCCCATTGATCAAACTCGATACCGACATCGCTCTCGATCCAGGGGAAGGCGTTCTCCTGACCGACGGCAATCAGCACGGCATCACATTCGACCAGCACATCAGGCACGCCTGTGGGCACCAGCGAGCGACGACCCTTTTCGTCATAAACCGCCTTCACAATCTCAAAGCGCATGCCCGTCAACTTGCCATTGGTATGCTCGAACGACTTGGGCACGTGGAAGTTCAGAATCGGAATACCTTCGTGCAGCGCGTCCTCCTTCTCCCAGGGCGAAGCCTTCATCTCTTCAAAACCGCTGCGCACAATCACCTTGACATCGCTGCCGCCCATGCGCCGTGCCGAGCGGCAGCAATCCATCGCAGTATTGCCACCACCGAGCACAATGACACGCTTGCCGATGCTGGTGATGTGACCAAAGGAAACCGAAGCCAGCCAGTCGATGCCGATATGGATGTCTTGCTTGATGTCCCAGCGTCCGGGAACATCGAGATCACGCCCGCGCGGTGCGCCACAGCCGACAAAGACGGCGTCGTAGCCTTCGGTCAGGAGTTTGCGCATGGAATCAATGCGCTGGCCGCCCTTGAAATCCACACCCAGATCCAGGATGTAACCGGTCTCTTCGTCGATCACCGACTCCGGTAGACGAAAACGCGGAATCTGGCTGCGGATAAAACCGCCGGCCTTGGCCTCACCATCAAACACCGTCACCTCGTAACCCAGCGGCGCCAGATCACGCGCCACCGTCAGGGAAGCCGGGCCGGCACCGACGCAGGCCACGCGTTTGCCGTTTCTGGGCGCTACAGCAGGCATGCGATGCTTGACGTCGTCCTTGTTGTCGGCGGCGACACGCTTGAGACGGCAAATCGCTACAGGCTCCGGATGCTCGCCATTGCTCTCCTCCACGCGACCACGGCGGCAAGCCGGCTCGCAGGGACGGTCGCAGGTACGCCCCAGAACGCCAGGAAATACATTGGAAACCCAGTTCACCATGTAGGCATCGCTGTAACGGCCCTGGCCGATCAAACGGATGTATTCTGGAACGGGCGTGTGGGCCGGACAGGCCCATTGACAATCGACGACTTTGTGAAAATAGTTCGGATTGGCGATATTGGTGGGCTGCAAGTCTGTCTCCTGAGCCGCGACGGCGGCTGGGTGAACGGGGAGTGTACGCCAGTGATCTTGCCAAATGGCCGCCGGCGCCTCCGCCAATCAGGGCCGCTTCAGCAGACTTTGACCTAGATCAACTAAGTTTTTCTGTGATCGCAAGCTAGCTCAGGTCGGCGCGGCCGCCAGGCGAGCGAATGCTGCAAGCACTTCGGGCGGCGCCTGCACCAACTCGATCAGCACGCCCTCGCCGCTGATTGGAAATTCCTCGCTGGCCCTGGGGTGCAGGAAACAGATATCAAAGCCAGCGGCTCCGGCGCGAATTCCGCCCGGTGCAAAACGCACGCCCTGCGCCGTCAACCATTGCACCGCCATCGGCAAATCATCAATCCACAAGCCCACGTGATTGAGTGGGGTGCTGTGCACCGCTGGCTTTTTGTCGATGTCGAGTGGCTGCATCAAGTCAACCTCGACTTTGAACGGCCCGCTGCCGATCGCGCAAATGTCTTCGTCAACGTTCTCGCGCTCGCTGCGAAAAGTGCCGGTGATTTCCAGTCCGAGCATGTCGACCCAGAGCTTTTGCAAGCGGGTCTTGTCGGGACCGCCAATGGCAATCTGCTGGATGCCCAGCACCTTGAAGGGGCGTAACCCCTGTTGCGTGTTCATAGACCTATCCTCTTAACCTGGCTCCAAGACACTGATGAGACGGTTTACTATTTCGTCAACCGTAGCCGTGTCAAGTGTTTCAATGTACCGTGCAGACCCTGCCAACACCCGTGCCTGAATATCAAACGTTCGCACCTGATTGCACACCGCCAGGCCGGTGGTGTCACTTCCCATCAGCGGAACCGTCAGGCCTCGCAGGCGTGCAAACGCACCGCCCGACGTCACCGGTACGGTCATGCAGACACCCAATTTGTTGATCTCTGAAGACGTCACAACGACAAAACGATGTCGGTCCCGCATTTCACGCCCGGCCACCGGATTGGGGTCAATCCAATAGACATCGCCGCGCTGGGGCAAGCGCTTGGCGGTCATACCAGCTCGCGCCCTTGTGCGTCACCCTCCCGTGCCCAAGCTGTCTCGATGTTGAGCGCCTTGACGTTCGCAGGGGTAACACCCTCAAGCAGTTGCTCCAGCGAATAGCGAACCCTCCTGGGCCGCTTGGTCGGCAGCATCACCAAGGTACCTTCGCGCACCTCCATTTGCAACTCGGAACCCACTTTGAGATCAAGCTGGTTCAGCAACGACGGCGGAATGGTCACTACGGCGGCACCGCCTTGTTTGCGCAGGGGCATGGTCAGCATGATTTTGGGCTCCAGATGATGAACCAATAGTAGCACAAAGTGAGACATTCTCCGGAGCGCAACGATGGGTCGCCCTAACGGTGCCTGCCTACACAATGGGGCGATTGCAATTCAATATGCGGCGTGCGGTGTTGCGCTTTATGCGGCATACGATGTGCAGGGTGATTTGCTGGGCACCTTTGGACTCCGCTTGAAAGACGATGACTCACGTCCTGCGGTCAACGTTACGCAAGTTACCGGGATGTTCAATGAAACCGCCACTCCATCCCTGTACAGATGTGCCACGCGGCTTGCAAAATCATTTACCGCTGACTTGCTGGGCGATTGGACTCTATTCCTTGCACAAGTTGAAAAGTTCCGCCAGGCGGCCGGCGCAAGTTAATCGAGTGCATTAAGTCTGCATCCATTAAGCCGAAATCGTGTGAATCTATAGCGCTTCACGGCAAGGTCACATACTCCAGTACCCGCACTCCGGCCAGCTTGCGAAAATCCTTCACATTGCGCGTCAGCACCGCGTAGCCGTAGCGCAAGGCAGTCGCCGCAATCAAGGCGTCATGGGCACCCATGGTTTCGTGAGCTGGTAGTTGTGACAGCAATTGAGCATGCACCCTGGCGGTCTCCAGGTCCACTGGCAAGGCCGGTAGCGCAGAGAGCAGTCCTTCAACAAAGGCGGTTCGTCGGGCACGCACTCCGGGGTCCTTGGCACGATGCACACCCACCAATAATTCGGATGCCGTAATGGCGCTGATGTAGGCCGTACCCTCCTCCTGAAAGCGCCCAAAATCAAGGGCACCCTGACCCCGCTCGGCCAGAATCAGCACATCGGTGTCGATCACGACGCCCATGCATCATCCTCTTGCCGCAGTTGGCCTAGCGCTGCGTCCACATCGGCTTCAAACTCCTTTGCTTCTGCTGCATCCAACAGCGGCAGTGAGGCAAACAGGTGATCGAGTTGTGCAATCGGGAAGCCTCCAGCCGGACTAGGCGGGGCAATGCAGGCAATAACGTCGCTGCCCCGGGTCACGTCCAGAGTGACGCCCTGGTAGCGCACACGGTTCAGAAACTCCGAGAAATTGCGCGCCAGCGTTGTGGCGCTAATCGTTTGGTGTGACATGCTAATAATCTGACAATATGATTATCTGATTAGACACCAAATTCCTCACATACGGAAACTATTTTTCTACGCAAACTCCACAATCGGCTGATCAACCACCAGACTCTCACCCTTGCTGGCCAGCACTTTGCCAACCACACCGTCTGCCGCGGCAAACAGCACGTTTTCCATCTTCATGGCTTCGATCACGGCGACACGCTCGCCGGCCTGTACTTTCTGACCTTCCTTGACCGCGACCTCAACCAGCAAGCCCGGCATGGGAGACAAGACAAAGCGGCTCATATCGGGTGGCGCCTTGTAGGGCATCAGTGCATGCAGTTCAGCCGCCCGCCTCGACAGTACCAAGGCATCAATCTGGGTGCCGTTGTGCGAGACCCGAATCGCCAACGGGTTCTTGCCGGCCAGCACGCCGCACTCCACCTGCGCCACGAATTCCTGCCCGTTGCAGGTACCGCTGATGCGGATTTCTCCCAGGCGGTAATTGCTGCACAGCTGGTAGCTGCTGGCGCCCACCTTGATCAGACTGGAGCCGGTCTTGGCGTCAAAGTCCATCACCGATACCGGCGTCTGCGTGGCCAGGCCATGCTGCCCCAAAGCGACCACCACAAAGTCCTGTCCGACTGCCACTTCATGGCCTTCCATCTGACCACTGATGGCGGTCGCGCGACTGCGGTACTTGCGGTGCACAAAGGCAGCCAGTGCCAGCAGCAGTTCGGCGTCGTCATGCGGCACGTCCTGCGCCCTGAAGCCGTGTGCGTAGTGCTCAGCAATAAACCCCGTGTTGAAGTCGCCTGCGACAAACTTGGGGTGCGCCAGCAGCGCCGCCTGAAACGGAATGCTGCTGCTGACACCACGGATCACAAACCCGTTGAGTGCCTGACGCATCTTGGCAATCGCGTCCAGGCGGTCCTTGCCATGCACGATCAGCTTGCAGATCATCGAGTCGTAATGCATCGGGATCTCGCCGCCCTCCTGCACACCGGTATCGACCCGCACGCCCAGCCAACGACTCAGGTCCGAGGCGACCATGGTTTCGACAGGCGGCTGAAAACGCACCAGGCGACCGGTAGAGGGCAGGAAGTTGCGAAACGGATCTTCGGCGTTGATGCGGCACTCGATCGCCCAGCCATCGCGCTTCACGTCGGCCTGCGTCAACGGCAGTTTCTCGCCAGCGGCAACCCGGATCATCAGTTCCACCAGGTCCAGCCCGGTGATGCATTCGGTCACCGGGTGCTCCACCTGCAGCCGCGTATTCATCTCCAGAAAATAAAAGCTCTGATCCTTGCCGACGACAAATTCCACAGTACCCGCGCTCTGGTATTTGACCGCGCGCGCCAGCGCCACGGCCTGCTCGCCCATGGCCTTGCGTGTCGCGTCGCTGATGAATGAAGACGGTGCTTCCTCAATCACTTTTTGATGGCGGCGCTGGATCGAACACTCGCGCTCATTGAGGTAAACCATGTTGCCATGCGCGTCACCGATCAGCTGGATTTCAATGTGCCGCGGCTCCTCGACGTACTTCTCGACAAACACGCGGTCATCGCCGAAGCTGTTGCGTGCTTCGTTGCGGCAACTGGTAAAGCCCTCAAACGCTTCCTTGTCATTGAAAGCCACGCGCAAGCCCTTGCCGCCACCGCCGGCACTGGCCTTGATCATGACCGGATAGCCAATGCCTCTGGCAATTTCAACCGCCTGCTCGGCGCTTTCAATCGCACTGTTGACGCCGGGAATGCAGTTCACCCCGGCCGCACCAGCGAGCTTTTTCGACTCGATCTTGTCGCCCATCGCCGCCATCGAATAATGCTTGGGGCCGATAAAGACAATGCCCTGCTCCTCCACCTTCTTGGCAAAAGCAGCGTTCTCGCTCAGAAAGCCGTAGCCGGGGTGAATCGCCTGGGCTCCGGTCTGTTTGCAGGCGGCAATGATCCTGTCGCCCAGCAGGTAGCTCTCGCGGCTTGGCGCCGGACCAATGTTGACGGCCTCGTCGGCCAGCATCACATGGCGCGCCTCCTTGTCAGCGTCGGAATACACCGCCACCGTCTTGATGCCCATCTTGCGTGCCGTCTTGATGACCCGGCAAGCAATCTCGCCACGATTGGCAATCAGTATTTTGGTAAACATGTCAGTCTCCTATTCGGGAATCAGTTTCTGTGCTTTGCGCAGTGGCGTGAAATACCACCCAATTGAAAGCTTGCACCAGTACGGACTTTCAAGCCCGCTTGGGCCACGCCGTATCCGTCTCCGCGAATGTCCTCCGCCTGCTGCGCAGGCTCCCCCTTTATTTCGCTGCGACGGACACACCGCGCCCCAAGCTGCGAAAGCAGTGGTTTGCAGCGGGCCGCATACCAAACCCTCAGGATTGGGCGGTCTGGGTGTTTTGCGCAGGTAAAGGAGGAGCGCGCAGCGCGGGGGACACGGAGCAAAACGTCCAGGCCACCCAATCCGCCCCGCGAAAGTGTCATGGTGAAGTGCATGCAAGTCATAGCGGAATATTGCCGTGCTTGCGCCACGGGTTTTCAAGTTTCTTGTCACGCAGCATGACCAGCGAGCGGCAGATGCGTTTGCGCGTCTCGTGCGGCAGGATCACGTCGTCGATAAAGCCGCGCGCGCCGGCCACAAAGGGATTGGCAAAGCGTGCCTTGTACTCGGCTTCTTTCGCAGCGAGCTTCTCCGGGTCGCCCTTGTCTTCGCGGAAGATGATCTCGACCGCACCCTTGGCACCCATCACCGCAATCTCGGCATTCGGCCAGGCCAGATTCACATCTCCGCGCAAGTGCTTGGAACTCATCACGTCGTAGGCTCCACCGTAGGCCTTGCGTGTGATGACGGTGATTTTTGGCACGGTGCATTCGGCAAAGGCATAGAGCAACTTGGCGCCATGCTTGATGATGCCACCGTACTCCTGGCTGGTGCCCGGCATGAAGCCCGGCACGTCAACAAAGGTGATAACAGGAATGTTGAAGGCATCGCAAAAGCGCACAAAGCGCGCTGCCTTGATCGAGCTCTTGATATCCAGACAGCCCGCCAGCACCAGGGGCTGATTGGCAACAAAGCCGACCGTCTGGCCTTCCATGCGACCAAAGCCAATCAGGATGTTCTTTGCGTACTCGGGTTGCAACTCGAAGAAATCTCCGTCGTCAACGGTCTTGACGATCAGCTCCTTCATGTCGTAAGGCTTGTTCGGGTTGTCGGGCACCAGCGTGTCCAGGCTCATGTCCATGCGGTCCGCCGGGTCCCCACCACGGCGCACCGGTGCTTTCTCGCGGTTGTTCAGCGGCAGATAGTTGTACAGGCGGCGCAGCATGAGCAGGGCCTCCACATCGCTCTCGAATGCCAGATCGGCCACACCACTCTTGGTGGTATGGCTGATGGCACCACCGAGTTCTTCGGCCGTCACATCCTCATGCGTCACCGTCTTCACGACTTCAGGGCCGGTGACAAACATGTAGGAGCTGTCTTTCACCATGAAGATGAAATCGGTCATGGCCGGACTGTAGACCGCGCCACCCGCGCAGGGACCCATGATCAGGCTGATCTGCGGCACCACACCGCTGGCCATCACATTGCGCTGGAATACATCGGCGTAACCCCCGAGCGAGGCCACGCCCTCCTGAATGCGCGCACCACCCGAGTCATTCAAGCCAATGACGGGCGCACCCACCTTCATCGCCTGGTCCATCACCTTGCAGATCTTCTCGGCATGTGCTTCCGACAGGGCGCCGCCAAAGACCGTGAAATCCTGACTGAAGACAAACACCAGGCGACCGTTGATCATGCCGTAGCCGGTGACGACACCATCGCCCGGAATCTTCTGCTCCTGCATGCCGAAATCGACACAGCGGTGTTCCATGAACATGTCCCACTCTTCGAAGGTACCTTCGTCGAGCAGCAACTCAAGCCGTTCGCGGGCCGTCAGCTTGCCCTTCTTGTGCTGAGCCTCGATGCGTTTGACGCCGCCGCCCAAACGCGCGAGTTCACGCTTGGCTTCCAGTTGTTCAAGTATGTCTTGCATTGTTTTCTCCGTTTTTCATCCCGCAACTGCGGTTTGTCATCCCGCAACTGCGGTTTGTCATCCCGGGCTTGACCCGGGAGCCATCTTCGTTCCTGCCATGGATCCCGGATCGAGTCCGGGGTGGCAGGCATTCAACATCTGTCGCGCCGCCGCAGAGGGCGGCATCCGTCCCGCCAATACGTCTTGGGTAAGCTGCGGCAACAAGACTTTCACCTCGGCGTGCTGCTGAAAAGCCTGTTTCAAGCCGGCGTCGATGCGTTCCCACATCCAGGCCAGGGCTTGTTGCTGCCGGCGAGCCAGCCACTTGCCATTGGCGCATTGCAGGGTCCTGAACTCGGTCACTGCGTTCCAGAAAGCCTCTACCCCTTGACCGTGGAGCGCGCTGAGTTGCAGCGCCCTGGGGTGCCACACGGTATCAGCATGACTCCCAAACAGGCCCAACAACTGCAGGGCCGACGCGATTTGCAGCTGCGCCCGCTGCGCCGCGTTGGCGTCGATATCAGCCTTGTTGATGAGTACCAGGTCCGCCAGTTCCATCACGCCCTTCTTGATCGCCTGCAGATCGTCGCCCGCATTGGGTAATTGCATCAGCACAAACATGTCGGTCATGCCTGCCACTGCGGTCTCGCTCTGGCCAACGCCAACGGTTTCGACAATCACGATGTCATAGCCGGCGGCTTCACACACCAGCATGGCCTCGCGCGTCTTCTCGGCCACGCCACCGAGCGCACCACTGCTGGGACTGGGGCGGATGTAGGCGCGCTCGTGCACCGAGAGTTTTTCCATGCGCGTCTTGTCGCCAAGAATGGAACCGCCGGAGACGGTGCTCGACGGATCAATGGTCAGCACCGCCACGCGATGTCCCTGGTCAATCAGGTACATGCCAAGCGCTTCGATGAACGTCGATTTGCCGACACCCGGCACGCCACTGATGCCCAGTCGGAAAGACTTGCCGGTGTACGGCAGCAGCGCCGCGAGCAGCTCGTCGGCCTGGGCTCGGTGATCGCTGCGGGTTGACTCCAGCAGTGTCACCGCCTTGGCGATGGCACGGCGCTGGGGCGCCCCGGTGCACTGGGTGATCTCGTGCAACATACTTGTCCTGAATCGGCGTCTGACGGCGCTACTCTAAACCCGTGCAGCCTTGATCTGCTCCAGAACATCCTTGGCGCTGGCCGGGATCGGCGTGCCTGGGCCGTAGATGCCCTTGACGCCGGCCTCATAGAGCATCTCGTAGTCCTGTCTCGGGATGACCCCACCGACGAACACCACGATGTCGTCGCCGCCCTGCTTCTTCAACTCCGCAATGATGGCCGGCACCAGCGTCTTGTGACCCGCCGCCAGCGTCGAGACGCCCACCGCATGCACGTCATTTTCGATGGCCTGGCGCGCACACTCTTCGGGCGTCTGAAACAGCGGACCAATATCAACATCAAAGCCGAGGTCGGCGAACGCCGTGGCAACCACCTTGGCACCCCGGTCATGGCCGTCCTGCCCCAGCTTGGCAATCATGACACGCGGACGCCGACCGCTCTCTTGCGCGAACGCATCGATTTCTGCCTTGAGTGCGTCCCAGCCTTCGGCCGAGTCATAAGCTGCTGCATACACGCCGGTCACCTTTTGTGTGTCGGCGCGGTGGCGCCCGTAAACTTCTTCCAACGCATCACTCACCTCACCCACCGTGGCGCGCAGGCGAACCGCCTTGATCGTCAGATCAAGCAGGTTGCCCGAATTGGCCTGCGCCGCAACCGTGATCGCTGCCAGCGCTGCTTTGACAAGCGCGTCGTCGCGATTTTGCTTGATGACATTCAAACGCGCAATCTGTCCGTCGCGCACAGCCACATTGTCAATGTCCCTGGCGTCAATCTCGCTCTCGGTCTTGAGCTTGTACTTGTTGACACCAACGATGACGTCTTTGCCGCTGTCTATGCGTGCCTGCTTCTCAGCCGCTGCGGCTTCAATCTTGAGCTTGGCCCAACCGCTGTCCACCGCCTTGGTCATGCCGCCCATGGCCTCGACTTCCTCAATGATTTTCCAAGCCGCGTCAGCCATGTCCTGCGTCAGCTTTTCCATCATGTAGGAGCCGGCCCAAGGATCGATCACGTTCGTGATGTGGGTCTCTTCCTGAATGATGAGCTGGGTGTTGCGGGCAATGCGTGAACTGAACTCGGTCGGCAGGGCAATCGCTTCGTCAAAGCTGTTGGTATGCAGACTCTGTGTGCCGCCAAACACAGCGGCCATGGCCTCGATCGTGGTGCGCACCACATTGTTGTAAGGATCCTGCTCGGTCAGGCTCCAGCCGCTGGTCTGGCAATGCGTGCGCAACATCAGCGACTTCGGGTTCTTTGCATCAAAGCCCTTCATGATGCGACACCAGAGCAAGCGCGCAGCACGCATTTTGGCGACTTCGAGATAGAAGTTCATGCCAATCGCCCAGAAGAAGCTCAGGCGCCCGGCAAAGGCATCTACATCCATGCCCTTGGCAATGGCCGTCTTCACATACTCTTTGCCGTCGGCCAGCGTAAAAGCCAGTTCCAGCGCCTGATTGGCGCCGGCTTCCTGCATGTGATAGCCGCTGATCGAAATCGAGTTGAACTTCGGCATGTTCCTGGCCGTGTACTCGATGATGTCGCCGATGATGCGCATGCTCGGGGCCGGCGGATAGATGTAGGTGTTGCGAACCATGAACTCTTTGAGAATGTCGTTCTGGATCGTTCCCGAGAGCTTGTCCTGACTGACGCCCTGCTCTTCAGCTGCCACCACATAGCCGGCCAACACCGGCAACACGGCGCCGTTCATGGTCATCGAGACTGACACAGAGTCCAGCGGAATCTGGTCAAACAGGATCTTCATGTCTTCGACCGAGTCGATCGCCACGCCGGCCTTGCCAACGTCACCGGTCACCCTTGGATGGTCACTGTCGTAACCACGGTGCGTTGCCAGGTCAAAGGCGACGCTGACACCCTGCCCCCCTGCCGCCAGTGCCTTGCGATAGAAAGCATTGGATTCCTCGGCGGTTGAAAAGCCGGCGTACTGCCGGATGGTCCAGGGGCGCACGGCGTACATGGTGGCCTGGGGGCCACGCAGATAGGGCTCGAAGCCGGGTAAGGTGTTGGCGTAAGGCAGATTCTGGATGTCGGCCGCCGTGTACAGCGGCTTGACCGTGATGCCATCCGGCGTCAGCCAGTTCAGAGCGTCCACATTGCCGAGCGGTGCCGATTTGGCAGCCGCTTTGCTCCATGCCTCGATGCTGGCAAGCGGAAATTCAGTGTCTTTTTGGGTCATACAAGCCGCCGTTTGCAATAAGTTGAGTGCACTTCCACCCATGGGTCATTGCGAGCGCAGCGCGGCAATCCAGAATACATGGATCGCCACGGCCTGCGGCCTCGCGATGACGGAGAAGTTGATTTTCGAATAAGCCTTGAGTTTACGTTATTTATAATTATTGATTCAAAATATTATTTCAAGCTTACAATCTCGACCATGCCAGCGCCTTCGCTCTCACCGCGTGCTCTTTATGAAGAAGTGGCTGAACTCCTGCGTCAGCGTATCTTCAAGCGTGAACTCGCACCTGGCAGTTGGATCGATGAGCTGAAACTTGCCGAGGCCTATGGTATCAGCCGGACGCCGCTGCGGGAAGCGCTCAAGGTGCTCGCAGCCGAGGGTCTGGTGACCATGAAAGTGCGCCGCGGCGCCTATGTGACCGAGGTCTCGGAACGTGACCTGACAGAGGTCTACCACCTGCTCAGCCTGTTGGAATCCGACGCTGCGGGTGTGGTGGCCAGCAGCGCCAGTGAAGGCCAGTTGCAAGCCCTGGAACTGCTGCATCAGGAATTGGAAACCGCGGCCCGGTCAGAATCACAGGACAGGGGGCGCTTTTTTGAAGTCAACGAGCGCTTTCACATGTTGCTGCTCGAAATTGCCAACAATCGCTGGCGCGATCAGATGGTGGCCGACCTGCGCAAGGTCATGAAGCTCAATCGCCACAACTCGCTGCTGAAGTCGGGGCGGATCGAAGAATCGTTGAAAGAGCACCGAGCACTGATGGCCGCCCTCTGTGGGCGCGATGCTGCACTGGCTGTGCAGCGCATGCAGGAACACTTCAAAAACGGCCTCGAAGCGGCTAATTAATACGCCTCAAAAAGCGTAGTACGGGCCGGCACCCAGGCTTGAAGCCTGTCCCTCGATTCCCATCAACACACGCCGCCCGTAATAAAAGGGCAAGCCCCAATCAAAGCTGCTGGCATCACCCATGGGCCCGGCCAGGTTCGGAAAAACGGTCTTGCTGGAATCGCCAAACATGGTCGAGGCGTCAGCCACAGAAAATGAAACGGCACGACGCACGCCATTGGCACCGACCAGGGTCGCGGACACTGGAGTGAGCGTGCTTGGGCAGTAGAAACCAAGTGAGCTGTCAAGGCACGCCGGAATCGAGCGCGAATCAAAAAAGAACCCGTTGGAACCGGTGTCAAGAAAGCTGTTGCTCATGCTTTGCGTACCGAGCAGCGTAGTGAAATAACCTGTGGCACTGGTAGTCAAGACCAGCGCCGTGCCCGGCTGATTATTGGCCTGCGTTCCAATGCCAAAAATGAGCGAGCCAGCCAGCGCGGTCGCACTGCTCGACGCAGGCGCGGGCAGATCGATCACGACACCATTGTTGTCTGTGGCAAACAGGGGCACCGGGTTCTTCAGTTGTTGCGCCAGACTTGCCTTGACGCCCACGCTGCTCGCACAGCTGGCGTTGCTGCAGGTGTAGTAGGAACCATTGTGGGTGCTGCCTGCACAGTCGGTGCCGCAGTCTTCCTTGAACAGTCCCAGCCCCAGAATGCCGTTGGCGCCCAGATTGGCAGCCGTGGTCATGGCGGTCCCGCCGATCGCACAAGTGGCCGGTGCGGTGCCGATGGTCGGATCCGCCACAAGCTGAATCGGCATGCTCGATGCGGTCTTTCCCCCCAGCATCACGTCTGCAAGCACCACCGGCCCCCAGGCGAAGGTATTGTCGACAAACTGAACGCAACTGAGCAGCGGCAATCCCGCGCTACCCGTGACACGGCTCAGAGTCAGGGTCGGCCTGACAACCGACGACAGCAGCCGCAGGCCGATGGAGCCGGTGTCAACCAGCACGTGGTCAATGGTCTGACAGTCGTTGCTGGCCGGGCGGCAAACGGTTACGTCCACATACAGGCGGTTGACGTTGTAGCCGGCACCCGCCGGCCCGGCGTCAACCACGATGGGAACCGCGTTGCTCTGGGTCACGGTAACCGGCGGCGTGCTCGTGGTCGCTTCTCCACCACCGCCACCACAAGCACTTATCAGGACGGCAAGCATAGCCATCCCTGTGCCAAGCCAGAATCGCTTACTGCAGCACATCATGGATATTCACCCCGACAGGAATCAGCTCAGGGGCATAGGCATAACCGGCAAAGCTTCGCATCCTTCCTGACGATCTGACGATCAGTTTCTGGTTCGCCACATTCACGATCGAGCCACGCTTGCCCAGCGCCCGCGCCTGGTCCGTTTCCAGTTTGTAGCCGCGAAAGAATTCACCCAGCAGCAGACTCAGATCCGGCAATACCGGACCGCGCCAGTTCACCGCAAAGACCAGACCTGCCGGCGTTGCATATTCCTGAACCACGGTGCCATTCTCAAGTTGCAGCAGATGCGAGGTGTAAAGGCTGGCACCAGCCACGGGACTCGCTGCGAGCGCTCTGGGTGCCGGCGCGGAAGCCGTTGCAGAAGATCGCGGCGCAAATGAAGGTGCCTGCCCAAGCGCAGCCAGCGCCGGCGCGGCAATTAGCGCCAAGCTCAGACCGAGCAAGGGTGCCATCATGTGCCGTCTGGAGATCAGTCGTTTCACAGCAAAACCTTTGTCCACATGGTCTGCCCGGAGGGGATCGAACCCCCGACCCACAGCTTAGAAGGCTGTTGCTCTATCCAACTGAGCTACGGGCAGAGATCGAGAGAAAAGAAATGGTCGGGGCGAAAGGATTCGAACCTTCGACCCTCTGGTCCCAAACCAGATGCGCTACCAGGCTGCGCTACGCCCCGACGTGCCGGTATTGTAGCGGCTGACACCATCGATTACATTCTGGGCATGCTGCCTGCGCCCCCACCGCTGGCCTGGCTCGCGCCGGGTGAGGATTTCCCGCCAGTAACGCAGAGCTGGGGCGCAGACTCGCCGGCACCGGGTTTGCTGGCGGCCGGCGGTGCGCTCGACACGGAGACCTTGTGCCGAGCCTATGGGCAGGGCGTGTTTCCCTGGTTCAGCGAGGGCCAGCCTATTCTGTGGTGGAGCCCGGACCCGCGCATGGTGCTGCAGGTCGAAGCATTCCGCCTGCAACGGTCTTTCAGGAAATCGTTGCGCAAGTTTGCCAGCACCGATGGTTGTGAAATTCGGATGGACTCTGCCTTCGAAAAGGTGATCAGCGCCTGCGCCACCAGCCCGCGTGCCGGACAAAGTGGCACATGGATCGTCCCCGACATGATTGCCGCCTACCGCGCGCTGCATCGCGCCGGCTATGCCCACAGCGTGGAGACCTGGGTTCACGGCCATCTCGTTGGTGGCCTCTACTGTGTTTCCATAGGCAAGGCGGTGTTTGGTGAATCCATGTTCAGCAGAGCCAGTGAAGCCTCCAAGATAGCGCTGGCCGCCCTGGTCTGTTTTTGTCGCCACCACGGTATCAATCAGATTGATTGCCAGCAAAACACGCCTCACCTGGCCTCGCTGGGTGCCCGCGAAGTATCGCGTGCGGCGTTTATCGAGCAAGTCACCGCAGGGCTGACGTGCAGTCCACCCCATTGGAATTTTGAGACCCTATACTGGGACGAGTTGTTTCATCCGGATTCGCCCGCACCGTGACCGATCTCAATGACCTCCCGCTGCAAGCGCTGCAGTTTTACAGCACGGCGCCCTACTCCTGCAGCTATATGCCGGACAGACTGGCACGCTCGCAGGTGGCTACACCGAGCCACCTGATCAACTCCAGCACTTACTCCGAACTGGTCAGCGCCGGGTTCAGGCGCAGCGGCATGTTCACTTACCGCCCGTACTGCGATGCCTGCCGCAGTTGCGTGCCGATCCGGGTTCTTGTCAACGCATTTCAAGCTGACCGCAGTCAACGCCGCGCCCGCATCGCCCATGGCGCCCTGCAAGCACGGGTCATGAAGCTTTGTTTTCTGCAAGAGCACTATGAGTTGTACCTGCGCTATCAAAACGCGCGGCATGCCGGGGGTGGCATGGATCAGGACAGCGTCAACCAGTACACACAGTTCCTGCTGCAAAGCCGTGTCAACTCGCGTCTGGTGGAGTTTCGGGAGACGCTTGGCGACGGCAGCGCGGGCGCTTTGAAAATGGTCTCGATACTCGACCTGCTGGATGACGGAATCTCCTGCGTCTATACCTTTTTCGAGCCCGACCCGAACAGCAGTTTTGGCACTTACGGCGTCCTTTGGCAGATTGCGCAGGCAAAGAGCCTGCAACTACCGTACGTCTATCTCGGTTACTGGGTCGCTGACAGTCGCAAGATGAACTACAAAGCGAGGTTTCGCCCGGCAGAGTTCCTGGTTGACGGCCAATGGGCAGCTGATTCACCTGCTTGATCCGCACAAACCCGAAGCGAAATTTTCACCAGATAAAATACGAGATCAGCAGATCAGGAGCATCCATGAGAAAAGAATATTCCGGCAGTGGCGGCACACCGACCGTTCAGGTCATTGAGCGCATGTTCACCTTGATTGATGTGCTGGCGTCGCGGGAAGAGGCGATTTCGCTTAAGGAAATCAGCGAAAAATCCGGTCTGCATTTGTCGACCACGCACCGCCTGCTGAACGACCTGGCAACCGGACGCTTTGTCGAACATCCGCAGCCTGGAAGCTATCGGCTTGGCATGCGCTTGCTGGAACTGGGCAACCTGGTCAAGGGCCGGCTCAACGTGCGCGACGCTGCGCTGGCGCCAATGCGCGAACTGCACAAGCTGATTCAGCAACCGGTCAATCTCAGCATGCGCCAGGGCGATGAGATTGTCTACATTGAACGCACTTACAGCGAGCGCTCCGGCATGCAGGTGGTGCGCGCCATTGGTGGTCGCGCGCCGCTGCATCTGACTTCGGTCGGCAAGCTGTTTCTGGCTGCGGACGATCCGCAACGGGTTCGCGCTTACGCGACGCGAACCGGCTTGAGCGGGCACACCAAGAACAGCCTGACGCAACTGCCTGCGCTGGAACGGGAATTATCTAAGGTACGCCAGCACGGCAACGCCCATGACAACGAAGAACTGGAACTCGGCGTGCGTTGCATGGCTGCGGGCATCTACGATGACCAGGGCATATTGGTGGCTGGTCTGTCTATTTCTGCGCCGGCCGGCCGACTGGAAGAAGCCTGGCTGCCCAAGCTGCAAGCGACCGCGCGTGAAATTTCGGCCACCCTGGGCTACCAGGCTGACAAGCTGCGCTGAGCCTAGCCTTTGGCTTTGCCGGCAACGGACCGACTTACAACGGCAGCGACCGGCACGGAGTGTGGCAGCGCCGCGGGGGTCGATTCCACCCAGCGCCTGACACGCTCTGCATCACCGATGCGGCTGAGCTTGCCAGCCGAGTCCAGAAAGACCATGATCAGTTTGCGCCCGGCCACTTTAGCCTGCATCACCAG
>QYPX01000135.1 GCA_007280205.1 Comamonadaceae bacterium
ACTTCGGGCTGCATGGATTGCCGCGTCGCTACGCTCCTCGCAATGACAGAACTGGCATTCATGTGGGTCAGACGATAGGTTGGTGCACGGTCACCAATTTGGTGCCGTCGCGTGCGCCTTCCATGACGGCGGCGCTGATCAGGGCCAGCGCCTCCGGGTAGCGATCTGATCCGGTGATCCCGAAGCGCGATGGCCGCTTGTTGCACAATCCTATTCATTCGTCCCGAAAGCCCTGCCATGAGCCTCGACTTCAGCCCCTTGGGCAATGCCATTGCGCAGCTAGACAAAAGCCTGGCCTATGCCCACTCGCCAGCCGCACTGGCCGATCCGGGTTTGCGCGAACAACTGCGCAACTCCGTGATCCAGTGCTTTGAGTTCACCTACGAATTGAGCTGGAAGATGCTCAAGCGCTATCTGGAAGAAACCGAGGCCAATCCGGCCGAGATCGACATCGGCACTTTTCAGAACCTGATCCGGCTCGGCAACGAACGTGCCTTGTTGCGCTCGGACTGGTATCAATGGAAGACCTATCGCCAGGCCCGCACGGACAGCAGCCACACCTACGATGCCGCCAAGGCCGAGGCTGTGTTTGCCGTCGCACCCGACTTTCTTGCTGAGGCCAGAGCGCTGCTTGATGAACTGAGCCGCCGCAGTGCCAAGGCCTGATCAACGCATGAACCTCGCCGCTGACAGCAGCGCCCCGCCGATCGACATCACGCCACGTGACTGGGCTGAAGTACTGCGCATCCTGCACGAACAAGTGCCCGGTATCGAGGTCTGGGCCTTTGGCTCACGGGCCAAACGTACTGCCAAGCCCTATTCCGATCTGGACCTGGCCCTGATCACCCGGGAACCCCTGACACTGCAACAGCTGGCGGCCATCACCGATGCCTTCGCCACATCGGATCTGCCGATGCGCGTGGATTTGGTCGATTGGGCCGCCACCGGCGAGACCTTTCGCAGCATCATTGAGCGCGACAAGGTATTGATTCCCTCAAGTGGTCCAGATGCGCGGCACCTGCGCTGAGATCTGCCAGAAGTGCGCGCGCCACACCCCTTGGGCAAGCCGCAGGCTCGGCGAATTTGGGCTCTGACCCAAGAACGCTGCGCCGAGCGCAGGGACCCGAAGCCTATGAATGGCTTCATCGTCGTCACCGACTTTGCAGTGGCGACCAGAGTTTGTCTATGGGAACGATGTGCGGATACGCGACTCCATGCGCGTCCGACAGACCTTGCAGTGCCATCAAGACTTCCATGGGGAAGCCCTTGCGGGAGTAGCCGCGGTTGTCATGCAGCAAATTGCGCGTGTAGCTCACAAACTCCTGGTATCCCCAGTAGATTTTCAGACTCTTCCCAATATGGGGGAACGCATCGTTAATAACCATGAAATGGAAGTTGGCGTCCATCAGTCCGTCATCATTATCTTTAAGGGGGCGCAACGGGCGCGGCTCCTCCCGCCGCTCCGCAACAGTGTCTGCAAACCCCGGAGCGTCCCCTGTATTGACCCTGCGTCCAAAGAATTTCTTAAACATCGCAGCCCAATCCTATCAGCCAATCGAACTATGCACGAAGCGTGCTATCGGAAGGTCGTCGCCGAACCACGAACTTGTTGCGTGCAACTTGCCCGTCCAAAAAAAATCCCCCCGAGCCTGCGCTCGGAGGGACAAATCCTTGGAGAAACTAAAGTTTGATGAAATCGCTTAGCGGCTGTAAGCAGTTTCGCCGTGTGAGGTGATGTCCAGACCTTCGCGTTCGTCTTCTTCACTTACGCGCAGACCGATCGTCATGTCAACCACCTTGTAGGCAATCAGGGAGACCACACCGGACCAGACAATGGTTGTCAGCACGGCTTTGGCCTGGATCCAGACCTGGTCTGCCACCGGCACCGATGACACGGCAACGCTAACCCAGTCACCGACGAGGCCGGGGCCACCGAGCGCCTGGCTGTTGAAGACACCGGTCAGCAGGGCGCCGACGATACCGCCAACACCGTGCACACCGAACACGTCCAGCGAGTCGTCTGCGCCGAGCATCTTCTTCAGGCCGTTGACACCCCACAGGCAGGCAAAGCCAGCCACAAAGCCGATCACGATGGCGCCCATCAGGCCGACGTTGCCGCAGGCCGGTGTAATGGCAACCAGGCCAGCCACGGCACCGGAAGCGGCACCCAGCATCGAAGCCTTGCCACGCATCAGCGCTTCACCCAGACACCATGCCAGTACCGCAGCGGCCGTGGCAGAGAAGGTGTTCATGAAAGCCAGCACGGCGGTGCCGTTGGCTTCAAGTGCCGAGCCGGCGTTGAAGCCGAACCAGCCAACCCACAGCAGGGATGCGCCCACCATGGTCAGCGTCAGGCTGTGCGGAGCCATGGCTTCCTTGGCGTAGCCGGTGCGTTTGCCGATCATGAAGGCGCCCACCAGACCTGCCACAGCGGCGTTGATGTGGACCACGGTGCCGCCGGCAAAGTCCAGCGCGCCCCATTGCCAGAGCAGGCCGGCCTTGGCGTTCATGGCGTCAACCACCTCCTTGCTGGTATAGGCGTCAGGACCCATCCAGAACCACACCATGTGGGCAATCGGCGTGTAGCTGAAGGTGAACCACAGCGCCATAAACATCAGCATGGCAGAGAACTTGATGCGCTCGGCAAAGGCGCCGATGATCAGGCAGCAGGTGATGGCGGCAAAGGTGGCCTGGAACGCCATGAACAGCAGTTCGGGGATGACCACGCCCTTGCTGAAGGTGGCGGCGTTGGCAAATTCGCTCTTCATCGGATCAAACAGGCCCTTCATCAAGACGCGGTCAAAACCGCCGATGAACTGGTTGCCCTCGGTGAAGGCCAGGCTGTAGCCGTACAGGCACCACAGCACCACGATCATGGAAAAGGTGACGAACACCTGCATCAGTACCGACAGCATGTTCTTGCTGCGCACCAGGCCGCCGTAGAACAGTGCCAGGCCGGGGATCGACATCATGATGACGAAGGCGGTAGCCACAATCATCCAGGCCACGTCGCCCTTGTTGGGTACCGGTGCTGGCGCTGCGGCTGCAGCGGGAGCACTGGCAGCCGCCGCTGCGGGTGCAGCAGTTGCCGCAGCCGAGGCAGGTGTTGCAGCGGGCGCGGCAGCTTCCGATGCAGTTGCGGCTGGGGCCGCAGCGGGGGTCTGGGCCCATGCGGCGGTGCCACAGGAGAGCAGACTCAAACCCAGAGTGAGGGAGAGAAGTAGTTTTTTCATGTCAGTGTTCTCGTGGTCGGGTTAGAGCGCTTGAGCGCCGGTTTCGCCGGTGCGGATACGTACCACCTGCTCCAGGTTGTAGACGAACAACTTGCCGTCGCCGATCTTGCCGGTGCGCGCGGCACCTTCGATGGCCTCAATGACGCGATCAACCAGTTCGTCGGCCACTGCGGCTTCGACTTTGACCTTGGGCAGAAAATCAACGACGTACTCGGCGCCCCGGTACAGTTCGGTGTGGCCTTTTTGGCGGCCAAAGCCTTTGACTTCAGTGACCGTGATGCCCTGCACGCCGATGGCTGAGAGTGCCTCGCGGACCTCGTCGAGCTTGAAAGGTTTGATGATGGCAGTTACAAGTTTCATGTGTTCTCCTGGTGGGGTGACAACAAAGACGTCATCAGAAGCTGTACTTCACGCCGACTGCCAAGGCGCTCTTGCCCAGGTTGTCATAGCCGGCAACTTTGTAGAAGGCATCTCCGGCATTGGTTCCGAGGGCGGTGATCGTGGCCGTGAAGCCGTTGCCAAAGTCCTTGGCCAGGGTCAGCGAGTAGTCGGTGTAGTCACCGTTGATGGCCTGATTCGGGATGGTCTGATGGCCGATGTGGGGCGTCAGTGTGAAGCCGTTGCCCAGGTCCAGCGTGGCTGCCACTTCAACATAGGCGCTGCCAGAGCTGTTGCTGTTGGCGATGAAGTTGCTGGTGCTGTAGCTGTATTTGGCCGTCACCACACCATAGCTCAGGGCGCCGTAGATTTCGGTGGTGTTGGCGTTGACAAAGCCGGCTACCTTGGCGGCCGTGTTACCGGGATACTGGTAGGCGATCAGGCCGATGTCAAAAGTGAGGTCTTTGACCAGTTCACCCTTGTAGCCGCCGTACAGGTCGACTTCAAGCGAGCCGTCTGCTGCGCCGACGTAATCCTTGATCCAGGCGACGTTGGAACCCCATGCGCCCAGGTAGAAGCCGCTCTTGTGGGCAAAGTCCACGCCTGCCTGCAGCGCCGGCTTGAAAGAGGTTTGCGAAATGGCACGGAAGCGGTAGTCGCTGACGACGCCGACGTTGTAGGACAAGGTGAAATCGGGTTCCGGTGCCTTGGTTTGGGCCATGGCGGCGCTGCTTGCCAGCAGGGCGGAGAGGACGAGGACGGTGGTTTGATTGAGCTTCATGCAGATCTCCGGGTGAGTTAAAGGATGAGAGCCTTATGCACAGTCCATGCCAACCACCATTTGAAGGCTGCCCTGTCTCTGTAAACCGACTGGGCGCTGCCGCGTTAAGATGTCTGTATAAAAAAACAGTTCGCACTGCCTTGGTGCGCATGGGTGGCGCTCAAAGATTCTGGTCGCACCCTTTTGGAGAGGAAGCCGCATGAGTCTGTCACTGGTGCAAAGCCGAGCCCTGCTCGCTCTGGAGGCAGCCGCCGTGACGGTGGAGGTCCATCTCGCCAACGGTTTACCCAGTTTTACCCTGGTCGGCCTGGCTGACGTTGAGGTCAAGGAAGCGCGTGAGCGGGTGCGCTCGGCGATTCAGAACTCGGCGCTGGAATTTCCCCACAACAAGCGCATCACCGTTAATCTGGCGCCGGCCGACCTGCCCAAGGATTCGGGGCGCTTTGATCTGCCGATTGCGCTGGGTATTCTGGCAGCCAGCGGGCAGATTGATGCAAGCCGCCTGGCGGGCTACGAGTTTGCTGGTGAACTGTCCCTGTCGGGTGAACTGAGACCGGTGCGTGGTGCCCTGGCCATGAGTTTGGCGCTGCACGCCGAGGGCGTTGTAACCCGCCTCGTGTTACCCCCGGGCAGTGCCGAAGAAGCGGCCCTGGTTCCCGACGCCCAGATCTACCGCGCCTGCCATCTGCTCGATGTGGTACGGCACTTTCTGCCCGGTGCAGCCGACGGCGTGCCGCCGGAGCCGTCTCCCGGCTGGTCAAGGGTCAGCGCAGCGCCGCAATCCTTGCTCGCCCACTACCCGGACATGAGCGATGTGAAGGGGCAAATGGGCGCCAAGCGGGCGTTAGAGATCGCGGCTGCGGGTGGCCACAGTCTGCTGCTGATGGGGCCGCCGGGCGCCGGCAAGTCGATGCTGGCGCAACGCTTTGCCGGCTTGCTGCCGGCCATGACGACCGACGAGGCATTGGAGAGTGCCGCCGTGGCCAGTCTGGCGGGTCGCTTTTCGCTTGACCGTTGGGCACAACGCCCGACTTGCAGCCCGCACCATACGGCCAGTGCCGTAGCCCTGGTGGGCGGTGGCTCGCCGCCGCGCCCCGGCGAGATTTCATTGGCGCATCACGGCGTTCTGTATCTCGACGAACTGCCGGAATTTCCACGCGCTGCACTGGAAGCCCTGCGCGAACCACTGGAGTCGGGCACGATCACGATCTCAAGGGCAGCACGGCGCTCTGAATTTCCGGCACGCTTCCAGCTGATTGGGGCCATGAATCCCTGTCCCTGCGGTTACCTGGGTTCGCAGCAAAGAGCCTGCCGCTGCACGCCGGACCAGGTGGCGCGCTACCAGAGCAAGCTGAGCGGCCCCCTGCTTGATCGGATTGACCTGCATGTGGAAGTGCCGGCCGTTGCGGCGGCCGATCTGCTGCTGGCGCAGCCAGGTGAAACCAGCGCCAGCATTCGCCAGCGCTGCAGCGCGGCGCGCGAGCGCGCCATCGCGCGTCAGGGCAAGTTGAACCAGGCGCTGCAGGCGCAGGAAATCGATAGGCATTTGCGGCTGGATGATGCAGCCGCCAGGTTTCTCCATCTTGCCGCAACGCGCCTCGGATGGTCGGCGCGCAGCACACACCGTGCCCTGAAAGTGGCCCGCACCATTGCCGATCTGGCGGCGGCGCACAGTGTCCAGGTGGCACACATCGCTGAGGCCATGCAATACCGACGCTCAGTGACCCAGGCGATTGGGACGTGACTTCTGCGCGGCCGGTAGCAGACCGTCGAACAGCGTGGTGATGGTGGCCATGCGTTGGGTGGCGACAGATTCGCCCAGCGACTCAGCCAGTAGCGTCATCATGTCGGCGCGCAAATACCAGAGGGCCTGAATGTCAGGCGCATAAGGTATTCGAGTACGCATCTTCGATAGCGCGTGACTGGGGGCCAGGTCGGCAAGCTGGTCCAGCATGGCCTGGCGAATCGCTGCGACGCGACTTTTTGCGCTGACTTCAGGCGTGGCCTCACTCAGCAAGCCCATCAGGCTGGTCGTCAGGTTGGTTATGGTCCGTCTCATGGGATTGCGTCAGTTGGCACAGTGTACGGGCAAAAGCTGAGCATAATCCGCCGATGCAACATCCGGCTTCGCATAATCGCTCTCTGGTGGCGTGGCTCTCCCTGGCACAGCTGATCAGTTGGGGCAGCGTCTTCTACACCTTCTCTCTGGTGATGGGGCCGATTGAGCAGGAACTGGGTTTGAGCCGTGCCCAGTCTTCCCTGGCCTTCAGCCTGGCCTTGCTGGTCGAGGGCCTGCTGGCCTACCCGGTCGGGCGCTGGATTGACGCGGGCCACGAGCGCGTGGTGATGACCTGCGGCTCCCTGCTGGCGGCGCTCTGTCTGCTGCTGCATGCCCGAGTCACCGGCATCGCAGGCTTTTATGCGGTATGGGCTGGTCTGGGCGCTGCCATGGCGGCCATTCTTTATTCTCCCGTTTTTTCCGTCGTCACGCGGCGCTTCCCCGATGACTTCCGACGCGCCATCATCATCATGACATTTTTGGGCGGGCTGGCCAGCACCGTGTTCATTCCGTTCACTGCCTGGCTGATCGCGAACTGGGGTTGGCGCCAGGCGCTGGTTTGCCTGGCTGGTTTTCACCTGCTGCTGTGCGCGCCCCTGCATGTGCTGGTATTGCGCGGCGCGCCAGCGCGCCGGGTAGGACTCCAAGCCAATGAAGAGCGGACAGACCCCGGATTGCGGCAACTGCTTCGCAGCGCGCCCTTTCTGCTGATTGGGGCCTTCGTCATCCTGATGATGGCGGTGACCGCTGCGCTGCCGGCGCACATGGTGAGCCTGCTGCGAGAGGGTGGCATGAGCGAGGTCTGGGCGATTGCGATTCCGGCGAGCATTGGCGCGATCCAGGTCCTGGGGCGCTTGCTGCTGTTCTTCTTTGAGCGCTATTTCGATCTGCATCTGGCGAATCGGCTCATACCGTGCCTGCTGCCGCTGGGCTTGATGGCCCTGTTGGCGGTCCCCATGTCGGGTGACGGCCAGCTCTGGGTATTGCTGTTTGTGCTGCTGTACGGCTTGGGCAACGGCATGCTGACGATCGTCAAGGGCACGGCGATTGCGCAGTACGTGAACCGCGATCATGTGGCAACGCTCAACGGCGTGCTGGGCCTGCCACTGGCGCTGGCGCGAGCCGGAGCGCCGCTGATGGTGGGTTTGCTGTGGACGCCAACCAGTGGCTACACGCAGGCGCTGTGGTTGCTGCTGGCGATGAGCCTGGTTGGCGTCATGGCCCTGATGCTGGCGCAGCGTTACGCATTGAAAAGTTGACTACAGATTCGGTGCCAGCAAACGCTGCAGTACCCCTTCGCTGATCTGACGGCGTTCGGCCATATCCCTGAGTTGATCCTCGCCAATCTTGCCGACGTTGAAATAGCAGCTCTCTGGGTGGCTCAGGTAGAAGCCGCTGACGCTGGCCGCCGGTGTCATGGCCAGACTGTCGGTCAGTCCCATCTCGATCTCCTGGCATTGCAGCAGACTGAACATTTCTTTCTTGACGCTGTGATCGGGGCAGGCCGGGTAGCCCGGTGCCGGGCGGATGCCCTGGTACTTTTCTGCAATCAGTTCTTCGGTGCTCAGCGCCTCCTGCGCCGCGTAGCCCCACAGGTCGGTGCGCACGCGGTGGTGCAGACACTCGGCAAAGGCTTCGGCCAGGCGGTCCGCCAGGGCTTTGAGCAGAATCGCCGAGTAATCGTCGTGCGCGGCTTCAAACAGTTTTTCACGCTTGTCGACACCGATGCCGGTGGTGATTGCAAACAGGCCGGCATAGTCGGCGGCCACGCCTTTGGGGGCGACGAAGTCGGCCAGGCAGCGGCTCGGACGCAGCACGCCACCCACCGTCTGCTTCTCGGCTTGCTGGCGCAGGCCGTACCAGGTCAGAGCCACGGCGCTGCGCGACGCATCGGTGTAGAACTCGATATCGTCGTCATTCACGGAATTTGCTGGATAGAGTCCGACCACCGCATTGGCCGTCAGCCAGCGCCCCTCGATCAGTTTCTTCAGCATGGCCTGCCCATCAGCATGCACCTTGCTGGCCTCCTGGCCCACCACAGCGTCCTTGAGAATGGCCGGAAACGCACCCGCCAGATCCCAGGTCTGGAAGAAGGGGCCCCAGTCGATGTAGCGCGCCAGTTCGCCAAGGTCGAAGTTCTGGAACACACGGCGACCCAGAAACTTTGGCCGCGTCGCCTTGAAGTCAGTCCAGTCCACCGGTGTTTTGTTGGCGCGCGCCTTGCTCAGTGACCACAAGGGCGTCTGTTTCTTGCTGGCGTGCTGTTGGCGCACACGCTCAAAGTCGGCCTGGAGCTCGGCAATGTAGCTGCCGGCCTGCTCCGACAGCAGCGCTTGCGCCACACCGACGCTGCGCGACGCGTCTGGCACGTACACCACCGGACCATCGTAGTGCGGCGCAATCTTGACGGCGGTGTGCACGCGTGAGGTCGTGGCGCCACCGATCAGCAAAGGGATTTTCCTGCTGCGAAAGTACTCGTCCTTTTGCATCTCGCTGGCCACATAAGTCATCTCTTCCAGGCTGGGCGTGATCAGGCCCGACAGCCCGATCATGTCGGCGTTCTCGGCCTTGGCCCGCGCCAGGATCTCGTGGCAAGCCACCATGACGCCCATATTGACCACGTCATAGTTGTTGCACTGGAGCACCACCGTGACGATGTTCTTGCCGATGTCGTGCACATCACCCTTGACCGTGGCTATCACCACCTTGCCCTGGGTCTTGACATCGCGCCCGGCCGCCTCGTCCAGACGTTTTTCTTCCTCGATGTAGGGAATCAGGTGCGCCACCGCCTGCTTCATGACGCGCGCACTTTTCACCACCTGCGGCAGGAACATCTTGCCCTGACCAAAGAGATCGCCCACGATATTCATGCCGGCCATCAGTGGACCTTCAATCACGTGCAGCGGGCGCCCTCCCTTGGCCAGCACAGCCTGGTAGGCCTCTTCGGTATCCACCGTGATGAAGTCGGTGATGCCATGCACCATGGCATGGCTCAGCCGCTGCTCGACCGTCGCCGGGTTTTCGGCGGTGCCGCGCCATGTCAATCTTGTGCTCTCGTCCTTGGCCGCGCCCTTGGCGCCCTCGGCAATTTCCACCAGGCGCTCGCCAGCATCACTGCGGCGGTTCAGCACCACGTCTTCGACGCGTTCGCGCAACACCGGCTCCAGCTCGTCATAGACGCCAACCATGCCGGCGTTGACGATGCCCATGTCCATGCCGGCAGCGATGGCGTGGTACAGAAAGACCGTGTGAATCGCCTCGCGCACCGGGTCGTTGCCACGAAACGAAAAACTCACGTTGGAGACGCCACCCGAGACCTTGGCGCCGGGCAGGTTTTGCTTGATCCAGCGCGTCGCGTTGATGAAGTCGACCGCGTAGTTGTTGTGCTCCTCGATGCCGGTGGCAATGGCGAAGATGTTGGGGTCGAAGATGATGTCTTCCGGTGGGAAGTCGACCTCGTCCACCAGAATCCGGTAGGCGCGCTGGCAGATGCCAATCTTGCGCTCATAACTGTCGGCCTGACCCTGTTCGTCAAACGCCATCACCACGGCGGCCGCGCCATAACGGCGCAGCAAGCGGGCCTGGCGCTTGAACTCGTCCACCCCTTCCTTCATGCTGATCGAATTCACTACCGCCTTGCCCTGCACACAGCGCAGCCCGGCTTCGATCACACTCCACTTGGAGGAGTCGATCATCACCGGCACTCGGGAAATATCGGGCTCGGAAGCGATCAGGTTCAGAAAGCGCACCATGGCGGCCTGGCTGTCGAGCATGGCCTCGTCCATGTTGATGTCGATGATTTGCGCGCCGTTTTCCACCTGCTGGCGCGCCACGGCCAGCGCCTGCTCGAACTCGCCGTTCAGAATCATGCGGGCAAAGACTTTGGAACCGGTCACGTTGGTGCGCTCGCCGATGTTGACAAACGATGCACTGGGTGGACGGTCTTGCGCGCCAATGCGCACCGGCTCCAGGCCGGACAATCTCATGGGGGGAACAAGGGTATCGGACATGCATCTCACCTGTAAATCTGAAAAAAGCAGGTGAGCGTCGTTGCACAATATCCAAGCCTGACGGGTTGATCGACCCGCTGCAACGCTCCTTGGATGGCAGGGATTTTAAGCGGTACGACCCGTTCCCGGAAAATCGCTGTCCTTCGCGTGCTGCCGCAGTTCGTCGCAAGGCGCTGGCGCGGCCCCACGGCATCTTTTACAGTTCGGTCACCGGGTCAGCGCGACTCGTCAACAGGAGAAGTCAATGTCATACCTCAGCCGTCAAGTCTTGGGCGTCAGTAGCCTGGTCATTGCCAGTACTTTGTGTCTGCTCAGCGGATCGGCGATGGCGTGGGACGTGGCCTGGCCGTTCGGCGCCGGCGTGTCTGGCTCCGGCCACGTCAGCAAGACGCAGCGGCGAGTGAGCGCCTTCAAGGGCGTATCGCTGGAGTTGCCTGCCAGTGTCGAGATTGTTCAGGGCGAGACCGAAGACCTTGTGATCGAGGCTGATGACAACATCGCGCCGCTGATTGAATCGGTCGTGGAAAACGGCCAACTCAAGATTCGATGGGCACAACGCTTCAAGTCCCTGAAGCCGACGGTCCTCAAACTCACGCTCCGCGTGCGTGCGCTGGAGCAGATTTCGATTTCGGGCTCGGGCGATGTCAATGCACAAAAGCTGCAGTCGCCGACGCTGGAAGTGCGCATTGCCGGCTCCGGCGACGTCCGCCTTGCAGCATTGCAGACCGACTCGCTGAGCGTGTCCATCTCGGGTGCTGGCGACTTTCTGGCAGCGGGCCGTGCCGACACGGCGCGCTACAGCATCGCCGGTTCGGGTGACCTCAAGACCGGTTCGCTGGCCAGCAAGAACGTCAAGATCAGTATCGCTGGCTCGGGTGACGCCGCAGTGTGGGCCAGTCAGACCCTGAATGTGAGCATTGCCGGGTCGGGCGATGTGGCTTACTACGGCGATGCGACCGTAACCCGGTCGGTGGCGGGCTCGGGCAGCATCAAAAAACTCGCAGCAACACCCACGTCTGGCAGTTGATTAGGGGCCGTTCCTGCGGCGCCACAGCTTCTCCAGTTCCACCACCACGCCCACCACGGCTGCAGCGCCGAGGCAGATGAACAGTTCCTGCAATGACAGCGGCTGGGTTTTGAACACCGGGTTCAACAACGGAACGTAGATGGTGGCCATCTGAAGCAAAAAGGTCAGCGCGACGGCACCGAGCAGGGGTTTGTTCGACATCAAACCCATTTGCCAGAGCGAATCACGCTCGGAGCGGATGCACAGTACATGCACCATTTGCGACAGGGTCAGCACGGTAAACACCATGGTCTGCCAGGAGGCGTGACCGTTGGCCAGCGCCCAGGCCTGCACGCCCAGGCACAAGCTCCCTATCAGCAAGCCCACACCCAGAATGTGTTGCCACATGCCAGCGGCAAACAGGCTCTCTGCGGGCGCGCGGGGCGGGCGCTGCATGACGCCGCGCTCCGCGCTCTCGGCTGCCAGCGCCAGGCCAGGCAGGCCATCGGTGACCAGATTGACCCACAGGATGTGGATTGGTAGCAGCGGTATTGGCAGCAGGAGGAGCGGCGCCAGCGCCAGCGTCCAGATCTCTCCAGAGTTCCCGGTCATGGCGTAGCGCACGAACTTGCGGATGTTGTCGTAGATGCGCCGGCCCTCGCGCACCGCCGCCACGATGGTCGCAAAGTTGTCGTCCAGCAGCACCATGCTGGAGGCTTCGCGCGCCACATCGGTTCCGCCTTTGCCCATGGCAATGCCAATGTCGGCGCGCTTGAGCGCGGGCGCATCGTTGACCCCGTCGCCGGTCATGGCCACGATTTCGCCGTTCGCCTGCAGCGCCTGCACGATGCGGATTTTCTGCGCCGGGTCGACCCGTGCGTAGACCCGCACCTGCGCCACGCGCTCCTGCAATGCCGCATCGTCCAGCGTGGACAGGTCCTGACCGGTGAGCACCGCTGCCTGAGAGTCTTTCACGATGCCCAGCCGCAAGGCAATGGCCCGTGCCGTGGCCGGGTGGTCGCCCGTGATCATGACCGGCGTGATGCCGGCGCTGATGCAATCCGCCACCGCCGCTGCCGCCTGCGGGCGCGGCGGGTCAATGAGCGCAATCAGCCCCAGCCACTGCAAGTCCTGCTCGACCGAATCGATGGCGTTGGTGTCGGGCAGGCTGGGGTGCTCACGTCGGGCCAGGGCCAGCACGCGCAGGCCTTTGGCGGCCAGGGCTGCGGCGCGCTCCAGCCAGATCTGATGATCCAGCGGCTGTGGTCCTTTGGGCGTCCACTGCGCAGTGCAGCGCGGCAGCACCGACTCCGGCGCGCCTTTGGTGTAGGCCAGCAAGACCCCGCCATGGCGGTGGAAGGTGGTCATGCGCTTGCGATCCGAATCAAAAGGTTGCTCCTGCACGCGCGGCCATTGCAGGTCCAGCTCGGACTTCTGAATGCCCGCGTTGTGGGCCGCCATCACCAGCGCGGTCTCGGTCGGGTCACCTTCCCAAAGTGAGGCGTCCTGTGCGTTGCTGCGGTGGGCATCGTTGCAAAGGGCGGCGGCCTGCAAGGCCTGTGCATGCACAGCGCTGGGCAAGGCGTCGCCCGGCACCCAGCGCTGTGCGTCGGCCAGCAACAGCTCGGCGTGCATCCTGTTCTGCGTCAGCGTGCCAGTCTTGTCCGAGCAAATCGTCGTGACCGAGCCCAGGGTCTCGACCGATGGCAGGCGGCGCACCAGCGCATTCACAGCCACCATGCGCCGCGCGCCCAAAGCCAGCAGCACGGTCACCACGGCGGGCATGGCTTCGGGTATGGCTGCCACGGCAAGACTGATGGCGGTGAGCGCCATCAGCAGGGGGTCTTCACCGCGCAACACGCCCATGGCGAAGATCACCAGGCAAATGCCCAGCACCGCCAGCGCCAGTCGTTTGCCAAAGGCTGCCAGGCGCAGCTGCAAGGGCGTGCTGCGGTCCTCGGTATCGAGCAACTGCGCCACCTTGCCGAGCTCGGTCGCCATGCCCGTCGCCACCACCATCCCCCGTGCGCGTCCCTGGGTGGCTGTCGTGCCCTTGAACACCATGTTCAGTCGGTCCCCCAGCGCAGCACCGGCTGCTTCCGGCAAGGCGGCAATCTCCTTGGTCACCGTCACCGATTCGCCGGTCAAGGCGGACTCGTCCACCTGAAAGCGGGCAATCTCGATCAGACGCAGATCCGCCGGCACCTGGTTGCCGGCTTCCAGCAGCACCACGTCGCCGGGAACAAGGGTAATCGCTGGCACGCTGCGCAGCACACCGTTGCGCAGCACACTGGCCTGCGCCGCCGCCAGTTGGCGCAGCGCAGCCAAAGCCCGGTCGGCGCGCCATGACTGCACAAATCCGATGACGGCATTGAGCACCACGATGACGACGATGGCCAGGGTGTCGGTCAGGTCGCCAATGACGCCGGAGACCACGGCGGCGCCCAGCAGCACCAGCACCATGAAGTCCTTGAACTGGTCCAGCATCAGCGCCAGCGGGCCGCGCCGGGCGTGATTGGGCAACTCGTTGGGGCCATGGGTCTGCGCGCGAAGCTGTACCTGCGCATCACTCAGGCCCTGCGCCAGGTCGACTGCATGTTCATCCGCCAGAATGTGCACTTCCTGCAGATGCCATGCGCCTTTATTGCTCTGAATCGTCATCAAATCCCACCAGCTTTTCCTCCATTGGAACAAGACTTGCAGGGAAGATGTTGACTTGTCTCAAGGGATGCGTCGGTGTGTTCGACCACATACTGTATTCATGAAGGGAATAAGGCACTCGGCAATCCAGCTCGCCACAGGCTGCCGTGCAGTGACTCGCACCAGGAGCGGTCTCAAGCAATGCGACGTGCCTTCTCGAACAGGCGGTGTACAGCGGCTGGATCGGCATAACCAACGGTATCGGCCATGCTGACGCGGTCGGCTCCCGCATCCAGCAGCGCCTGCATGCAGCGCAACACCTCGGTTGGTGCAACGGCGCCTTGCAGGGTGCAGCCAAAGGCGGTGCCGATGCCGCCCTCAATCAGCGTTCTCGAGCCGCTGGCGTCGCGCTCGGCACGGATGCGCGCGACTTCCGCCACCACTTCATCCGGCGTCTTGTGCAGGTTCGCCAGACTGTGCGCGTGGCTGGCAGAAAAGGGGAACCAGCAGCAGACCGGCCTGGGCTTCGATGGCGCGCTGGGCGCCCTGCTGGTTGAGTACCAGCACCGATACTTCCAGCCCCGACAGTGTCTGTGCATAGGCCAGCACGGCGCCGCTATCAGCCAGTTGTGGCAGTCGGTGCGCCGGCACGAAAGAGCCAACCTCAATGGCGCGCATTCCGGCCGCGTAGGCAGCCGCGATCCACTCGATCTTGTGCTCCGAGGAGAGAATGCTCTGAATGCTCTGCAAACCATCACGCAATCCGACTTCGCGGATCAGTGCCTGCGCGCGGAACGGTGCCATGTGTTACCTCCTGACTTTCGAGTTCGAACCACTCTGGTTTGGAATGTGGTCAATCAAAGCATTCCAAAGCTTGACGGGCGCTGCTGGGCAGGAACTGATCTGGCGTGACCTGTTGTTGTGTCAAGTCTGAAGGTCTGTAATGGTGCTTTCTGAATTCGGCGTTTGGCTCCGTTGCATCGAATGCTTGTCGGTCTCCTTGGTGCCCGTTGCGGTAGTAGCCATTTTCATTTGGCCTGCCCAATTGCGGTCATCGATTTCGGCTATTTACAGCCAATGATGGCTGGCAACGGGTCTTAAACAAGAGAAATTTTCGATGTATTGATTGAGATAACGTACGGACAATTGGCGTACAATTTAGCCGTCAAAAATTCAAAATGCTTTGTTCCTTGAAAGATGAAGAGCATGCAAACCAGTATCAACTCTCCCACCAAGGCCAGAGGCTCACGCC
>QYPX01000057.1 GCA_007280205.1 Comamonadaceae bacterium
ACATGGCACTCAACTCCGTTCGTGATAGGGGTAGAGAAGGACTCTCGTCCTCCCCTCCCTCCGAACCGTGCGTGCGGTTCTCCCGCACACGGCTCTCCAGTTAGTGGTTTCCTCATCGGGATTGGCTCGCATAGTGATGGGCCTGTGACATGGTGAACAGCCCCAAGTTTGCGAAGTAAGCATTTGGCCATCGTCTGTGATAACCATTTGTTTCCTTTGACGCCGTTGCCCAGCGCCGCCAACATTCGCTCTGTCCAGATAGCACGGTCCACCCACGCCCATTGGTTGGGGGCAGATTCAGTTTGTTTAGCCTTTTCTGGCACTGTCACTGATTGGCTCATGCTGTCATGCTTTCTGTACTTTACGTCTCCACTTTCCTGCCACCCTTTCCTAACGCGGCTTTCCTACTCCGCGCTTCTCAGCGCTGCCGTCTGCAACGTTTAGGCACAAGGGGCGAACCCCGTTTTAAACATCCGTTTCCAGACCGTTTGGCCTTGCTCTGCTCTGGCAGCCCTTCGGTACTACGATGGCTCTGACTCCTGACTCCCGTCACCTCGGGCTCCAGGTCTCCCCGCTTGTCTCGCTACACCTTCCCGACATTGCGCCTCCAGCCACGTGATGTACCCCAGCATCGCTTTACACACCAAACCTCAGCGTACCGGGCGAGTTTCGGGCTTCGCCATGAGAGGAGGAGGCTCGCCGTCACATCCCGCCGAATCGAGTTCGTCATCCTGCGCACTGCCAGTTCGCACTCCGGTTGCTCTCCACCCCGCTTCACAGCGACGCAGTTACCTTCGGCTACAGGGTCTTGGCTTGCCCTGACACGGACTCTCACCGTGCTGATGTAGCGCCTTCACGGGCGCACTCCCCCGGCCGGCGGCCTCCGGACTTCCAACATCCCGTTTCGAGTTGGGGACAGAGCTGAAGATCTGTCCCACAAGCATTTGCATTTCACTGCGCTGAGCGCCACGCCGTCCTGAGTCGGCCAATGTTGTGGTTACACACGAACCACCCAGCACGAAAAGACGGCTTGCGCTGCAACCCTGTCCTGCTCCAGACCAAAATTGCCGCGTGAACCAGCAACGCTACCCGCAGAGATTGGGGTGTGGGGCCGCGCCGATTTAGTTACGACATAACTTGCGAGCAAGTTAGTCTCCACTGAAACTTCGTTTTCTGGGCATTTGACAGTATGAGGCGCGGGCCCAGGCACCAATCTCTGTCACCACGGCCATCCCCGCTGACGATCAAGGCTCAAGATCGAACACCGCCATGCTCTCCACATGCGCCGTGTGCGGAAACATGTTCACTACGCCCGCGGCAGAGCAACGATAGCCGGCTCGGTTCACCAGCAGCCCGGCATCGCGCGCCAGCGTGGACGGATTGCAGCTGACATACACAATGCGCTTGGGCGCGTGCCAGTGCTCAGCCCCTTGCGTCCTCGGATTGTTGTCAGGGTCGATTTTCTGCTGATGCAAATCAGCCAGCACCTGCACCAGCGCAAAGGCACCCTCGCGCGGAGGGTCAATCAGCCACTTGTCAGCCACGCCATCACTGATCAACAGTTCGGGCGTGATTTCAAACAGATTCCTGGCCACAAACTCTGTCTTGGCCAGCGTCCTGAGGCTGCCGGCCAGGCCCTGATTGAGTCTATAGTTTTCACGCGAACGCGCCACCAGGGTCTCACTGCCTTCAATGCCCAGCACCTCGCGCGCCTGGCTAGCAATCGGCAGCGTGAAGTTGCCCAGGCCGCAGAACCAGTCGATCACGCGCTCGTCCCTGCCGGCATCAAGCAAACGCAGTGCACGCGACACCAGCACCCGGTTGATGTGCGGATTGACCTGTGTGAAGTCGACCGGTTTGAAGGGCATGCAGATACCGAACTCCGGCAGGCTGTAGTTCAACTCCTGCGTAGCCGCATCGAGCAAATGCACGGTCTCCGGCCCTTTCGGCTGCAACCACCACTGCAGCGCGCTATGCACCGCGGCAAAAGCGCGCAATCGCCCAAGATCCGCCGGACTCAGCGCTTCCAGATGTCGCAACACCAGGGCGATCACGGCATCACCGCAGGCCAACTCAATTTGTGGACAAGTCTCCCTGGCGTCCATCGACTCAATCAGCGCACGCAGGGGCAGCAGCAAGGCGCTGACCGAAGCGGGCAGCACGTGGCACACTTTCATATCGGCAACGTAGCGGCTCTTGCGCTCGTGAAAACCGATCAGCACCGCGCACTTCTTGCGCACGTAACGCACCGACAGGCGCGCCCGGTAGCGGTAAGCCCAGGCCGGACCCTCGATGGGCCGCAGAATCATGTCCGCCTTGACCTTGCCCAGATGCCACAGGTTGTCTTCCATGACGCGCTGCTTGACCGCCACCTGTGCCGCCACATGCAGATGCTGCATCTTGCAGCCACCACAAGCACCCGAATGCAGACCGAAATGCGGGCAGCCTGGCTGCACGCGCTGCGCCGACTCGCGCGCAATCGCCGTGACCACGCCCTGCTCCCAATTGTTCTTCTGGCGACCGACCTGGACGGTCACGCGTTCGAACGGCAGGGCACCCTCAATAAAGACGACCTTGCCGTCGGCCCGGTGCGCCACCCCCTGCGCCTCCAGGTCCAGCGACTCCACCAGCAGCCACTCGGGCGTCGTACTCATCGAGCGGCAACTCCCAGTTACCTGGCCGGCAGGTACTTGGCCGGATCAACCGGCTTGCCCTGACGGCGCACCTCAAAGTGCAGTTTCACCCGGTCCGCATCGCTGTTGCCCATTTCGGCAATCTTCTGCCCCTTACGCACCGACTGATCTTCCTTGACCAGCAAGCTCTGGTTGTGAGCGTAGGCCGTAAGATAAGTGTTGTTGTGCTTCAGGATGATCAGGTTGCCGTAACCGCGCAGGCCAGCACCAACGTAAACCACCCGGCCATCTGCGGCTGCCAGGACTGCTTCGCCAGCAACGCCTGCAATGTCCAGCCCCTTGTTCTTGACCTCATCAAAGCCGGCCAGCACGGCGCCCGCGGCGGGCCAGATCCAGCCGAGTTCATCGTCCGGCGCAGCCACCGAAGTCGGCGCAGAACCGACTGGCGCAGTTGCCGGCGCCTTCTCAATTCCGGCAGGTCGCGCAGGCGCTGCAGCAGGTGCAACCGGTGTTGCACTGGCCGCCAGCACGGGCTTGCTGATCACGGCGCTGCCAACGGGTGGCTCAACGCGCAAGACCTGCCCGACTTCAATCCGGTTCGGGTTTTCAACGCCGCTCCAGCGTGCAATGTCCTTGGCGCCCTGGCCGTGGTCCAGTCCTATGCGAATCAAGGTATCGCCTGGCTTGACCGTGTAATAACCAGGCTTGCCTGCATTCTCCCAGCCGGGCAAGGGCTTGACCTGCGACGGCGCTGGCGTCGGATCAGGCACGAGTACCACCGGTTTGCTCGGCGCAATGACCACGCCCCGGTCTTCCACCGGTGCACGGTTGATCACTTTAGAGCCGCAGCCACCCAGCAAGCTGACCAGCAAGGCCAGCGCCAGCAACGAGCCGAGACGAAAACGTGAACCAGACATAGAACCTTCCTTCATGCAACGCCCGATTTTAAGGGGACAAAGTGAACACTTTCGAGCACCGACTGGCGCACCCCCTGCGCCGTTTTGTCCAGCACCAACAAGGCTTGCTGAGCACCATTGCCAGCGCCCTTCAGCACCGGCGCTACCAGGCGTCCACCGACGGCAAGCTGATCAATCCAGGCCTGCGGCACGGCCTCACCACCCGCCGCAGCGATGATGGCTGCGTAGGGCGCGCCCTTGGCATAGCCCAGCATGCCATCGCCAAACAGCAGGTGCAGGTTGGCCACACGCAAATACCGCAGGTTCTCCCGCGCTTTTTCATGCAGACCACGCAAGCGCTCGATGCTGTAGACCTCATCGGCGAGCCGACTCAAGACGGCTGCCTGGTAACCGCACCCGGTACCGATCTCCAGCACGCGTCCGAGCTTGCCGCTGACGCCGTGGCACAGCAGTTCAGCCATGCGCGCCACCACGCTGGGTTTGGAGATGGTCTGGCCCAGGCCAATGGGCAGACTGGTGTCCTCGTAAGCCTGATTCACGAGTGCGCTGTCAACAAAGCGGTGCCGCTCAATCTCCTGCAGCGCGGCCACGATCCGCGCGTCCGTGACTCCCTGCTTTGACAGCCTGGCCACCATATTCATGCGCACCGCGCTGGAATCGAGTCCGACTCCGTGCGAAAGCGTCTTGGCGGCCGGTGCTGTCGGTACCTTGGGCCTGGCACTCGAACGATTCAGCTGCGCCGGAAAGGAGGGCCGCTCTTTCATGCTTAAACCAGAGTCGTCAGGCGCGCCGCCGTCTGCGCCCAGTAACCCAGATGATCATGGTCGGTCAAATCCACTTTCAGTGGCGTCATCGAAATATGGCCCAGCGTCGTGGCGTGAAAGTCGGTGCCGTCTGCATCATCTTTCACAGCGCCAGCGGCGCCAATCCAGTACATGGTCTCGCCACGCGGGTTGGTCTGTGTGATCACCGACTCGGCCGCATGCCGGCGCCCCAGGCGACACAACTTGAGGTGGCCCAGTTTGTCCAGCGGCAGATTTGGAATATTGACGTTGAGCAGCCAGGCGTTGCCGCCGATCAACTTGTGATTCGACATCTGTTGCACCAGCTCACGCGCCTTCTGCGCCGCAACGTCCAGGTGCGCCCAGTTCTTCTCGACCTGCGAAAACGCAATCGCTGGTACGCCAAAAAGATAGCCTTCCATGGCCGCGCCCACCGTGCCGGAGTAGATCGTGTCGTCGCCCATGTTGGCACCGTTGTTGATGCCTGAGACCACCAGATCGGGTCGATAGCCCAGCAGGCCGGTCAGCGCAATGTGCATGCAGTCAGCCGGCGTACCGTTGACGTAGCGAAAACCATTGCTGGCGCGCTGCACGTAGAGCGGGCTGTGCAGCGTCAACGCATTCGATTTGGCGCTGTTGTTTTGTTCGGGCGCAATGACCTCAACCTGGGCCACGTCTTTCAGGGCCTCATAGAGCGCCACGATGCCGGGCGCCTGATAACCGTCGTCATTCGAAATAAGAATTTTCATGGGAAGGGAAGTTGTTCTTCATTGTAGAGGGCCATCTCGTCACGCCTGAGACAATAACAGCAAGCGCCTACCCCTATCATCGGCGCAACTTCTTTGGAGAAATCCCCATGCATGCCTGGCTTTGTGAAAACCCCGTGGGCGCCGACGCCCTGACCTGGAAAGAGCTTCCGACGCCGCAGCCCAAGGCGGGCCAGGTGCTGCTGGAGATCAAGGCGGCCAGCCTGAATTTTCCGGACCTGCTGATCGTACAGAACAAGTACCAGATGAAGCCCACCCTGCCCTTTGTGCCGGGCTCCGAGTACGCCGGCATCGTGCAGGCGGTGGGCGAAGGCGTCACGCACCTGAAGGTCGGCCAGCACGTTGCCTGCTTGTCAGGCACCGGTGGCTTTGGCACGCACACGCTGGCACCGGCCGCACTGTGCATGCCGCTGCCCGACGCTTTTGGGTTTGTGGACGCAGCGGCCTTCATCATGATCTACGCCACCTCGCATCACGCTCTGGTGGACCGGGCCCAGCTTAAGGCGGGTGAGACCGTGTTGGTGCTGGGCGCTGCTGGTGGCGTTGGCACTTCGGCGATCCAGATTGCCAAGGCTTTTGGCGCCAAGGTGATTGCCGCCGCTTCCACCGATGAAAAATGCGCACTCTGCAAATCCATAGGGGCCGACGCGACCATCAACTACAGCAAGGAAAATTTGCGCGATGCCGTCAAGGCACTGACCGACGGCAAAGGCCCTGACGTCATTTACGACCCGGTGGGTGGCGACCTCGCTGAGCCGGCTTTTCGCACCATCGCCCGGCGCGGCCGCTATCTGGTCATCGGCTTCGCTGCGGGCGGCGCGATTCCGGCGCTACCGCTGAACCTGCCGCTGCTCAAAGGAGCTTCCATCGTCGGCGTCTTCTGGGGCGACTTTGCCAAGCACGAACCGAAAGCGAACGCCGTACTGATGCAGGAAATTGCCAGCATGTACGTTCAGGGCAAGATCAAACCGGTGATCGACCGCACCATGCCGATGGCCGAACTGAAGGCAGCCTTCGCTCACATGGGCTCGCGCGGCGTCATGGGCAAACTGGTGATGGTCAACTGATCGACTCACCCCGAGCGCCGCAAGGCGCTCTGGCGTCGCTCCTCTTCCCGTGAGTTGTTCTCGATGCTCTGGCGCACGAACTCGATGTGATCGCGCGCCGCTGCTGCGGCCTCTTGCGGTCGGTGTTCGCGGATCGCCCGCCAGATAGCGCGGTGCTGTAACTGCAACTGGAGCCAGCGCTCGGGCCGCGTATGCAAGTGCTCCAGATTGCCCGAGACATGACCGTGAATGACCCGCATCAGACTGGCCGTCAGATGCCCTATCAGCACGTTGTGCGAAGCTTCCGCGATCGCCTGATGAAACACCACATCGGCGTTAACACAAAGCGCCAGATCATCACTGCTGTAGCTTGCCTCCAGGGCTGAGTGCACAGCATCCAACCGGCCAATGTCGACATCGGTCGCGCGCTCGGCCGCCAGCGCCGCGGCCTGACTTTCCAGCATCTGGCGAAATTCAAGCAGGTCCCGGTGCAGCAGAGGATGGCCCTTGAGCATGTCCTGCCAGGGATCGACAAAGTGCGCCTCCAGCCGATCCGTCACATGGGTTCCACCGCCGTGGCGCGTACTCAGCAGGCCCTTGGAGACCAGCTTCTGGATCGCCTCCCGTAAAGACGGTCGCGAAACACCCAGATCGAGCGCCAATGAGCGCTCGGGTGGCAGGCGGTCGCCCGGCTTGAGTGAGCCTTCAAGAATTCGCTTTTCGAGCTCGGCAGCGACAGTGTCGGACAAACGCAAAGCGGCAGGACGGAGAAGTGACATATCGATCCAAACAAATTGGTAAGACCAATTTTACGGCATTTCATTTTGAACCGATCGATCATGGGCAATTTGCGGGTAAACCCCTGTTGACCACTGGCCTACAGCCATTTACATTCTCGACTTATTGGTCTTACCACTTTACCATTTTAAAGAAGCCAGAAACTGATGATAACGACCCACGCCCCCGGCAGCCGTCAATATCCGTCCAAACCGGCGGATGTCTATCTGTTCGCGACCTGCCTGGTCGATCAGTTCGTGCCGCAGGCCGGGTTGGACACGGTTCGTCTGCTCGAGCGTGAAGGCATCCGCGTGCACTACCTGGAGCAGCAGACCTGCTGTGGCCAGCCGGCGCACAGCAGTGGTTTCCCGGACGAAGCACGCAAAGTCGCCCTGCAACAACTCAAACTCTTTACCGAGCCCTGGCCGCTGGTGGTGCCGTCGGGCTCCTGCGCCGGCATGCTGCATCAGCACTATCCGTCCCTCTTCGCCAACGACCCCGAGCTGCACGCAGCAGCCGAAGCGCTGGCCGCGCGAACCTACGAGTTGACCGAATTCCTCGTGCATGTCATCCACTTCAGCCGGCCCGACCTTGGTCCGGCCAGCACCGTGGCCCTTCACACCTCCTGCCACGCGCGGCGCGAGATGGGTTCGCACGAGACCAGCGCCGCCCTGCTCGACAGCCTCTCCAAGGTGACCGTTGTGACCCAGGCCCGAATTGAAGAGTGCTGCGGCTTTGGCGGTACCTTTGCCATGCGTTACCCCGACATTTCTGAAGCCATCGTCACCGACAAGGTGGCCGCCATCCGCGACAGCGGCGCCCGGCGTGTGGTCAGCGCCGATTGCGGCTGCCTGCTCAACATCACGGGTCGTGCCGCCAAACAGGATGAAATTTCCGGCCTGGCCGAGCCAACGCTGCCGGGCGAGCACATCGCCAGCTTCCTGTGGCAGCGCACCAACGAAGAAGCAGCATGAATACCGCCACCATGGCGCGCAACAACATTCTGGGTCGGCTGCGCGCCGCTCCCGTAGCCGCTTTGCCGCCGCTGCCGGATGTCAAAGCCTGGTTTGACTCGCAGCGTCGCAACGAAGACCTCGCGCAACGCGTCCTGCGTCTGCGCGCGGCGATGCAAGCCGTCAAGACCGAGTTCCATGACGTCACGCCAACGGACTGGCCGGACGTGCTGCTGCGCATCGCCGCTGCCAAGGGCATTGGCAACCTGCTCGTTGGCAGCAACACGGCACACGGCGATGAACTGCAGGCACATCCCTTGGGTCAGCTCCAGCTGGTCCATTACGAGCAACCCATCGAAGCCTGGCGCGACCGCATGTTTGACGGCATTGACGCAGCCCTGACCTCAGCGCGCAGTGCGGTGGCTGAGATCGGCAGCATCATCCTGTGGCCCACACCGTCGGAGCCGCGCCTGATGTCCCTGGTACCGCACATCCACTTCGTGCTGCTCGACGCGACAAGCATCCATTCGGATCTGCACTCGGCCATCACAGCGGAGGGCTGGAGCAGCGGATTGCCTACCAACGCGCTGCTGATTGGCGGCCCGTCCAAAACCGCCGACATCCAGCAGACGCTGGCCTATGGCGCACACGGGCCAAAGGAACTGATCGTTCTGCTGCGCCATGCGACCGGAGCAGCGTCATGAGCAAGGTGATTCCGATTCACCCGATGGACGACTTCAAGGAGCGCAGCCGCAGCGTGCTCAACAACCCCGGGCAGCGCAAGAATTTTCGCAGCGCCATGGACTTTTTGCAGGCCAAACGCAAGAGCCAGTTTCCCGATCAGGCAGAGCTCGAAGGCCTGCGCGAACTCGGTGCTGAGATTCGCCGCTACAGCCTGGCCCATCTGCCACGACTGCTGGAACAACTGGAAACCAGTCTCAGCGCCAACGGCATCCAGGTGCACTGGGCCGAGACACCCGAGCAGGCCAATGCTATTGCCCTGGAGATCGCGCAGCGTGTCAAGGCTCGCCACATCATCAAGGGCAAGTCCATGGTGAGCGAGGAGATCGAGTTCAACCATGCCATGGAGGCTGCGGGCATCGAAGCCTTCGAGTCCGACATGGGTGAGTACATCGTGCAGCTCGCAGGTGAGAAGCCCTCGCACATCATCATGCCGGCGATCCACAAGACCAAGCAGGAAATCGCCGAACTCTTCGCCAGAGAAGTGCCGGGGGTCAGCTACACCGAGGACGTTGACGCCCTGATCCAGATCGGTCGGCGCGTTTTGCGGCGCAAGTTTGCCGACGCCGATATTGGCCTCTCAGGCGTGAATTTCATGGTGGCCGAAACCGGCACGCTGTGCCTGGTCGAGAACGAAGGCAACGGCCGCATGTGCACCACCGTGCCACGCGTCCACATCGCCATCACCGGCATTGAAAAGGTGGTGGAAAGGCTGGAGCATGTGCCGCCGCTCTACAGCCTGCTGGCGCGCTCGGCCACCGGTCAGTCCGTCACCACCTACTTCAACCTGATCAGCGGTCCACGTAAACCGGATGAACTTGATGGCCCGGACGAAGTGCACCTGATCCTGCTGGATAACGGCCGCACCCAGGCGTATGCGGACCAGCAGTTGCGCGCCACGCTGCAGTGCATACGCTGCGGCGCCTGCATGAACCACTGCCCAGTCTACGCGCGCATCGGCGGCCACGCCTATGGCACAACCTACCCTGGGCCGATCGGCGCCATCATCTCGCCCCACCTGCTGGGTCTGCAAAGCACCTACCCACTGACTTTTGCGTCGACGCTTTGTGGCGCCTGCTCGGAGGTCTGCCCGGTCAAGATTCCGATTCCCGACATCCTGGTGCGCCTGCGCAATGAGGCCATGGCCCAGCCTGACAGCGAAGAAGCCAGCCTGCGCGGCAGCGGCGCCGCACGCACGGTTTCGGGCAGTGCGGTCTGGTCGGTCTGGTCGCAGGTTTACAGCCGGCTCGGCCTGTACCAGTTGGCCTCCTGGTTCATGAGCCGCGGACGCGCGCTCTCACCCAACGAGCAGGGTGCCTGGACGCGCAGCCGCACGCCGCTGGTACCGGCGCCCAAGCGCCTGCGCGATCTGCTGAAGGAAAGAAAGCCATGACTCCCCTGATTCGGGCGCTCTCAAGCGTCCTGCCAGCCAGGCAGGTGATCACCGAAAAGCTGCGGCTGCTGGCCTATGGCACCGACGCCAGCTTTTACCGCCTGACGCCCGAAGTGGTCGCCGTCGTCGAGTCCGAGAAAGAAGTTATGGCGCTGCTGCAAGCGGCGCGCAGCCACGGCAAGCCGGTGACCTTTCGCGCTGGGGGCACCAGCCTGTCGGGACAAGCCGTCACGGACAGCGTGCTGGCCTTGATTGGTGAAGGATTTGCCAGCTGCGATATCACACCCGACGCCAGCACGGTTCGCGTCGGCCCGGGCATGATCGGCGGCGTGGTCAACGAGCGTCTGGCACCCTTTGGTCGCAAGATCGGTCCGGACCCGGCCTCCATCAATGCCTGCAAGATCGGCGGTATTGCCGCCAACAACGCCTCTGGCATGTGCTGCGGCACCTCACAAAACAGTTACCAAACGCTGGAAGGCATGCGCGTCATTCTGGCTGACGGCTGCCTGCTCGACACCGAAGATACGGTCTCGGTTGCACAGTTTCGTCAGAGCCACGCCACCCTGGTCAACAGGCTTGAATCTCTGGGTGCAGCGACCCGCGCTGACACCGCACTGGCCACGCGCATTCGCCACAAATACCAGATCAAAAACACCACCGGCTACAGCCTGAACGCCCTGATCGATTTTGAAGACGGCATCGACATCCTGGCCCACCTGATGATCGGCTCCGAAGGCACGCTCGGTTTCATCTCGCGCATCACTTACCAGACCGTCGTCGAGGACCCCTGCAAGGCCAGTGCGCTGGTGTTTTTTGCGGACATAGCACTCGCCTGCCAGGCGGTCATCCGGCTGAAGAAAGAACCGGTCTCTGCCGTTGAACTGCTGGACCGCCCTGCCCTGCGTTCGGTTGAAGACAAGCCCGGCCTGCCGCCCGTCATGCGTACGCTCGGGGTCGACGCTGCAGCCTTGCTGATCGAGGTGCGAGCCCAGACCGAGGCGGCTCTGCAGTTGAAGATCGACGCAGCGCTCGGCGCCCTGCAAGGCATTGCCACCATCGAGCCACCTGAATTCTCGACCGACCCCAGCATCTGCGAGATGTACTGGAAAGTGCGCAAGGGGACCTTCCCCTCGGTCGGCGCCATGCGCCGCGCTGGCACCACCGTCATCATTGAGGACGTCGCCTTTCCGATCGAGTCGCTGGCCGCCGCAACGCTGGATCTGCAGGCCCTGCTGCGCCAGCATGGCTACCACGAGGGCATCATCTTCGGCCACGCGCTCGAAGGCAATCTGCACTTTGTCTTCACGCAGGATTTCTCCGATGCCGCGGAGGTCGAGCGCTACGCACGCTTCATGGACGATGTCTGCACCCTGGTGGTTGACAAGTACGACGGCTCACTCAAGGCCGAGCATGGCACCGGTCGCAACATGGCGCCCTTTGTTGAAAAAGAGTGGGGCAAGCAGGCCACTGACCTGATGCGCCGCATCAAGCAGCTGTTCGATCCGGACGCCCTGCTCAATCCCGGCGTCATTCTGAACGACGATGCGCAGGCCCACCTGAAAAACCTGAAGCCGATGCCGGCTGCCGAGGCCATCGTCGACCGCTGCATCGAGTGCGGCTTTTGCGAACCGCTGTGCCCCTCGCACCTGCTCACTCTCTCGCCGCGCCAGCGCATCGTCAGCTGGCGCGAACTGTCGCGCCGAAAAGCCGATGGCGAAAGCAGCGCCGATGTCGAGGCAGACTTTGCCTACTACGGCCTGGACACCTGCGCCGGTTGCGGCCTGTGTTCGACCGCCTGCCCAGTGGGTATAGACACGGGTGAACTGACGCGTCTGCTGCGTGGGCGCGCCGCGGGCAGCACAGCGCACCAGGTGGCGCAATGGACTGCGGACAACTTTGGCAAGGTGGCCAATCTGTCGCGCGTCGGTCTCACGCTGGGCCATGCTGCCTCCGCGGTGGTGGGCGAGAGCCTGGTAGCCCGTCTCTCAGGAGGCATTTGGAAACGCGGCATGCCGCTGGCCGGCAAGGCCCCTGCCCCGTACCGCGGCGCAGGCGATCCGGTGGTCTATTTCCCTGCCTGCGGTGGGCGCATCTTTGGCGCCAACAGCAAAGGTGAAGCGACGCTGCCCGAAGTCATCATGTCCTTGCTGGTGCGTGCCGGATACGCGCCCCGCTTGCCGGAAGATTTTGACAAACTGTGCTGTGGCCAAATGATGGCCAGCAAGGGCATGGCCAACGAAGCCGATGACATGTCCGACATTGTCATCGCCGCCTTGCTGAGGGCGGCCGACGACGGCCACGGCGGCTACTACCCGGTCATCATGGATGCCAGCACCTGCTCGGTGCGCATGCAAAAAGTCCTGACCGGTCGTTTGCCCTTGTACGACTTCCACGAGTTCGCGCACGACGCTCTGCTGCCGCGCCTGCGCCTGACGCGCAAGACGGAACCGGTGGCGCTGCATATCAATTGCAGTGTGCGCCGCACGGGATCGGACGCCAAGTTGCGCAAAGTGATGGAAGCCTGCGCGCAGCAGATCATCGAGCCCGCCGGTGTCACCTGCTGCGGCTTTGGCGGCGACCGTGGTTTTGTCGTGCCGGAACTCAACACGCACGCCTTGCGCAAGCTGCACGACGCCCTGCCAGCCAATTGCTGCGAGGGTGTTTCGACCAACCGCACCTGCGAGATCGGTCTGACCGCCGAGAGCGGTCGCCCCTATCGCTCCATTGCCTATCTGTTGGAGGAGTGCAGCCGTCAGGAGCTGGCTGCGCATTGTTGATTTTTGTTCATGGATTTATTCACTATTTTTTAAGAGGAAACTGACATGGTTTGGCAACAAGTTTACGACCCGTTTCACAGCATGGCGCTGTCGACGCTGGCAGCGGCGATACCCGTCGCAGTGATGCTGATCGGGCTGGGGTTTTTACATCTGAAGGCACACATCGCCGCCGCTGCCGGTCTGGCCGCGGCGCTGCTGATCGCGATCATCGGCTACGGCATGCCGCCCGAGATGGCAGCCAAGGCCGCCCTTTTGGGTGGCCTGACCGGTCTGATGCCGATTGGCTGGATTGTGCTCAACATCATCTTCCTGCACCAGCTCACCGAGCAAAGCGGCTCCTTCAAAGTGCTGCAGGATTCGATTGCCGGCATCACCGAAGACAGGCGTCTGCAACTGTTGCTGATTGCCTTTGCCTTTGGCGCCTTCTTTGAAGGTGCCGCCGGCTTCGGCACGCCGGTTGCCGTGACGGCAGCGATTCTGATCGGCCTGGGCTTCTCGCCGCTCGCCGCGTCCGGCCTGAGCCTGATCGCCAACACCGCGCCGGTCGCCTATGGCGCACTCGGTACGCCGGTCATCACGCTGGCCAAGGTGCACGGCTACGACCTGATGGCGCTGTCGTCCATGATCGGTAGGCAACTGCCCTTCTTCTCTTTGCTGGTGCCGTTCTGGCTGATCTGGGCCTTTGCCGGCCGCAAGGGCATGATGCAAATCTGGCCAGCGATTCTGGTAACAGGCCTGAGCTTCGCCATCCCGCAGTTTCTGGTGTCCAACTACATGGGCCCGGAACTGGTGGACGTCATCGCAGCGCTGGTCTCCATGACCTGCCTGGTGCTTTTTCTGCGCGTCTGGCAACCCAAGGAAGTCTGGCGCTCGGTCTCGCTCAAGGGTCATGAAGCGGACGGTGGCACGGCACAGGCTCCGGTTGCCATCAAGCAGCATCCGCGCGCCGATGTGATCCGCGCCTGGGTGCCCTGGATCATCCTCACGGTGTTTGTCTTTGCCTGGGGCCTGCCCTTCGTCAAGACCTTCTTCAACGGCATCTTTGCGCCCGCTTTCCCAATGGAAGGCCTGCACCAGATGGTTGAAAAAGTGGCGCCGGCGGTTTCCAAACCGACCAAGGAAGGTGCGATCTACGTCTTTGGTTTGCTCTCGGCCACCGGCACCGGCATCCTGTTGGCTGCACTGGTTGGCGGGTTGACACTGAAGTTCAGCATCGGCCAACTGATCGGCGCCTACGGTCGCACGCTTTGGCTGGTCCGCTACTCGCTGCTGACCATCGTGCTGATGCTTGGCCTGGGAACGCTCACACGCTACTCGGGTCTGGACACCACGCTCGGCCTGGCCTTTGCCACCACCGGCTTCCTCTATCCCTTCTTCGGCACCTTGATGGGCTGGCTTGGCGTCGCGCTGACCGGATCCGACACTGCCAGCAACGTGCTGTTTGGTGGCATGCAAAAAGTCGCAGCCGAACAACTCGGTCTGTCGCCCAACCTGATGGGTGCAGCCAACAGTTCGGGCGGTGTGATGGGCAAGATGATCGACGCACAGTCGATTGTGGTGGCCTCTACGGCGACACGCTGGTTTAACCACGAAGGCGACATCCTGCGCTACGTGTTCTTCCACTCGATCGCTCTGGCCAGCCTGGTTGGCATTTTTGTCACGCTGCAGGCGTACGTCTGGCCCTTTACCGCCATGGTCGTCAAATAGCGATCTGTCAAAGCAGGCGGTCGCGCTGCGCCAGCGCCGGAAACAGGCGCAGCCACGCGGCCGCTACCAGCAGGGTGCCTACACCCCCTGCCACCACCGAACCCACCGGCCCCCACAGGGCCGCCGTGGCACCGGACTCGAATTCACCGAGTTGATTGGACGCCCCAATAAAGATCGAGTTGACGGCCGCGACACGCCCGCGCATCTCGTCGGGCGTTTCCAACTGCACCAGAGTCAATCGAATCACCACGCTGATGTTGTCGGCCGCACCGGTGATCACCAGCGCCAGCAGCGCCACCGCAAAATGGGTCGACAAGCCAAAAAGTACCGTAGCCAGGCCAAACACGGCCACTGCCGCCAACAGATGGTGCCCGATGCGACGCCGCAGCGGAAAGCGCATCAGGACCAGGGACATGGCCAACGCCCCCACGGCCGGAGCCGCACGCAGCAAGCCCAGCCCGAGTGGCCCGGTGTGCAGGATGTCGCGCGCATAAATCGGCAGCAAGGCGGTAGCGCCCCCCAGCAGCACGGCAAACAGGTCGAGCGAGGTCGCGCCCAGCAGCACTTTGTGCTGCCAGACAAAATGGAAGCCCGCCAGTACCGTGCTCCAGGATGCGGCCAGATGCGCGGCGCGGTGCTGGTAACGCACCAGCAAGGTCAAGGCACCCGCCAAGATCAGCAGCACGACGCAGGTGGCGTAAACCACCGTCGCCCCCAACACGTACAGCAAGCCTCCCAGCGCCGGGCCGCAAATGATGGCCACCTGCATGCCGCTCGAACTCATGGCAATGGCGCTCTGCAACAGTTGCTGCGGCACCAGCAAAGGCGTGAGTGCCTGCTGCGCCGGCATCTGAAAAGCGCGCGTCATGCCCAGCACCACCGACAGTGCAAAAATCAGCTCCCGCGTGGCAAAACCGCCCGGCGTTGCCAGCACCAGCAGCAAGGCGACCAGCGCCTGCGCCAGCAGGCAGGTGGCAAAGATGTGACCCCTGTGCAGCCGGTCCGCCAGATGCCCGGCTGGCAAAGTCATGACCAGTGCCGGCACGAACTGGAACAGGCCGACCAGCCCCAGATCCCAGGCGCTCGACGTGATGTCATACATATGCCAGGCCACGGCCACCATCAGCATCTGATTGGCCATGACGCCGGCCAGGCGCGCCAGCCAGAAACGCATGAATTGGCGCTGCGCAAACAATTGTGAATAATGGCTTGGCGACATGCTGCAAGATTAACAGCATGCAGCGGATGAAAAACCGCACCCACTCAAACCTGGAGCATGACCATGGACTTGTTAGAAGGCATAGAAAGCCGCCGCAGCGTACGCGGCTTCAAAGCGACCCCGGTAGCCGAGGAAACTTTGCGCAGAATTCTTCAACTCGCCAGTTGCAGTCCCTCCTACACCAACACACAGCCGTGGGAGGTAGCGGTGGTCAGCGGCGAGCGCCGCGACGCCCTGAGCCAGATTCTGTTCGACCTGGCCAGCGCCAGTGTGCCCAGCAGTTCCGAGATTCCGGTGCCCGCACAGTGGCCGGCTGAACTGGCGAGTCGAGCCAGCGAGCACAATGCGCGGCGCTTTCGGGTACTCGAAGTTGAACGGGACGACGCCGGCGCGAGAAATGAATTGCGGCTGCTCAACTACCGTTTCTTCGGCGCGCCCTGCGTGTTGTTTCTTTTTCTGGACAGCAGCTTGAGCCCCTGGTCCGTCTTCGACATGGGACTGTTCACGCAAACACTGGCGCTGGCAGCGCACGCGCACGGGCTGGGCACCTGCCTGCAGGCCTCGCTCACGCACTACCCGGAAGCGGTGCGCGACTTTCTGGGTTTGCCGAGCAGCAAGAAGCTGATGCTCGGCATCTCGCTGGGCTACCCGGATCCCGATGCCAGGCTCAACAGCTACCAAAGTTCACGAACCAGGGTCGATGACTTTGTGAAGTGGTACCGCTAGAACCGGAGCGGCAGGTCAGGCGCCCGTGGCTTTGTCCTTACCCTGCCACTGCGCGTAAGTAATGCGCGCCACATCAAACTGATCGGTGGTCCGGCAATAGACAGAAGGCGAACCCAGGCGACCGATAGGCGTAAAGCCGTTGACACGCAGGCGCGGCCCGATCAGAGCATCCGCGACGTGGAACATCACGACCTGACCAATGAACAGCATGTTGGCGCCAAGCTGCTGCGCGCTGAAGAGCTTGCATTCCATACTCACTTGCGCTCGTGCCACACGCGGCGTCTTGATGTGCACCGAGGGCGCCATCTGCAGCTGTGCCGCTTCGAGTTCACTTTGATCCGGCGGAAAATCGGCCGCCGAGAGGTTCATGGCGTCAAACAGGTCCTCGGTCACCATATTCACCACGAACTCGCCGCTGGACTGAATGTTCTGCTCCGTATCCTTGAGCTCGCCCTTGTCGTTGCGTCCGACGCTGATAACCAGGTACACCGGATCGCTGCCAAGCGCATTGAAGAAACTGAAAGGCGCCAGATTGACCACGCCGCTCTGGCTGAGCGTGCTGACCCAGGCAATCGGGCGCGGTACGACCAGGTTGGTCAGCAGTTTGTAGTTATCGGCACTGGACTGAAGTGCGGGATCGATTTGCATGAGAGCGGCTCCGGTGGAATTTGGAACTGATGATAGTGGGGATTCCCCCCATTGCATTGAAAATACAGAAATCTGTATACTTGCGGCCATGAAGACCACGCTGGATATACATGACGCGCTCCTGATCGAGGCCAAGACCCTGGCGGCCCAGCAGCGGCTGAGTCTGACCCGGCTGATTGAAGAGGGGCTGCGCATGCGACTCGGCGCCGCACAGGGCCCTGGCACCAAGCCACGTCGAGCCATGCCCGTCTGCAAGCCCAAGGGCGCGAATCCGGGTAAATTAAATCCGGATCTGACTGGACTGAGCAGCCGCGAAATGCTCGATGCGCTGGACCAAGGTCTGAGCGATGTTGCCTGACGTGAATGTGCTGGTGGCAGCGCACCACAGCAGCCACCCGCACCACCGCATCGCAGCGGACTGGCTGCAAGGCACGCTGACCAGTGCCAACGGCCAGGTCATGCGCTTGCCTATGGCTGTGATCAGCGGATTTTTGCGCCTTGTCACTCACCCCAAGATTTTCAGCCATCCATCCACAGCTGCGCAGGCGGTTGACTTCATCGACTGGCTGCTGGACGACCCCGCTGTGCGCTTGCTGGACAGCACACAGGAGTGGCCCAGACTGAGGCAACTGGTGCTGGATAAAGCGATGAGCGCCAACCAGATTCCTGATGCCTGGCTGGCTGCCATGGCGCTGAGTCTGGGCGAGCCTTTTGTGACATTCGACAGAGACTTCCGACGCTTGCTGCCACCGTCCTTGCTGGTGGTGCTTCGTCAAGAATAGATTCCGGAGAGATTCATGCGTGTTCTTGCAGGATTGGTTGCCGGGCTGCTCGTCAGCTTGCAGGCGCTCGCCCTTGACCTGGGAAGTCTGAGCAGCGCCGATGCTGGCAGTGGCCTGAAAGATGCGCTGACGCAGGGCACCGCCGTTGCCGTCTCCAGGTTGGGCGCGGAAAACGGTTTTCTGGGCAATGACAAGGTCAGGATACCCCTGCCTGACGCCCTGAAACGCGTCGAGGGCATGCTGCGTATGCTGGGCCTGCAAAAGCAGACTGAGGAACTGGTAACGGCGATGAACCGCGCTGCCGAACAGGCCGTGCCGCAGGCCAAGCCGCTGCTGATCAGCGCCGTCAAGAACATGAGCTGGCAGGACGCCAAGGGCATTCTTGCCGGCAGCGACACTGCGGCGACCGAGTATTTCCGCCGAACCACCAGCGATCAGCTCACCGAGAAGTTTCTCCCTGTCGTCACCAAGGCAACCGCCAAGGTGGGCCTGGCCGAGAAGTACAACGAAATCGCCGGCAAGGGCGCCAAGCTGGGTCTGCTGGATGCCAAGCAGGCCAGGATCGAGAACTATGTGACCCAGAAGGCACTGGACGGTCTGTTCCTGATGATGGCGGAGCAGGAGAAGGCGATCCGCGCGGACCCCATCGGTGCCGCGACAGCCATGGCCAGACGAGTTTTCGGGCTGGCGGCCAAGTAGGCCAGGACCGCCGCTTGCACCAGACCCAGCCATGCCAGACCAGTTCATTGAATTCACCACCGACAAGCAGTTTGTCGAGCGCGTGCGCGAGCTCAAAACCATCGAGGTAATGATTCGCATGTACTGCATCCACCATCACCCGCCTGAGCCGCTGTGTGCCGAGTGCGGCGAGCTGTTCGAGTATGCGCAGCGCCGCCTGCAGCGCTGTGTGTTCGGTGACGCCAAGCCCAACTGCGCCAAATGCGTTGTGCACTGCTACAACGATGCCATGCGCGAGAAGATCAGAATCGTGATGCGCTGGGCCGGCCCTCGGATGCTGCTGAGACACCCGGTTCTTGGGATAAGGCACATGCTGGCGGATCGCAAACCGATACCGGTGCTGCCGAACAAGCGTCACGGTAGTTGACTTCACCGACTGGCTGCTGGACGACACCACTGTGCGCCTGCGACGAGCACCCGTGGTGAAGCCCCCAGCCCCTTTATCGAAGCGGATCTGGCACCGGCTTGCGCTAGCGCATCGCCACACGCGCATGCGCGTGCACCGCTTGCCAGCGGTCTGGCGTGGCATGTTGTGGGTGGCGCTGAGCGGCTTGGTGTTTTCCTGCCTCAATGCCGTGGTCCGGACCATTACCCTGTCTCTCGATCCGTTTCAGTCGCAATTTCT
>QYPX01000178.1 GCA_007280205.1 Comamonadaceae bacterium
GAGATGCGTGACATCAACGGCACGCTGTATTGCAACGATGGCGACTGGGTTGAAAGCCGCACGGCCTTGGTTGAGCACTATGACGGAACCCTGGAATTGTTGCACTGGCCTGCGCTACAGGGTAAGGGCGCAGCCGCTGTTCCCATGGCGGGTGCTGTCATCCAGACCTCAGTGGCTGTCATCCAGACCTCAGCGGCCGTCATCCCGCAGTCAGTGGCTGTGATCATGGACTCAGTGGCTGTCATCCCGGACTCAGTGGCTGTCATCCCGGACTCAGGGGCCGTCATCATGGACTCAGTGGCTGTCATCCCGGACTCGATCCGGGATCCAGTGCCACGCGCACACTGGATTGCGGGTCAAGCCCGCAATGACAAAGAAGGGCATACAGTGACAAAGAAGGGTCCCGCAATGACAAAGAAGAGGCCCGCAATGACAGTGCCGAGCCAGCTCTGATGGGGTCGTGTCACAAATTGGTCATTTAACTATTCAATAATCGGTCATATATTTGAAATAACTTGGCGCAAGACGGTATGTCTTCTTTCTCTCGTCAGCCGAAATTGACCGCAGCTTCGTCTGAAGTGGCGTTGCTGGACCGTGACCAGAGCATCCTGGCGTTCAACGAGCGCGTCTTCGACTGGGCACATCGCAAGGACGTTCCCCTGCTGGAGCGGCTGCGCTACCTGTGCATCGTGTCTTCCAATCTGGACGAGTTCTTTGAAGTCCGGGCTGAGCCGCACCTGGTGGCTTGCCAGCGCAAGGACGACAAAGGTCTGTTCTCGGTCGATTCATTCAGTCGCCTGTCGCAAACTGCGCATGCACTGGTGATGCGCCAGTACGCTTTGTACAACGACGACCTGATGCCGGCACTGGAAGCGCAGGGCATCAAAATCGTGTCGCATGGCGAACGCAACGTGGCCCAGCGGCGCTGGGTCAAACAGTATTTCGCGCGCGAAGTCAAACCCCTGTTGCTGCCAGTCGGGCTGGACCCTTCGCATCCCTTTCCTGAAGTCGCCAACAAGTCGCTTAACTTCATCGTGCGTCTGGGCGGACGCGATGCCTTCGGTCGCGAGAACGATATAGCCATCGTGAAGGTGCCCCGGGTCTTGCCGCGCATGATTCGCATGCCGGACAAAGTCGCCGGACATCGCAACTACTTTGTGTCGCTTTCGAGCGTGATTCGCGGCAACCTGGCAGAGTTGTTTCCGGGGCGTGATGTCGGGCAATTTTCACAATTCCGCGTGACGCGTCACTCCGACCTCGCGGTTGATGAGGAAGACGTCAAGAACCTTCGTACCGCTCTGCGCCACGGGCTGCAGCACCGTCACTACGGTCAGGCCGTACGGCTGGAAGTGTCGGCCGGTTGCTCAATCCATCTTTCGGATTTTCTGCTCAAGCAGTTCGAACTGCCGGAAGGTGCTTTGTACCGGGTGCCGGGCCCCGTCAATCTGGTGCGCTTGACGCAGTTGATCGACCTGGTGGATGCGCCCAAGCTCTGCTTTCCAACCTACCAGTCGTGTTACCCGACACAGCTGTCCCCCGGCGTTTCCTTCTTTGAGAAACTCAAAGCGGGCGATGTCGTGCTGCATCAACCGTTCGAGAGCTTTGACGCCGTACTGGGTTTCCTGCGCGAAGCCGTCAACGACCCCCAAGTGCTCGCCATCAAGCAGACCATTTACCGCACTGGCAGCGATTCCGAACTGATGGATTTGTTGCGCGAGGCGGTGCGGCGTGGCAAGGAAGTGACGGTTGTGGTGGAGTTGAAAGCCCGCTTTGACGAAGAGGCCAACATCAACTGGTCGGAGATGCTGGAGTCGATCGGTGCGCAGGTCCTGTACGGTGTGGTGGGTCTCAAGACGCACGCCAAGATGATGCTCATTACGCGCCGCGAGGGCAAGCAGCTCAAACGGTACGCGCACCTGTCCACCGGCAACTACAACCCGAGAACTGCGCGCCTGTACACCGACTGGAGTCACCTGACTGCCGATCCGCTATTGACGGCGGATGTGGAAAATATTTTTGTTCACCTGGCCAGTCACAGCCGATTGCCCAAGTTGAACCGGGTGCTGCTGGCACCTTTCTACCTGCACGCCAAGCTGGTCGAGAGAATCAACGATCTGGCGCAGCTGGCAGCGAGCGGCGGCGACGCCAGAATTGTCGCCAAGATGAACGCCTTGACCGACGAGAAGATCATTCACGCCTTGATTCGGGCCGGACAGATGGGCGTCAAGATTGACCTGATCGTTCGCGGTGCCTGCATGCTGCCTGCACGACTGCCGGGTCTGACAGACAACATTCATGTTCGCTCCGTCATCGGGCGCTTCCTGGAGCATTCGCGCGTCTTCTATTTCCGCCGCAATGGCGTGGAAGAGCTCTATCTTTCCAGCGCAGACTGGATGAACCGCAACATGATGCGTCGGGTTGAACTGGCCTGGCCGGTGACCGACCCAGTGCTGCGTCGGCGCATCATTGACGAAGACTTGGTGGCCTATCTGCACGACGGTGTCGATGCCTGGGACCTGCTGGCCGATGGCCGTTACGCCCGGGTCAAGCCAGTCGCGCGGCGTGCCGCGCACGGCGCGCAAGCTGCTCTGATGCAGCGTTACAACGGACCCGACGACGCGGGGCGTGACTGACATGGATCTGGTCTTGTGGCGCCACGCAGAAGCACAGGATTGGGTTGAAGGCTGTGACGACATGGCGCGCACGCTCACCTCGCGCGGCGACAAGCAGGCCTTGCGCATGGCCAAGTGGCTGGACCGGCAGATACCCGACACGACACGCATTCTGGTGAGCCCGGCGCGCCGCAGCGAGCAGACGGCGATGGCGTTGGGGCGCAAATACAAAATCAAGGCGGAACTCGCGCCCGGCTGCAGCGTGGCACAGTTGCTCGAACTCGTGCAATGGCCCAACGCCAAAGGCACGATCCTGGTGATCGGGCATCAACCAACGCTGGGACAGACGATTTCGCAGCTGATCGGTTTGAATGTCAACGAATGCGCAGTAAAAAAAGGCGCCGTCTGGTGGCTGCGCAACCGTGAGCGTGCAGAGCACGCCCAAACGGTTGTGGTGACCGTGCAGTCACCCGAGGTCCTTTAGGTCAGGCTAGGCGTAAGTGACCGTTCCTGCAGCCGTTACGCTGATGGTCTTGCCAACGGCGGCTGTGTAGGTGGCCGATTTAACGGTACTTACAAAAACATATTCACCCTTGACAGCGTCGGTCGTGACGGTCATCAGCAGGTAGCCGCGGCGAATGGTGTCGACGTAGTTCAAGTCATCCACCAGACCGAGACCGGCACCCACTGCCGCTGAGCCCAACTGCGCTACCAGGGCGCTGCCATCGAGCGAACTTGCCATGGCACCCAGGCCGACACTTTCAAAGCCGGGGGCTGTGACGGAGGAGGCGGCAAACTCAACGCCTACCTTTTCACCGGCCAGTGTCGTCAGGTTGGCAAACCAGGCATTGTGCGAGTCGCCCGAAAGTGTCACCAGTTTCTTCTTCTGGGCCTTGATGGTCTGCAACACGGCTTCACGGTTGCTCGGATAGCCGTCCCACGAATCCAGGTTGTACGGGATCTTGGGCGCATTCAGCAGTGCGCTCTGGGTCGGGGTTAGGGCGGCTGCGCCAGCCGCAGCGCGAGTGGCTTTGGCGGTCAGGTAATTGCTGATGGCGCTGGCAACGCCCGCCGGGTTGGTCGCTGCAGCGGCATAGGCTTGCAGAACCGAAGCCGGAAACCACATGCGCGCCATGATGTCCTGATTGCCCAGGAACTGCCAGCTCGCGGTGGATGAAGAAATGCTGCTGGTGAGCCAGCTCTGTTGTGTGGCGCTGATCATCCTGCGTGCCGCGTCCGTGCCGCTGGTCAAGCCGGTCACATAGCGCGTGACGCCGCCATCGGCATCGCCATAATTGTCGTATTGCTGATCGCGTCCTTCAATGCGCGTGTCAAGCATGTGCAGTGAGAGCAGATTGCCGAAGTCGAAGCTGCGATAAATCTTGAGCAGATTGGCAGCGTCGGGTGTGCGAATGGGCATCCACTCGTGGTAAACCTTGGCAGCAATGTTCTTGCGTGTGGGCCAGTCGCCCTGCGTCAGCGGGTTGTGGTTTTCTGCACCGCCAACATACGCGTTGTTGGCAAATTCATGGTCGTCCCAGATCGTGATCCAGGGCATCCTCGCATGCAGTGCCTGCAGGTTGGGGTCGGAGCGGTACAGGGCGTAGCGTGCGCGGTAGTCGCTCAGACTGACCATGTCGTTGGCGGGTACCGTCAATCGACCCAGGGCCACCGCATCGGTGTTACCGAATTTCTTTGGGTCCGAGCCGTATTCGTACAGGTAGTCGCCCAGATGAATGGCGTACTGGGCGTCTGATTTGGCGGCCGCGTCATAGGCATTGAAAAAGCCTTCCGAGTAGAGCGCGCAGGAGAACACAGCAAGCTTGACCGACGCAGCATTGCTGGCTGGCAGCGTCCGTGTGGTACCGACCGTGGAGATGACACCCGCGTCATCCACAAAGCGATAGAAATAGCTGCTGCCAGCAGCCAAGCCGGTGACATCGACTTTGGCCGTGAAGGACGAAGCCTCGGTCGTCTGCACGCGACCGGTTCGCAGCACCGTCGCAAAGGCGTTGTCAGCCGCAACTTGCCAGGTCAGCCAGACGGAGTTGGTGCTGTCGGCAATCTTCGCATGGGTCCACAAAATCACGCGGTCCGCCAGCGGGTCACCACTTGCCACGCCGTACTTGAAGTCTGCCTTGGGGGTGGAACTACCACCGCAAGCGGCCAGCGTGCCTAGCATCGCCACGGCTGCGGTAGCGCTGGCGGTTTTCACCATAAAGTCGCGACGACTGCTCTGAACTGTCATTGATTTAACTCCTGAAAAAGCGTCCATTAAGCAGACGGTATGTGACAACCGTGTTAAGGAGTCAAGTGAACCGACCGAACAGCATGCCGGCAAGGGTGGCGTTGGTCGCATCACGTCAGTTCACACTGATGCCCTGTTCGCCGGCGATGTACTCGCGCCGGCACCAACAGACGCTAATTTAGTGAGTCACTATGACGGCCTGAAGACAAAGTCCAGAAGGCTACGACCTTAAAGTTTTTGCCCAAGCGCCAGTCCCCGCAGGAACTCCGCCAGGCCACGGTCAAGCTCCAGTTCGGCTACCAAAGTTGCCGCCTGAATGGCATCGCGCCTGGCCCCAAGACCGGTTTGCAGTTTGCTGGCCTGCACCAGCCAGGCTTGCGACTGCTTGCCCGGTAGCAGGCTTTCAAGCGCTTCCAGGTTGTAGCGCATTCGCTTGGCCAGAATGCGCACCCGATGTTCCTGCTCCGGCTCGGCGGCGTTTTCGCCTGCCAGTCTTAGCTGCTCATGCAAGCGCTTGATTCGACTCCTGGTCCAGCGGCGTAGCGCGCCTTTGGGTTCGGGTCTGGCCTGCTCCGCATCAACGGAAGCGTTCAATCCCTCCAGCCACTGGGTGGTAGCCAGCAGACAGGCACCCAGGGCCGGGTCCTGCAGCGCGTAACGCACGGCCTTGCGTTGCAGATTGGCGGCTTGGTGCAGGGCCTCGGTCATGGCCTGCCAGACCTCGGCGCGGCGCGGATCCGCCGCAATGTAAGCATCGGCGGCGGCCGGCAAGGTTTCGATGCGGGCCACATCCAGGTCACGGAGCTTGCCCAGACAGGTCAGCAGCGCAAGCAGGGCCTGCCAGGAGGGGGCGCTCTGCATGGCCAACAAGGGGGCGAACAGACGTCTGGCACTTTTGAAACGCCGCCAGCCGACACGGGCCTGATGCACCAACTCGGGTTCGTCCGAGAGCAGCAAGCTGTTCAAGTTGCCGGTGAATTGAGAAAACATCTCCTGCATGACGCGTTGCGCCATCTCGGTGCGCGGCAGCTTGGCAGACAAGCGCTGAGGCCTGGCGCGCAAAGCCGTATGGATGGTGCCTTGCGCCAACGAGTAGCCGCGCTCCGCCTTGCTGACAGATGCCGGAAGAACGGCGATGCTGGCGGCGATCTGGGTTGCAACTTCAAAAAGGGCGGCTGCGGGTCCGGCCTTGAGTTCAAGTTCGAGTTCGAAGATCGGTGTGGCGCGCTCGCCGTGAACGATCTGCCCGATGTCGAGCGCCACTTCGACCACGCCACCACCCGGCCGACGCAGCAGCCAGACGGTGCGCTCAAAGCTGGTTTCAAAGACCGGTGCCAAGGTCCGAAACAGCTTGCCGCCTGGATCCAGGTCTGACCACGGTGTAGCTTGCAAACTCTTGTGCGACAAGTTGGCACTGCGTAACGGAGTCTCCCATTCACCACGCTGACTCAGCGCCGAGTCGGATCGGCCGGTGGTCTTGAGCGTCTGCAGCCACTTCGGCTTTTCCGTATCACCCACGCGCCGCAACCTCAGCGCAACCCGTTGTTGCCGCAGCGCAGAATCGGGTGTGTCGAAATAGATGTTGTGCAAGTGCAGGCGGGCGCTCTTGCGCCTTGCCAGGATGGGAATTTGGGCCAGCCGCCTGGCCAGCGTTAAAGGATCAGCGCCCGGCAGAGCCAGTTTGAGTTCTATTTCCTGCGGACTTTGAATTCCGGGAGCTGTTTTCATCAAATCATTGATGCACTGACGTCCGAGGACCAGCTTGCGTGGCCGCCGGACGGCTGGCGACAAGCTTGATGAATTCCCGGTATGGAACCGACCACTGTTTGCGATCCTGGTTCAAGGCCTCGCGTGCATCGAGTTCCTTCTTCAACTGCATGACCAGTTCGTCATCATCTCCATAGCGGAGCTGTAGCTTTGCGAACAATCGCCTGATGTTATTCAAGTCTCTTGACATCTTGTTTTCCTCAACGTGCGCAGAAGTATCAACCATTCCATGCGGGTTGAACAGGCCGAAATGTCAACGACCGTTGATTTGGCGCAACTCTCTGATGAGAAATTTGCATGTCATCGGTGTGACACATTGATGTAGGACAGTAACGCCTTTGTAACCCACTTTCATTCAACCATGTCAACCCTCTCCTACGACGCGCGCAAACCGTGCGTCCAGCTTGCATTCGCCCTGAGCACTTTGGCCCTCTGCATTCAATCGGCTTACGCCCAGCAAGCGGCCACGGTCGAACTGGCGCCGGTCAGCGTCACGGTGCAATCCGGTGCTTACGGGACGGCCGCCAAGGGCACCGCCTCGTCTATTGCGCCGTCACAGGCCAGTCTGGATGCGACGCAGCCCCAGTCCATCATCACGCGTGACTTCATGGACCTGTCGGTCGCCCCCACCACAGAATACAGCCGCATTGTCAACATCGCCCCGAGCATGTCGGGCGAGGCAGCCAATGGACCGGGCCTGGGTGAAACCAAGGTAACCCTGCGCGGCTTCAGTGATGACCAATACAACATCACCTTCGATGGCATACCGTGGGGCGACACCAACAACCCGGCCCATCATTCGACGTCGTTCTTCCCTGGCACCATCATCGGTGGTGCCACGGTGGAGCGGGGTCCGGGCAACGCCAGTAACTTCGGCTACGCGACCTTTGGCGGCTCCATCAATCTGTTCTCGAAACAGGCTTCGAAAGAGCAGTCAGCCAGCGTTTTCGCCACGATGGGAAGCTGGAACACGCGCCTGCTGGGCGTTGGCTATGAAAGCGGTCGTTTTGGCGATGCAGCTGATGCCACCTTGCAGTTGAACTACCAGAACCTGCGTTCCGACGGCTATTTGAGCTTCAGCCCGATCCAGGCCCAAAACGTGACCGTCAAATTTGAGCGCAAGGTGGGTGACAGCTCGGTCTTGACGCTATTCACATCCGTCAACAATACAAAGTACTGGCAACCCGACAGCAACAAGGGTGCCACACAGACTCAAATCGCTGCCTACGGGAAAAACTTCCAGTTGAACGACGATCGCAGCAGCCTGAACTACTGGGGTTACAACTACACCAACAAGGATACCGACTTCGACTACCTGCGCTTGCGCAGCAACCTCGGCAACGGCTGGAAGACAGACAATGCCTTGTACACCTACGCTTACAACAACCAGACCATCTCGACCAACGACCCTACCTGGACCGGTACCGTTGGAACCACCAAAGACCCGCGTACCGCGGTTGCTGGTGTGGTGACCGTCATTCCAGGCATTGACAAGCAGAACAAATACCGCGTCTGGGGCGACATCTTCAAGGCGACCAAGCAGGGTGATTTCGGACAGTTCCGCACCGGCGTGTGGCTTGAGTATTCGACGACCGACCGCCACCAGTACGACATCAACGTGCTCAACATGGCGTACAACACCGGTTTTGAAAAGGCCATTGCCGGTGTACCGGCCACCGCTACCTTGCCCAACAGTGACCGTCCAATCAACAGCGTGAAATTTGACCAGCAGTCGCATATCCGCACCGCACAGCCGTTTGTGGAATACGCATGGGATGTGACGGCGGATATGCAGGTCACGCCGGGCCTGAAGTACGTCAACATCACCCGTTCGCAGACTTCACCGGTTGGCCAGACCACGCGTATCGTGAACGATGCTGGCAGTTTGACTTACGC
>QYPX01000137.1 GCA_007280205.1 Comamonadaceae bacterium
ACTGGCGACTGTGACAGCGTGTGACTGCGCGTTCACAAGGGCGAGACTCAAATCAGACCACTAAACATGTAGATCTGCTCGAAGATGGCTTGCGGACGCGGGTTCAAATCCCGCCAGCTCCACCATTATTTGAAATCCCAACTCTTATCGGTTGGGATTTTTTTTGCCCGAAGCCCCAGTGTTGGCGCGGTTTCCGGCCATTGCCTCGCGCGCGTCACCTGCGCTACCGCGCCAGTTTTTGCACGTTGGCGGTCTCTCTGCTCGCGGTTTTCTCTGTTTGCCTCGCGCGCGCTTTCGACACCATGTCCTGTATTCATGCGGGTTTGCGCGGTGTGGGTTGTAATTGGAAACTGCTGTACAGGCGGCGACTGAAAACCAAGAAAGCAAAATAGCCGTGGGTGATCAGGAGTGTCTGAATGGTCTCGATTTTTTTCGATACCTTATATCGGCACTTTATGTCCCGAATTACTTTTCGCCGCCCCGCACTGGTCGTGTGACCCTCGCCCGGGTGATCATCAGTTTGAGCGTGTATTGCGGCGATCGTGGGTGCTCAAGCGTGTTGTTGGCTGCGTCTGAACTGCTCCAGCGCTCGCTGCACCGCCTCTTCTGGTGCTTGAGGAATGATGTTGACGGGTATGACAACCTCGCAACCGACCGGCTCAACGCCACCCTTGATGCGCAGCTCCACCGTGCCGTTGCCGATGACGCTATGGAAATAGCGAGTGAAGTCCTCGATGTCCTGTTCGGCTATCTCGGCACCCTGCCGCAATCCACATTCATTAAGCAGCGTATGTAGCTTCCCATTTGCCACGTCCATGGCGAACGCAAGCACGATGGTGCCGCGAGAACTCAACGTGACGAACCGCAGGACACCATCACCGCTATCAGTTGGCAGCAGCGTCATCTCTCGAAACTGGTCGGCAGGCGGATGAGGCCAAAGGTTCACCGACACCGTGGCCCCTTCAAGCTGCCCGAGTTGCCGAGCATCCTCGACGGCACCACCCGCTTTGAGTGCCTCCACCGCTTCGGACTTCATGAGGGAGTACCACGGGACGAGTCGGTCGCGGTTTGAGTACACATCCATCTCGTCAGGCACCCCGACCTCAACCTTGATGTAGCGGTTGGCCAATGCCTCGATGATGCACAAGTCCGCCGCGATGCGCTGGCGATCCGCCGGAATATCAGGGTCCACGATGATCTTGCCGATACTCGCATGAGCCACCGCGCAACGTCCCGAATCGAACAGATGCTTATTGACATCAACGCCCTGGTCGCGCAACTCCTTGATCCGCTTGACGGCTCGCTCCTCGGCCAACTGATCCAGATTCTTACCGACCCACTCGACGCGCTGCTCGCTGAGCATTTGACTTTCGATGACCTTGAAGAAGCTCAGGAAGCTGTAGGCGTCATGAACGCGACTCAAACGGCGACCCTCGCGGAGGAATGCCAGCGCCTTACGCACCTGGTCATCCTCAATAATGGGCATGTGGTTGCAATCGAATCCGTGCGCGCCTCCCTGCGTAATCTCGGTATAGACGTCCCGGACGGCACCGAAGCGAACGATGAAAGTCCCCCAGTTCCGGTTCGTGATGTCAACATAACCGCGCTTGTAGAAGCCAAGGATGGACGTAAATCGGTACAGCCGCGCCATCGCCTCGTCCATGTTGTCTTGCTCGGCAGGCGTACTGATGCCCGGCGCGCTGCGCACCTCGCCTTCCTGTTTGGGATTCACGCCTTGCAGGAAATACTCCTGTCCGTCGTACTCGATCCAAACATCCTCCTGCGACCAAGCAATCGACGAAACCACCCCCACAGACAGCCAACCCCGTCGACCGCTAATTCGGTCCAATGCGGCAACACCGAATAAGTGTGGGACATAGGGGGTATTCATGGGCAACAGCGTAGCATGCGCACCCAATAAAGCAAAAAAACCGCCCGGAGGCGGTAGCTGGAACGTGGGTGTCATTCTCAAACGGTTGGCAAAAGTACCCTGACCTGGTCTTTCCACGTGGCGGGCCACGGGCATCGCATCAACTGCTCCAGCGCCGTTTCCGACGTGCCGGCCAAGCGTTCCACGACCACCGGCGCAAGTAAGGTCAGCCGCATCAGGCGGCGCACCTGCGTCACATTAATATCCTCGGCCGCAGCGATTTCTGCCACCGATCCCACCCGCTTTTCATCCAGCAACCGCTGCCAGTGATAGGCCAGCCCAAGGGCGCGCAGGAGCGCAGTGTCTTGCTCCGAATCGCGAGCATGTTGCTCCCTGCGCGCCTCTTCCATGAATTCCTGTGGCGCATCCAACGGCGTGATGATTTTCATTTTTATGCCGCGCTTCACCAAAGTCCAGGGCACAAAAGTTTCCAGTTGCACCCCGCCGGCAGGTGACGGCAATTGATACGTGACGGCGTCACCCTGGTACCGCCCCCGGTGTTTTCTGCTCATGCATCCTCCTTAAATCGCTGCACGATCTGGCGTTGAGCCACCCAATCCACAGGTATCGGGTTTCGCTGGAACCAGATCAGGTTCATTCTGCGCGGCTGCCTGCCGGTCATCAAAATCTCGACGATGTCGGGCGCCAGCAGGGTGAGGCGCATCAGCTCGTTGGGCACGGACGGGTCCAGGCCTTCTGCCCGAGCGACGTCTGAGCCGCTTTGCATCGCCCCGGTGTCGACCAGATGCTGCCAGTAAAAGCCCCGCGCCAGCCCTTCCAGCAGCGTCACGTCGTGGACATGGCGGTCGTCCGTAACCACGCGCCTTGACCCCTTGCGACGAAACAACAATGGCACGAAGGTTTCCAGTGAGTCATCCATCAGGCTTCTGCCTCCAGCATTTCGGCACCGATGCCGCTGGGCGCGAATTCCCCAATCAGCGCGTTCCAGCCAATTTCACGCCATTTCACCTTGATGCCCTGAACCTCGCCGGTGTGGACAAGGTCTATGCGATCAATCATCAGATTCGCAATTCGATGGCGTTCGGCCGGAAACAATTGCTCCCACACGTCGTTCAGTCGCCCCATCGCCATCACCGTGGTCGACTCGTCAATTTGAGCCCCATTGCGCTGAATACACCGCACCACCGATGCAATCGACTCGGGGCTGGTCAGCACGGTGCGGATCTGCGCGATCACCGCGCTCTCAATCTCGGGGGCCGGCAGGCGCTCGTAAGTCTTTCCTGGTGCACCAAATCGGCTCTCCGACTTGGACACGTAGTAATGGTACTTACGCCCGTTCTTGCGTGAGTAGGTCGGATACATGCGTTCGCCAGACGGCGCGTAAAGCAAGCCGCGCAACAGTGCGTCGGTGCGCGACCGGATTTTGGTTTCCACCGATCGGCCATGCGAATCCTTGGCCAGAACTTCGTGGACGCGTTCCCAGAGACCGGAATCAATGATGGCCGTATGCACGCCGGGGAACCACTTCCCTTTGTGGGAAATCTCGCCAAGGAAGATGCGATTGCGCAGCAGCTTGTGCAGGTATTTTTTGTCGATTTGCGTTCCGTTGCGAATCTGGCCTTCCTGCGTCGTCCACGCCTTGGTGGTGATGCCCTCGGCGGTTAAGTTCGCTGCGATCTGCGTTGGCGAACCGATGGTCAGCATCTCCTCAAAGATTCGGCGTACCACCGCCGCCTCGGTCTTGTTGATGACCAGCAGGCGGTTTTCGACGTCATAGCCCAGGGTTGGCACACCGCCCATCCACATGCCCTTGCGCTTGGCCGCCGCGATCTTGTCGCGGATACGCTCGCCGGTGACCTCGCGCTCGAACTGGGCGAAGGACAGCAGCACGTTGAGCATCAGACGCCCCATTGAGGTGGTGGTGTTGAACTGCTGGGTGACCGACACGAAGGAGACGCCGTGGCGCTCGAACACTTCGACCATCTTGGAGAAGTCGGCCAAGCTGCGCGTCAGGCGGTCGATCTTGTAGACCACCACGATGTCAACCAGGCCGCGCTGGATATCAGCCAACAATCGTTTCAGGCCAGGCCGATCCGTGTTGCCGCCAGAAAATCCGGGGTCATCGTAGTCGTCGGCCACCGGAATCCAGCCCTCGGCACGCTGGCTGGCGACGTAGGCATGGCCGGCCTCGCGCTGGGCATCAATGGAGTTGAATTCCTGATCCAAGCGTTCGTCCGATGACACCCGGCAATAGACGGCGCAGCGTTTGCGCGCCTTGCTGTTTGCAATTTCGCTCATTGCGCACCTCGCTTGCCACCCATGCCAAAAAACAGGGGGCCGCTCTGATGAGCGCCGGTAATATGCCGCGCAACGGCGGTCAGGCTCTTAAATGCGTGCCCCTCGTATTCAAACAAGCCGGTGGCTGACACCGTGACCTTGTGTTCCCGTTCACCCCATTCACGCAGCAGGACAGTGCCGGGTGCAAAGTTGAATTCGCGTGGTTTGGCGCGCAGCTTGATTTTGGAATGCTTTGCGCCAATGGCCTCCAGCCGCTGCTTTGTTTCGGGCGAGAGCCCGCCAAAGGCATCTTCCTGCAATTTGTAGGCGATGCGGGACTCGACGTATGTGCGGTTCGGATAATCCGGACGGCGGGTGAAATACCGATCCCATAGCGTCCACAGGTCGGCCATCGGCAGGCACGATAGCTCGGAGATACGCGCCGCGACGGATACTTGTTTTTGGCTTGCGCCGATACTGACGTTTTCGTTCATCACAACCTCTTCTTTTGATAGGGGGTTGTATGAACGCTCTGGTCGGGCAGGAAGACAAGTTCATTCGCACTCTGTTTTTGCTTGTCTGTGGCATGCGTGCGGACGATGGCAGCCGCAAGGATGGCGGTGATTTCAGCAGCGCGGGCGGCGGCAGACATCTCTGCCGGGGGCATAAGTTCGAGGTTCTTCATGACGGTTCCGGGGAATAGCAACAGGCATCAATACTGAGCCAGATGCTCCGAACAGGATGGCAAAGGAGAGCAATCCGCTGCCATTTCCGGTTGCCTCACTGATTCCTGAATTGCGCGTTAACAAAACAGTTGACGGCGATGGTTTTCGACTTTATGATTAAGTCAATTAACTAATCACGCAACTGGGTCACATCATGGGTTTCGGAACCTACATCAGACAAAAACGGGACGCGAAGGGCATTGCGATGAACGACTTCGCGCGCCAGCTCGACATCTCCCCGGCCTATTGGTCGCGCATTGAACGCGAGATGGAAAAGCCGCCCAAGGACGAACTGATCCGCAAAGCCGCAGAAATTCTTGGTGAGAATCCCGATGAGGCGTTCATCGAAGCCAGTCGCCTCCCGCCGGATATGCGAGAGGACGTGGGCGATATCGTTCGGATGTATCGCAAGCGCGCGACGGGAGAGAAGTGAATGCCGGAGTTGACCCTTGCCTACCGGTGCTGCGACCGGAAACTCCCTCTCTACATCAAACATTCTGAAGTCGAAGGTATTGCAGTGCTGGCCCGCCAGCAGCTGGTTGATGCCAACACCGACGCCATTTCGCTGGGGGTGTTGCGCGGCATCAGCAGCCTGAAAATCAATGGCATCCAGTTCGACTTGTGGGTCGACACCGAGCATCCCGTCAACGACGAGCAGGGAAATCCGGTACTGGGTGTTTGCGAGTTTGATCCCGAGGCATCACCGGATGCCACCATGCTGTCTGTCTCTCCTGTCAGTGACACGGCATCCGAGGAACTGGTGCTCAGTACCTTTGCCCACGAGCTCGGCCACGCCATTTTTGATGCGCCGAGCTGGATTGCCGCCGCTGCTCAGGGCCCTGGCCTGTTCGACGACCCTTCGGAGTTGGCACGCAAGGCCTACCGAACCGAGACTCGTGACGCTGAGCACTTGGCAAAACAGCCAGAGCCGAGCGCAGTACGTAACAGCGAGCTTGAGCGCAATGTCCATTTTGCCGAGCTGCGTGCCAATGAATTCATGGGCTCATTGCTTGTACCGCGACAGCATTTGTACCGCGCCGTTGAAGCACTGGCACCGAAGCACGGTGTGACGATCCACCGTAGCCCGTCTCTCGATCCGGAGTTGCCCGGCACCACGATGCGGCTGACCGCCGATGGTGACATTGGCTTCTTCGATATGGAGTGTCTGCAGAAGGCCTTGGCAAAACGCTTCGGTGTTCACCGGCGATTCATCCAGGTTCGGATGGAACGTTACGGCCTTCTGACACCGGGGGCAGGTATCGCTTGATCCTTGCTCTCACCTAGCCGCCGACTTCGTGTCGGCATTTTTTGAAACCAGCAATTAACCGTTCGCGCAATCGCGCACTTCATTCAGCAAAGGAATTTCATCATGACGGCAGTCGAACAAAACAACATCGCAAATCAAAAAGAGTCGGCTGCAGATCAGCAGACATCAAAAAAAGCGCGCAACCGGCAATCGGACGATGGCCCCGACGTCCTCCCTTGCATGGAGCATTTCGTCACCCTGGCGCGCAAGGTAAAGCGACCGGCGCTCATCTTGACCTTGGTCGAACGTGCCGCCGACACCGCGCTGCCTGAAATTGCGTCGCTGGTCGAGGTCGCAAAGGGTGTGTTGCCGATTCCGGCGCGCAAAGCGCTGTTTCACGTCGTGGCCGAGCTCGTGCCCGATAACCAGCAGCGCATCGAGCGTGCGGCTGAACTGGTGGTACTGCTGGACGATGAGTACGGTGCGCAGGCCGTCCAGTCTTTGCTGGACGAAAAGAATGAGGGCGACGCGGCGGTACTGGTTGCGCCGACGGACAGGTACAGCCGCGCGCTGCACCTGCATCTCCTCCAGGAATTTCCCTCGGGCGGCGTCAAGGCCGAACACCGCTTCGAGCATGCCGAGCGCCTGCAAGTGATGCATCGGCAGTGGAAGAGCGAAAACTTCTCCAGCCATTACCTCGGGCCAAAAGGCATCGAGCCCAAGGTCGACGTCGACGTGCAGGATGTGCTGCGTACCCGGATCGCAGCCCTCTATCCGAAGGTGGCCGCCGACCAAATTCTGATCGAGCAATTCACGCGCCGCGACCTTGCTCATGCCGATCGCTGTGGCGGGGAGGACGCAGACGACTCGACGCCAGTGCTGTTGCATACGCTCACGGCAACCTTCAATGGCTCGACGGCACATTTCAAACAAGTGGCCGACGGTGAAGTGATTGACCACGAAGAGCCTGCTGCCATGTCGGCCATCTTCTCGTGGGAGCCCGGCACGGGTGCGCTTGGCGTGTTCTGCGAGGACAAGGAATCGCGCCGTGACTTGGCCACCATCTTCCGTGATGTCGTGCTGGCCTGCGAGGGGGCGATCAACGACATGCCAATGCGTGAATTCGATCTGCTGGGTTTTTCGACGCACGCCATGCTCAAGCGCCTTGAACAGCATCTCGTCGACGGCGTGGAGAAAATCTCGATCCTGCAAGTGAAGATTGCGCGCCCCTTTGAGCAGAGCACCATCGACGAAGCCAACGGGCGCGACATTGTCCAGCACCTGTCGAGCACGCTGATGATTGGTCGAGACCGGCGCGATACCCGTCACATCTATCAAGTTGCCTATGACGACTACGGACTGGATGATCTGACCGGCTATACCTTTTCACAGGTGAAGCTGGTGTTCCGAATGGCAAAGCAACCGCACCGCAAAGCCCACAACGTGGCCGTCCAGATCACGTCGCCCAACGGCCTGAATGACAAGAGCAAGACCGAGGATGACCGCAAGCGTGTGGTCGAGCAATTGGCGCGGCTCGGCGTCCTGTGTGAATTCTGAGGAGCACGCCATGTCTGCGTATTTGGAATATTTCAACACTCTTGAGCGCGTGCGCACCGTCGAGCTTCGCGTTATTTCCACCACCGTCGGCCATCACCGTGCCGAATTTGTTCGCCGTCGGTTGGTGGTTGAGGATGGCTATTTGACCCGTGTGATGGTGCCTTTCCTCGATTCGGAAGAAGAGGTCGAGGCCGATATCGACGAGGACGCTGGCGTGTTCCGATACCGGAGCCCCCAACAGCGATCTCGAATCGTCACGCGCCCTCTCTCTGACATCGTGCTTTACACGCTGCGCATTGATACGTGGCTCACCGATCTGTGCAGTCTGATCGGCATCGAGCCACGACAGCTATCGCAACAGCGTACCCGGGTACCCGATCACCTCTGGCACCTCGGTAACGCGCGAATCGCTGGCACACACGATTTCGCACCGGTGTTTGTTGGGCGTTTATGGGAGCGCGCACCGGCCTCAGAAACGACGCCAGTGCTGTGCGATCCGGTCTGGCCTCGCGGTGGTGTGCTCCTTCGGCATCGACCGAGCAGCGACAGCCTGCCTCGTGACCATGTCATACGCAGCCTGAACGATTTCGTTCGCGTGGAAGACGGGCAGGACGTTTTCGACGCGAGCGCCTTCGACCGGGTGTTGCGTGGATTCTTGACCTCCAGTGGCGGCGCTGAACCTGATCAGTTTTTGCAAGGTACACGAGTGAAGCTGCCTCACTTCGAGAAGTCGCGTCTGGTGAGCGATACGCGTGCCGCCATCCTCAAGTTCATGTGGGGCGTGGAAGGCAAGACGCCACCGGCGATGAAGTGGGCAGAGGTTAAGTCGAAGGTGGATTGCGGCTATCGCTCATTCGATGAAGCCTTTGGTGACAAGGCCACCCGCGAGGAATACCTCCTTTTGGTCAAGGCTGGCGGCCACTACCAAGTCCGACGCCAATAACAATCCGTAAGTTTTTCCGTATGTCGGCCCGGACTCAGGCCGTAAATCCATGCGGAAACTTCGATGTGCCCATTTCATAAAGGAGGCACATCGAAATGCAAAACCAAGTCCCATCAGTTGAATCCGGTCGGCCACACCGCCGGAACATTCGAGACGGTGCCACGCGCATCGCCATCGATGAAAACGAGCTCGCTACCCGCTGGGGGCTCTCCGTCAAAACTCTGCGCCGCTGGCGGCAAGAGTCGTTGGGCCCAGTCTTCTGCAAGCTGGGAGCCCGTGTCACTTACCTGATCTCCGAAGTCGAAGCCTTCGAGCGGCGCGTTTCGCGCTACTCGACCTTCGCTCGGGCATACCAGTAAGGGGGCGGCTATGAGCGATCTGACCGTATTCCCCGCTGACCTCGCCGAAATGTCGGTGAACCAACTGGCCAACCTGCCACCCGCCCAGCTGGTTGAAGCTGACGCCAACCTCGATCACCTGATCGATTGGGCCAAGAAAACGCGCGCCAAATTTGATACAGCCTTGAATCAACGCTTCGGCGAACAGGGCCGCACCGCACTGCGCGACTCCGGTCGTGACTTTGGCACAGCCCACATCAGCGATGGCCCGCTGCACATCAAGTTCGAGATGCCCAAGAAGGTCATCTGGAACCAGAAGCAGTTAGCCGAAATTGCCGAACGCATCGTGTCCTCTGGCGAAAAGGTCGAAGCATACATCGACGTCAAGCTGGCCGTATCCGAATCGCGTTACACCAACTGGCCTCCGGCGCTGCAACAGCAGTTCGCTGCCGCACGTACGGTCGAAACCGGCAAGCCCTCCTTCACCTTGAACCTTGATTCGGAGCAATGACCATGAACACAAATCTCGTTCCCTTTAACTTTGAAGGCAGTCAAGTCCGCGTCGTCACTGATGAGAATGGTGAACCGCTCTTTGTTGCCGGTGACATCTGCGAGGCCCTGACTATCGGCAACAGCCGTATGGCGCTGGACCGCTTGGACGACGACGAAAAGGGTGTCAGTTCAATTGACACCCTTGGCGGCGCGCAAGAAATGAGCGTCATTAACGAATCCGGCCTTTACAGCCTGATTCTTGGCAGCCGCAAGCCCGAAGCCAAGCGTTTCAAGCGCTGGGTTACTCACGAGGTGCTACCGACCATCCGCAAAACTGGCACGTACGCCGTATCTCGCACCCCATCATCGTTGCTCGTGACCACGCATGACCGTGTCACCTCGATCTTGCTGATTGGCGACGCTGTGGCAAAGGTGCCAGGTGTTAAGCCGGGCATCGCGATGGCGGCCACGCTGACCTGCATTCACGACAACACAGGGCTGACTGTTGAGACACTGCGCCGAGCCCTGCCTGCGGCCAACACGCCGATCTGCGCTCTCAATGCCACCCAACTCGGCAAGTCGCTCAATCGCTCGGCCAAAGCGACCAACCAGAGTTTGGCAGCCCTTGGGCTGCAATCGCGCAACGACCGTGACGAATGGGAGCTGACTGAAGATGGCCGCACTTGGGCCGAGGCGATGCCTTACTCGCGCAATGGGCACAGCGGCTACCAGATTCTTTGGAATCCTGCGGTGGCTGAGCAGTTGAAGGAGGTGGCGTGATGGCACTTCCTATCGTGACAGCCCAACAACGGCTCGCGGAGAAAAAGGGCGTCAAGCTCCTGCTGCTGGGCAAGTCCGGCATTGGTAAAACCACCCGGCTCAAAGACCTCGACCCCGCCACCACGCTGTTCCTCGACATCGAGGCGGGTGATCTATCCGTGGCGGATTGGCCGGGCGACACCATCCGTCCGGCGTCCTGGCCGGAAAGCCGCGACTTCTTCGTGTTCCTCGCTGGCCCAGACAAGTCTTTGCCTGCCGAGAGCGCGTTTTCGCAGGCGCATTACGACCACGTCATCGAGAAGTTTGGCGATGCCACGCAACTGGATCGTTACCAGACCTTCTTCCTGGACTCGATCACGCAGTTGTCGCGCCAGTGCTTCGCGTGGTGCAAGGCCCAGCCGGGAGCGGTCAGCGACCGTTCCGGCAAGCCTGATCTGCGCGCGGCCTACGGACTGCTCGGGCAGGAAATGATCGGTGCCTTGACCCACCTGCAACACGCCCGGGGCAAGAACGTGATCTTCGTTGCGATCCTCGACGAACGCTTGGATGACTTCAATCGCAAGGTGTTCGTGCCACAGATCGAAGGCAGCAAAACCAGCCTTGAGCTGCCCGGGATCGTTGATGAGGTCGTGACGCTGGCCGAGCTCAAGGCCGATGACGGCAGTTCGTATCGCGCCTTCGTCACCCACACCGTCAATCCCTACGGCTTCCCCGCCAAAGACCGAAGCGGTCGCCTCGACGTGCTGGAGCCGCCGCATCTCGGCGCGCTGATCGCCAAGTGCGCCAGCAGCGCGTCCGCGTCCGGCACCGCCGCCCAAACCCATACCGAATCCAAGGAGTAATCGCAATGACCGCCAATGCATGGAATGACTTCAATGACGCCGACTCACAGCAGTCCGGTTTCGAACTGATCCCCAAGGGCACCGTCGTGCCGGTACGCATGACCATCAAGCCCGGTGGTTACGACGATTCCGAACAGGGTTGGGGCGGTGGCTACGCCACCGAATCCTTCGACACCGGGTCGATCTACCTCTCTGCCGAGTTTGTGGTCACCGACGGTGAGCATGTCAAACGCAAGATGTGGAGCAACATCGGCCTGCTGTCCAAAAAGGGGCCGACCTGGGGCCAGATGGGACGCAGCTTTATCCGCGCTGCGCTCAACAGTGCCCGCAATATCCATCCGCAGGACAACACACCGCAGGCCACCGCCGCACGCCGCATCCAGGGCTTTCACGAACTGGATGGGATCGAATTCATCGTTCGCGTTGATATCGAAAAGGACGCTAAGGGTGCGGATCGCAATGTGATCAAGGTGGCGGTCGAACCTGACCACGCCGACTACGCCAAGTTGAAGGGTGTCGCGGCCAAGGCCAACATCGGCGGTGGCAACTCTGGCGCACCCGCACAGGCAGCACCTGTTTATCAGGCTCCCGCTGCTGCTCCACAACGCGCATCCGTGACGGGCAAACCGTCGTGGGCGCAGTGAGGGAGGTGTGAAATGCTGGGTCTGCACACGTCAGGCACGGGGATTCGGTCACACCGACAACCAACACGGTATCGGCAATCCCCGCCGCTATCCCATCGACTGGGTGTTCTGCTCGCAGCGCTGCCAGAACGTCTTTCACGCGATGTACGGCAACTGGCTCAAAGCCAAGGACGAGCCGGGAAAGCGCAGGGAGGTCGTGATGATCGATCCCTCTGACATCGAGATCGCCTCGATGAAAAAATGCCTGAAGGCGTTCGGTGAAGCTGCTGGCGAAATCGGCTTCACGAAACCCCTCGGGGATTACTCGGAAGCTGAAGCGCTGCGGGTTATCGACGCCATCGTCACCCGCTACACGGAGGCAATGGTCGAGCATCACGAGGCGACCAAGTTTCCGCCGGTGCGCGGCATGCCTCCGACGCCCGATCCCTTGGCGAACCCGTTTGCCGATCTTGAGGACGATCTGCCGTGGGAGACGAAGCCATGATGGACTTCAATTCCACGGCAAGCGTGTCCGGTCAAATCAGCGTGTTGGTCGATGCCGGCCTGCAGCGAGCTCGTGCACGCCAGTCGGTGCGCCACTACCTTGGCGCATCCCGGTTGGGCGTGGCTTGCGAACGCGCGCTGCAGTACGAGTTTGCGCAAGCACCGGTCGACTATGGGCGCGACGTGCAGGGTCGGATATTGCGCATCTTTGAGCGCGGCCACGTCAACGAAGAGTGCATGGTCGGATGGCTGCGGGACGCGGGTTTCGATCTGCGGACCCACAAGGCCGACGGCGAGCAGTTCGGTTTCTCGGTGGCTGACGGACGCCTGCAGGGCCACATCGACGGGGTCTTCGTCGGTGGCCCCGAGGGCTTCGCTTACCCAGCCCTTTGGGAAAACAAGTGCCTCGGCTCGAAGTCCTGGCGCGATCTGGAGAAAAACCGGCTCGCCATTTCCAAGCCTGTCTACGCGGCGCAAGTCGCGTTGTATCAGGCCTATCTCGAACTGCACGAGCACCCGGCGATTTTCACGGCGGTGAACGCCGACACGATGGAGATCTACGTCGAGCTCGTCCCCTTTGACGCAGCCCTTGCCCAACGCATGTCGGATCGGGCGGTGAAGGTGATCACGGCGACCGAGGCAGCAGAACTCCTGCCGCGCGCCTTCGCTGACCAGACCCACTTCGAATGCCGGATGTGCGCGTGGCAAGACCGCTGCTGGAGAACGCAATCATGAACGACCACAACACAGGCGTCACCGACGACGAACCAATGATCGACGCCAAGCAGGCGGCGGCCGCACTGAGCCTGCCGTACTACTGGTTTGCCGATCAGACGATGCGCAGCAAGTACCGCATCCCGCATTACCTGCTTGGCGGTTTGGTGCGCTACCGGATGTCCGAACTTTCCGCATGGGCGGCCAGCAGCAGAGCGCCGCAGGGCGATGGTGACAAACAACGCGCCAGCAAAGCGCAGGACGAGGGAGCCGAATGATCGACTTCAACGACATTTCCCTGCCCATCGAAAACCGGGATGCTGAACGTGACGAAATCCGCTCGGAACTGATCGCACGGCTGGAGTCAGTGCTGACCACGATGTTCCCGGCGGGCAAGAAGCGCCAGGGCAAGTTTCTCATCGGGGACGTGCTGGGCAGTCCCGGCGACAGCCTCGAGGTGGTGCTGACCGGTGACAAGGCCGGACTCTGGACGGATCGCGCGACCGGCGACGGCGGCGACATCTTCGATTTGATCGCAGCCTACCTCGGAGCCAGCATCCACGCCGATTTCCCTCGGGTGCTGCAGGAAGCCAGTGATCTGCTTGGGCGTGCGCGGTCAACACCGGTGCGCAAAGCCAAGGCAGCACCGCCGTCCGACGATCTCGGCCCCGCGACCGCCAAGTGGGACTATCACGACGCCACTGGCAAACTGATCGCCGTTGTCTACCGCTACGACCCACCGGGCCGGAAGAAGGAATTCCGGCCGTGGGATGCCAAGCGCCGCAAGATGGCCCCGCCCGAGCCACGTCCGCTGTACAACCAGCCGGGACTGGTTGCCGCCAGCCACATCGTTCTGGTCGAAGGCGAGAAATGTGCGCAGGCACTGATCGATGCCGGTGTGGTGGCGACCACCGCAATGCACGGCGCAAACGCTCCGGTCGATAAAACTGACTGGCAACCGCTGGCAGGCAAGTCGGTGCTGATCTGGCCAGATCGAGACGCACCGGGCTGGGACTACGCCGACCGCGCTTCGCAGGCGATCTTGCACGCCGGTGCGACCACGGTCGCCATCCTCGTGCCACCCGACGACCGGCCCGAAGGTTGGGACGCTGCCGACGCCATTCCCGATGGCTTTGACGTGGCGGGCTTTCTTGCCGTTGGTGAGCGAATGCCCGTGATGCGCTCCGTCGAGGAGATTGCGCCGCCGGATTTGCTGACGGGCATTGACTGGAGTACCGAGGACGGACTGTCGACCGCCTTCACCCGTCGCTATGGTCAGGACTGGCGCTACTGCGCGCTGTGGGGCAAGTGGCTGGTGTGGACGGGCGTGCGCTGGAATGCCGATCAGATGCTTTACGTTTCGCATCTGGCTCGGGGCATCTGCCGTAACGCATCGCTCAAGGCAGACAGTCCAAGGCAGAAAGCCAAACTCGCCAGCTCGTCGACCATCTCGGCGGTCGAGAAGATCGCCCGTTCCGATCCGAAGCACGCCTCCAGTGCCGAGGAATGGGATGCCGATACTTGGGCGCTCAACACCCCGGGTGGCGTGGTCGATCTGCGCACGGGCCGGATGCGCGAGCACCGGCGTGACGACCGGATGACCAAGGTCAGCACGGCCACACCCAAGGGCGGCTGTCCAACGTGGCATGGATTTCTGGCCGACGTCACCGGCGGCGATGCCGATCTGATCGCCTACCTGCAACTGATGGTGGGCTATTGCCTGACCGGGATCACCAGCGAGCACGCGCTGTTCTTTCTGTACGGCACCGGCGCGAACGGCAAGTCAGTGTTCGTCAACGTCATCACCACGATCCTCGGTGACTACGCGGCCAACGCGCCGATGGACACGTTCATGGACGCGCGCAACGACCGGCATCCCACCGATCTGGCCGGACTGCGTGGCGCACGCTTCGTGTCCTCCATCGAAACCGAACAGGGTCGGCGCTGGAACGAGTCCAAGGTCAAGGCCATCACGGGCGGCGACAAGGTGTCGGCGCGCTTCATGCGCCAGGACTTCTTCGAGTACGTGCCCCAGTTCAAGTTGGTAATCGCTGGCAACCACAAACCATCGATTCGCAATGTAGACGAAGCGATGAAGCGTCGTCTGCACTTGATCCCGTTCACGGTCACCATTCCGCCCGAAAAACGGGACGGCAGGCTCACCGACAAGCTGCTCAAGGAGCGGGACGGGATTTTGGCGTGGGCGGTCGATGGGTGCAGCCGCTGGCAACAGCAAGGGCTGAAACCGCCAGCCAGCGTGGTGTCGGCAACCGAAGAGTATTTCGAGGCCGAGGATGCGCTCGGGCAGTGGATCGAAGAACGTTGCCTGCTGGTCAAGACCAGCCGCGAAGGCGTGTCCGATCTGTTCTCCGACTGGCGTGAGTGGGCCGAACGCGCGGGCGAGTTTGTCGGATCGGTCAAGCGCTTCTCTGAACTGATGGCCACCCGCAAGTTCGAGAAGTGCCGACTGACCGGTGGCGTGCGCGGTTTGACGGGGCTGTCCCTCAGACCCAAGCCCTACAACGCCAGCTACCCGTACCGCGATGACTAACCAGCAAAACCGTCGAGTGACGGATGTGACGGACTTGTCGGATACCTCTCTTTGCCTGCGCACGCGCACGCACACGTGTAGAGAGTTATACGGAGAACCCGTCGCATCCGTCACTCGCCCCCAAAACTCAGGAGCTATGACGATGAATACGACAACCAACAGCACCATTCTTGCCCTTGATCTGGGCACACACACCGGCTGGGCACTGCACCAACTGGACAGCACGATCACCAGCGGCACCGAGCATTTCAAGCCGCAGCGATTTGAAGGCGGCGGAATGCGCTTCCTGCGATTCAAGCGCTGGCTGGCAGAACTGCTGACCACCAGTGGCCACATCAACGCGGTGTATTTCGAGGAGGTTCGACGACACGCGGGGGTGGATGCCGCCCACGCCTACGGCGGTTTCATGGGTCATCTGACCGCGTGGTGCGAGCATCACAACATCCCCTACCAAGGCGTTCCGGTCGGCACGATCAAGAAGCACGCGACCGGCAAAGGCAACGCAGGCAAGGACGAGATGATCGCCTCCGTCCAGTTTCGTGGTCACGCCCCTTGCGACGACAACGAAGCAGATGCCCTGGCGCTGCTGCACTGGGCTATCGAGACGCAGGAGGTGTGACATGAAGGTGCCAACACCTCAATACCGCTGCCCCCTTGGTCGTCTGCAACCCCAGACCATGGATGTCGAATCGACTAAGCGAGATGGGTGGCAGCAACAGCACATCCTTGTTGTCGCTGAAAACGACGACCGGCTGGATTTCATTGAACGAGAATTTGTGCGCCGACTCGGCGAGCGACTCTATGGCACCCACGGTAGGGGAGCACGTCATGGCTGAGTGGACGATTGACGATGTGGCGGCTCGCTTCGCGGATGCTTCTCAGACAGCCCACCGGCTACCTCCGGTACGCGTGCAAGGTTACTTCAACTCCTGGTCGATGTTTGCCTGTCAGATACCCGACCGCTACCCCGATCCTGACCGACTCTACCGACCGATGCCACCCAACCCGAAGGCTGTGGAACTCATGCTGGAGACTATGACGTGGGTGCAATGGCTTGAGGTCGAGCAACGACATCTGGTCTGGATGCGCGCAGATCGCTACGAGTGGCAGCAAATCGGAAGGCGGTTTGCCTGTGACCGCAACACGGCATCGCGGCGATGGCAAAAAGCGATAGGAATCGTGGTGACAAAACTCAATGCCTTACCCTGCGAACCTCATGAACGCATGGGCCAAGGAAAGTAACGCTTGGCGCACATGTCCATGGTTTGCCGTGATTGTCCTTTTGGAGGCTGGTTGGCAATGCAGCACGGCAGCCCTGTTTGGCGTACTATTTCAGTTATGGTCAGGATAGATACGCAAGACACCTCGCCCCACAAAAATCCGAGGGGTCCTTCCTGGCCAAAATCGTATGCAGGGGGCAACAGCGCGGCATTGCGATAGCGACAGGCCACAAAACCGGGTTTGCACCCGGTTTGCAGTCCGGCTCCACCCCATTCAGAAACACCCTTGAAACCCGCGCCTGTCGCGGGTTTTGTATTTCTACGCACCTGCAAACCTTCGCGAATTGAGGTTTGCACCCCTTGGTCGGGGTTTGCAGGTGCAAACCCCAATTGGCTCATTGATGAACGAAAACGCGCTGCGCATCGAATACCGCAAGGTCGATACGCTGATTCCCTATTGCCGCAACGCTCGCACGCACTCAGACGCCCAGGTGGCCCAACTGGCGGCCAGCATCGTCGAGTGGGGTTGGACCAACCCGGTGTTGGTCGATGGCGACAACGGCGTCATGTCTGGCCATGGGCGTCTGCTTGCCGCGCGCGCATTGGGCCTTGCCGAAGTGCCGGTGATCGAGCTCTCGCACCTCACCGATACGCAAAAACGTGCGTACATCCTGGCCGACAACCGTCTGGCCCTGTCGGCCGGCTGGGACGAGGAGTTGCTGGCACTGGAGCTGGCAGAGCTAACCGAGGCTGGGTACGAACTGACTTTGACAGGTTTTGACGACGGTGAACTGGAACGCCTGCTAAGGCAAGACGTATCAACGAGCGATGGGGAGGATAAATCCGATATCGCTGATGATGCTGACGATATCCCTGATCTCCCGGCCATGCCGGTTTCCCGTTCTGGCGATATCTGGCAACTGGGCCAGCACCGCCTGATCTGTGGCGATGCTGCCGACGCCACGGTAATCGCCGCGCTCATGGCAGGTGAGGAAGCAACCCTCTGCTTCACTTCGCCGCCCTATGGCAACCAGCGTGATTACACCCACACCATCGTTGACTGGGATGGCCTGATGCGTGGCGTTTTTGCGAAGTTGCCTATGGCGGACAACGGTCAGGTGCTGGTCAATCTGGGTTTGATTCACCGCGAGAACGAATTTCTTCCTTACTGGGATGGTTGGCTCGAATGGATGCGCATCAAAGGCTGGCGGCGCTTCGGCTGGTATGTCTGGGACCAAGGGCCGGGGCTGCCCGGTGACTGGAATGGTCGACTGGCACCCAGCTTCGAGTTTGTCTTTCACTTCAACCGCCAGGGATCTGAAGTACGCCGACCCAACAAGATCGTGCCGTGCATCTATGCCGGACGCGACACCCATTTACGCGGCGATGGCACCAGCGCCGGTGGTATGCGCAATAAGGATGGCAGCAAGACAGCGTGGAACCACATCGGGACTGTCACCCAGGAAACAAAAATACCGGACGGCGTAATTCGCATCATGCGGCACAAGGGCAAGATCGGGCAGGACATCGACCACCCGGCAGTTTTTCCGGTGGCGTTGCCGCAGCACGTCTTTGATGCCTACACCGAAACAGGCGAGATCATTTTCGAGCCGTTCTGCGGATCCGGCACCAGCCTGCTCGCGGCACAAAAAACCAATCGCCGGATGCGCGCCGTTGAAATTGCCCCGGTGTATGTGGACGTTGCGATCAAACGATTCCAACAAAACCATCCCGACATCCCGGTAACCCTTCTCGGCTCGGGCAACACTTTCGAGATCGTTGGCACAGAGCGCCAACTTCGGCCAAGCACTGGAGTCATCAATGAAATTGTCTGAACACTTTTACCTCGACGAATTTCTCGTTTCCGAGACGGCGGCACGTCGTGGTATTGCCAACCAGCCCGCTGACGAAGTCGTTGCCCGTTTGCGACTGCTGTGTCAGTCAGTTCTGGAGCCACTACGCGCTCAACTTGCATGCCCCGTTGTCATCACATCGGGCTATCGGTCACGCGAACTCAATCTCGCCG
>QYPX01000240.1 GCA_007280205.1 Comamonadaceae bacterium
GCCGCTATGAACGGCGAAGTGATTTTCGACCTCCATCGCAGAACTGGCAAAGGTGTCGTCAAGGATGCTGACCACATCGGCATACTTCGCATCAGCGTGCAGGGCCTTTTTCAGCTCATCGCGCGTGGCAAAAAAATCGTCGAACCCCCTGGTCTTATGACCTCCGGCGACCAGAATATCGTCACCGCCACCACCCTCAAGGTGATTGAGTCCGGTGTCATCGCTGCCGCCCCCGACCAGGACATCGTCACCGGCGCCGGCGCGCAAGTCATCGCTACCATTGCCGCCTTCAAGCACATCGCTTTGGCTGCCGCCAGTGATCACGTCGTCACCCGAACTGCCTCGAATGGCATTGTGGCTCGCATCATCGCCATGCAGTTCCCTGTGAGTGAGATCGCCATGACGGTGCGAGAAGCCATCGTCACCCAGGGTGGCAGTCGCCACACCCGTTCCGCTGGCGACAACCGCTGTCCCGGTCGCTGCGCTCGAGGCGCCGTGGTCGTCAGCTGCGATGTCTTTGCCGTGGTCGTCAGCCACTGTGTCGTTGCTATGTGTGCCCATGATGTTTCCTTGTTAAGGGTTTAAATCTGTCGTCTATCAAGTTTTCCTGATGCACCGAGAATAAGAAGAAAAGAACTGCGCTTGGTATGACAATGGTCCGCCGGATACAGCAGAAGCGTAGGGTTTGTGTAACGGCGCGTCTTTGACAAATTTGATGAATTTGATAAAAATCGGTCCTTTTTACGAAAAATCACCATTGACCACATCATGCATGGGGCATGATGGCCATGAGCAAACTGCAGCGACTAAACAATGCCCAATTTATCTGGCCCGGAGTTACTGAAGACAGTACGCTCAATGACGACCACCAATGCTGACATTCTCGGGGCGTTTGGGGCGGTGCTGCTGGTATGGACGGTCGGACTTCCTCATACCCTGTCAGCGGGGCTGACGATACTGATTTTCCTGATCATTGCGCGAAAGCGCGAAATCGAGTCCAGCAACAACATTAAGAGGGTGTTACGCCATGGGCGGACCCTGGCCGAAGATGCCAACCGTGCCAAAAGCGCATTTTTGGCCAATATGAGCCACGAAATTCGCAACCCGCTCAATGGCATCCTCGGAACCATCGAGCTGGTACTTGAGAGCAAACTCGACCCCGAACAAACGGAATTGGTAAAGCTGGCCAGCCGCTCCGCCTCGAACCTGCTTGATATCGTCAATGACATTCTGGATATTTCCAAGATCGAGGCCGGTGGTGTCGAGCTGCAGTGCGTCCCGTTTACGCTGCAGCAGTCACTGGGCGACAGCCTCAAAGTTCTGGCCCACCGCGCCCGAGAAAGAAAACTTGAATTTCACTACCAGGACGACTGCGCGCTGGACCACGCCTTGTTGGGCGACCCGGGGCGATTAAGACAGATCGTCATCAATCTGGTCGGTAACGCCATCAAGTTCACCGAGCGCGGCTCGGTCTGGTTGAGCGTCAGTAGCGTCGAACGCCTTGAGCGCACCGTTCGCCTTCGTTTCTCGGTGCGCGACAGCGGTATTGGCATTTCCAAAGCGCAATTGAAGCGCTTGTTCCAGCCCTTCGTGCAAGCGGATGCATCGATCTCTCACCAATACGGTGGTACCGGCCTCGGGCTGGCCATTTCCTTGGGCATGGTCAACGCCATGAAGGGACGTATCTGGATCGAAAGCGAACTGGGCGTCGGCAGCGAATTCTTCTTTGAAGTGAGTTTCGGTCTTGACACGCGCTTGCTCTCAAGGGATTCCGAACAAGAGACGGTTGTACCACCACCGGTCCATCGCAATTTGCACGTGTTGGTGATCGAAGATGACAAGGTCAACCGCCTGATCGCCAACCGCTTGCTGACCCGACGCGGGCACCGCGTCAGCGAAGCCGCAAGCGCCATGGCCGGGCTCGAAATAATAGGGCGTGAGCATCCCGATCTGGTATTGATGGATTTGCAGTTGCCGGGTATGGGTGGGCTGGAGGCGATGAAAAATTTGCGTGCCTGGCCTGGCAGCGCAAGTCGCACACCGATCATCGCGCTCACCGCCCATGTGCTCGTTGGCGACAGGGAGCGCTGCCTCACCTTGGGCATGGACGGTTACGTCTCCAAACCTTTCACCTCCGATTCATTGCATGCCGAGATAACGCGCGTCCTCGACAAGACGTCGAACACGCCGCTGGCAGCCATCGCTTGTGCACCACCAGCACGCTTCGGCCGTGCGCTGGCGGGGCTCGAAGGAGATGTCGACCTGTTCGCTGAAATCGCTGCGGTGGCGGTCTCCGAATTTGACCTGGCCGCCAGCAGCCTGGCTGAACTCAGTGCAAAAATGGATTTCGAGGGACTGGCCGCCCGGGCCCACAGGCTCAAAAGCCACTGGGCACTCTATGGGCCCTCGTCCGAAGAACAACTACCCGATCTCTTGATGGCTGCGGCCAGCGAGCTTGACGCGGACAAGTCGATTGCGCTGGCTGCGCAATTCAGCGCCAGCCTGGGCGCTACCGCGCAGGAACTGCGCGACTGGCTTCTGCAACGCAAACAGAGGGAAAGCACATGAGTCAATCAAACGAAAAACTGATAGTTCTGGTTGAAGACGACGAACTGTCTGCGGTTTCATTGAAGCGCTATCTGGAAAAGCATGGTTTCAGGGTTGAGCATGAGCGCCGCGGAGACCTCGCGGTGGAACGAATTCTCAACTTGCGGCCCGACGCGGTGGTGCTAGACGGCAATCTCCCGGGCAAGGACGGGTTTGAAATCTGTCGCGAGGTCCGTGCCCGTTACGCCGGTGCCATTTTGATGCTTACCGCGCGCGATGAGGACGTCGAGCAGGTGCTTGGCCTGGGCCTGGGGGCGGATGACTATCTGCTCAAGCCGGCTACGCCGATTGTGGTGCTGGCGCATATCAACGCCTGTCTGCGCCGTTTGCAGGATGTGTCGGGAAAAGAGGCCGACGAGTATCGCTTCGGGCAATTGTTTATCAGTCGCGCCACGCGTACCGTGCGCCTGGGCAGCAGCGAGATCATGTTCAGCACCGTGGAGTTTGATCTGCTGTGGCTGCTGGCGAGCCGGGCCGGCAATGTGCTCTCACGCGACGACATCACCATCGGCTTGCGCGGTCTGGAATACGACGGTATGAACCGCTCGATTGACATGCGCGTCTCACGCCTGCGCAAGGCGCTCGGTGACGATGCCGAAAATCCGCAGCGCATCAAGACGGTGCGCGGCAAAGGCTATTTGTTCAGTCGCAACGACTGGGGTTGATGCGGCCCGGCGGCGCCGCTCTTGCCGCCCACCAGTTACATGCTGTTACAGGAGCCTGACCGTACTGCTGTACGCGGGTGACTATTGGCATACTGAGCGCAGGCTTGTTTTTCATATTCTCCAGACATCAGGAATTCATCACAACGATGACCTGACCCCAAAGTTTTCAACTTGTCTAGACGGAGCAAATATGAATAAGCAACAAGAGCGCCTGGTCCAGCGTACGATGGACGTGCAACGCGAACTGGTCCGCTCAGGACTGGATCGCCGCAATCTCATGAAGTTGGGTGTGCTGGGTGCCGGTAGCGGCATGCTGCTGCCGATTCCCGGCCTGAGCCTGCGCGCCGCATCCGCCGGCACCATCGCCTGCCCGGTGCCGGGTGTGGACATGATCAGCCCGAAGACCACGCCTTTCAAGGACGCTTTCCAGCGCCTGCACGAACTCCAGCCCACTATTTCGGTCGAGCAGATCGGCGGCTCGGTCGCCAACCTGACCGACAGCATGTTCCTGCGCGGCGGCAAGCCCACCGCGGCGCCGACCAACGCGCTCGATTCCAAGCTGGCTCTGCTGGCGCAGCACCCGGAACTGGCCACTGCCACGCCGAACGCCAACCTGGCGCACCAGGGCTGGGACGGCACCGACAAAAACGCCGGCCTGTACGCCGCGCCGCGCGACTTCTATGAGCTTCGGCAACTCGAGCACAAGCATGTCTGGCACAGCGAGATGCCCGCCGGCGCCGGCGGCCAGCTCGCCTGGGGCTATGCTCCGCGCGCCTTCGCGGGTGGCGTTACCGGCGTGGCCGGCAGCATCGCCGGCGTACCCGGCCCCGTGATGCGTCACCGCTACGGCCGCTCGATCATGATCCGCCAGTACAACGAGTTGCCGGGCACCGCGCAGGACGCCGTGTCGCACCTCGGGTTCGGCACCTCTACCACCTGCACCCATATGCACAACCACCACACGCCTTCGGAGAGCGATGGTGGCCCGCTCTACTACAACTACTCGGGCAAGTTCTGGGACCACCACTATCCCAACCTGTACGCCGGCATCAACCAGGGCTTTGTATCGCCCAAGGCCGGCGTGCGCGGCGACTACCGCGAAGCCCTGGGCTCGCTCTGGTTTCACGACCACAAGCACGACTTTACCTCGCAGAACGTGTACGCCGGCCTGTTCGCCGCCTGCCCGATCTACGACGAAGTCGACACCGGCGACGAAACCGTGGTCGGCACCACCGGCTTGCGTTTCCCCAGCCATTCGCAGGATGCGCGCAGCTTTCCCTACGAGTTTGACGTGCCCATGTTCTTCCATGACCGCCAGTTCGACCCGCTGGGTGTGGACTTCTTCCCGCTGGCCTGCCTGGACGGCGCCATTGGTGACAAGCTCACCGTCAACGGCACGATTCAGCCCTACTTCAAGGTGCAGCCGCGCAAGTACCGCATCCGCATGTACAACGGCGGCCCGACCCGCTTTTACTGGTGGTGGATGCGCCAGGGCGCAACCGGCTCCACCTACCTGCCCATGACGGTGATTGCGAACGACGGCAATCTGTTGCCGCGCGCCGTGGTGCAAACCAACTTCAAGCAGGCCGTGGCCGAGCGCTTTGACCTCATCATCGATTTCTCCAAGTTCAAGCCCGGCACAGAAATCTTCTTCACCAACCGTGCCGAGCAGATCAGCGGTCGCGGCCCCTCGGGCAAGCTGCTCACCACCGGCAACGATGCTCTCAAGTTCATCGTCGAGGTAGCACGCCCTGGCCTGACCGACGCCAGCACCGCCATCGTCAACGGCACGGCCCTGCGCCCCCTGCCTGCTGCAGTGAACACCGCCACCTCCAAGACCAAGCAATGGACCTGGGCCAGTGCGTCCAACATCTGGAATGCCAATGGCCAGGTTTTCGATCGCTATGCCGCGCCCTACGAAGTCAAGGAAGGCAGTTCCGAGGTTTGGGAGCACAAAAACGGCGGCGGCTCCTGGTCGCATCCGATTCACCCGCACTACGAAGAGGGGCGCATTCTCAGTTACAAGGGTGCTGCGCAGCCTGACCCGTCGGCCGCGCTGCAGACCGGTCGCAAGGATGTATACCGGCTCGACCCGAGTGCCACCGTCACCACAGCGATGCGCTTCCGTGACTACAAGGGCATTTACCCGATGCACTGCCATAACGTGGTCCACGAAGACCACGGAATGATGGTCATGTGGAAGATTGTTTAAGCCCGGCCCACGCAGCTGATCTTTCAAGGGGATTGAAATGAACCGCAGAAAATTTCTCGGCGCGGGGCTGCTCGGCCCGATGACGGCCACGCTCGGCCTGGCCGGCACGCTGTTTTCGCCGCAGGCATCGGCTGCGCAGGCAAGGGCCGAGCGGCCGCTGTCGTATGCCGCACGCCATGGCTTGCTGCCCAATGTGCCCCTGGTGGCCCACACGGGTGAGACTTTCCATTTCTACGACGATCTGGTGCGCGACCGCATTGTCTTGCTCAACTTCTTTGTGGTGGGCTGCAGCGAGGGGCGCTGCCCCACCACCAATGCCAACCTGCGCAAGGTGCAGGACATGTTTGGCGAGCGCATGGGCAAGGACGTGTTTTTCTACTCCGTGACCTTGCAGCCGGAGCTGGACACGGTGCCCATTCTGAAGGAATACGCCGAAGAAATCTTCGAAGTCAAACCGGGCTGGCTGTTCCTGACCGGCAAGCAGTCGGACATTGATACCTTGCGCCGAGCACAGGGCTTTGTGGACCCCGACCCGGAGCGTGACCGCGACGTCACCCTGCACAGCAGCGCCGGGCGTCTGATCGACGACAACAACAACCGCTGGGCCATGGTCCCGCTGAACACATCGGCGCGCAATGTGTACACCGTACTCAACACGCTTTGATATGAGCAAGCCATGCGCCTTTCTGAATTGGTACTAAAGCTGTGCGCCGCATTGCTCTTTTCACTGGCTCTGCCTGCCGCACATGCCACAGATGCCAGCACCAAGGAGTCGGAGTGGGTCGAACCGGCGCCACCTACCGCCGTCCAATGGTTTGAGCAGGGCCAGGTCGCCCGGGTCGGCGGCTTGTTCGATCAGTCTCTCCAGTTGTTCCGCAAAGCGGCCGCCCTGGGCAGCAGCGCCGCACTGAGCGCCATGGGTGAGCTGTATCAGTCGGGCCTGGGCGTGGCGCAGAGTGCGAGGGAGGCGCTGCTCTGGTACCGCAAGGCTGCCGCCACGGGCGATGCTGAGGGCCAGGCCCATCTCGGGCTGGCGCTGGTGCGCGATGGCACGGCGGCCGAGCTCAAAACCGGGCTGGCGCTGATCCGCCAGTCCATTGCTGCGAACAGCAGCTTCGGACAGTACGCCCTGGGCTACCTGCATCTGCACGGCAAGGGCGTGCCCAGGGATGAGGACCTTGCCTACAGTCTGCTCAACGCAGCATCGGGCCGCGGTGAAGTGGCTGCACAAAGCCTGCTGGGCCAGATGTATCTGGATGGCAAGGGCGTGCAAAAGCACAGCGCCATGGCGCTTGAACTGCTGAGTGAGGCCGCACGCTCGGGCGATGCGCAAGCCCAGAGCCGCCTGGGTGCCATGTTTGCCGAAGGCTGGGGTGTGGAACGCAATGAACACGAAGCCGCTTACTGGTTCGAGCGCGCAGGCGAGCGCGGCAACCTGGACGGCCAGACCCGACTCGCTGTGTTGCTGCTCGACGGTGAGCAAGTGCGCACCGATCCCCTCAAAGCCATTGAGCTGCTGCGCCAGGCCGCGACAGCCGGCCATGCGCTGGCGCAATTTCACCTGGCCCTGTGCTTTTTGCAGGGGCGCGGCGTGCCGCAAGACCCGACACAGGGCCAGAGCCTGCTGCGACAGCTGGCCAAGGCCGGCCTGCCCGAAGCCAGCAGCTATTTAAAGGAACACTCGCTATGAAACACACCACCTGCTGGAGCCGGCTCGCCGCCGTTTTGCTCATGGTCACACTTTTTTCGTCCCCTGCATCGGCTGCAGTGGAGTGGCTGCAGCGGCCGCTGGAACAAACCCAGCCCAATCCAGCGGACCAGGTTGAGTTTGCGCGGGTGCAAACCGAATGCATGCAAACCAGTGCCACCTCCTTTGGCTCGCAACAGCCCTGGCATGCCTGCAAGCTGGTACACAGCGGCTTTGTTGCCACCATTGGCTTGCAGGATTTCTTTTATGCCGACTACTGCCTGATCAGCCAAGGCGATGTCTGCGCCAGGCAGGCTCAGGTGCTGTTTCGCAACCGTGCTTACCGTCCCGAGGCGTTTCTGGACCTGGCGCGCCTGGACCCCCCCGGCACGCGCTATGAGAGCCCGGTGCTGATTGGCAGCGAGACTGAAAACGTGCTGGCAACAGCCGTGCTGTTACCCGGCAAGAGCCAAAAGCAGCGGCGCTATTTCCGCTATGCACAAGAGCGCTGGATACCGATCGATGGCACGGCCTGGTTGCAAGAGCTGCGTGCGCGTCTACCGGCTGGCCTGAGCGTGCGCGTGCGCGCACAGGACGCGCTGCCGGATCCGCGCAGCATGATGTTGAGCCTGCCGCTGTACCGTGGCGCGGTGCGCGGCGGCAGTGTGGAGATTGGGCTGACGATTCAAGCCGGCCAGTTGGCACTGGCCGGGTTCAATATCGCCAAGGGTACGCCATGAGAGCGCCGGGCGCAGGTCTGTTGGCCCGCTGCCTGAATACCAGTTTGATGGCCCTGGGCCTGTTGGCTGCCATGCCCTCGGTGCAGGCGGCGCAGGTCGAGCGCTGGAACCCGGCCAGCGCACCCGTGCTGGCTTTCGACACGCTGGACGGTCGGCGTTTCGATGCCGCGGGTCTTGTGGGCAAGGTCGTGGTGGCCAATTTCTGGGCGGTCTGGTGCGCGCCCTGCCGCGAGGAGCTGCCGCTGCTGTCGCAACTGGCCACCTCCACCCAGGGCCAGCCGGTGGAGTATCTGCTGGTCAACACCGGCGACGCGCCGACTGCGATGGAAAAATTGCGCAGCAGGATGCCCGCCAACTTGCCCTCGCTGCGCCTGGCTGCCGATGCGCAGGACTTCCGTTTTTCCTCACTGCCCGCCACCGTTGTTTTCGATACCCGCATGCGTGCGCGCTGGCTGGTGCGTGGTGCCATCGACGCGCAGGCTGAGCCCCTGCGCAGCCTGATCGCAGAGTTGCTGGCCGAGGCCAACGCCAATGCCAACGCCAATGCCAACGCCAATGCCAACGCCAATGTCAACGCCAATGTCAACCCAAGCACCCGCACCGGCAAGCCTGTCCAACCCGTACTTGTCGTAGGGAATTGACGTGCCGTTACACAGCCCCAACACAGTTGCAACTGACACCAGCGCCTTGCCTGCTTACGCTAGGAGTGTCGTAGGAAGACTGTTCAAGCCCACGACGAAAGAGGCTGTGTGCAGTCCTTGTACAGATCGCGAAACGTTGAAAAACCAGGAGTCAAAGTGATGAAACATAGAACCCGAAAAGCCCTTGGCAAGCTTGCTTGCGGCGCCGTCCTGGCGCTGCTGGCCGGTGCTGCCATGGCGCAGTCGGCCAGCGCCGATGGCGAGATCCGCAAGCTCGATGCCGATGCCAGCCGCGTCGTGATCAAGCACGGCGAATGGAAGGGCATGCACATGGGTGCCATGACCATGGCGTTCAAGGTGCGCCCTGCGTCCCTGCTGGACGGCCTCAAGGTCGCCGACAAGGTGAAGTTTTCGATTGAAAAAGAGGGCGCTGACTTCATCGTCACCGCCATTTCCCCTGCAACGCAAGCAAGCCCGCTTGTCCTTGCATCAACCCACATTTCAGGAGACAAAAAGTGAAGCAACTATTCAAGAAAACCATGGTGGCCAGTGTCGCGGCCATGGTGCTGGTGCAGCCTGCGCTGGCCGTGCTGCAACGTCAGGGCCCGGTGGACCCGGCGCACGGCTTCCCGGCCTGGTTCCAGGATCGCAACGGCGTCGCGCTCGAGGTCTGCTCGATCAACAGCCCCGATGCCATTGGCCTGGCCGTCGTCAACGCCGGCCTGTGCGCCATCGTGAACGTCCCCGCGCCCAACGGCGTGTCCGTGGCACCCGAGGTATTCCCGACCAACTTCTCGACCGAGCACTTTTACACGCTCGCCAGTGCGAGCCTCGCGCCGGCAGGCCAGGGCAACCTCGGCAACGTCGCGGTGCCGACACCGGGTGCCGGCCGCATTACCTTCAACTTCGCGCTCGAGGCCTCCTTCGCCAACGGCGTGCCGACACCAGGTCAACAGCTGTGGTTCACGCGCTGGCGCGTCAACCATGGCAACGTGGCCTGCACTGGCAACCACACCTACTACACCCCGACCCGGTCGCCGCAGACCTTCCCCGGCGTGGCGCGCGGCAAGACTTTTGAAACCACTGACGTCGGCATGGGCAATCCCGCCGCCGTGATGTCGGGCGACATCGGCCCCTTCCTGCTGTCGAGTGACCTGCCCGGCGGTGTTCCCAGAGTGCCCTTTGTCGGTCCGGACGGCAAGAAGTACCTGTCCGACGGTGACGGTGTCGGCAGCCCCATCACCGGTAGCGAGATTCCCAATGCGCTCGCCACCAGCACCAACCCCTATGTGCCGCCGGAAATCAAGGCGATGAAGTTCACCAACTACGTTGCCGTGCAAGGCCCCGGCGTCGTGACCGGCAACTGTGCTTTGGACGAGCTGGTTTACTCCACCAACACCTTCTCGCTCTTTGGCCGTTTTTTCGAAGGTCCGATCCCCTCGCGCAACAGCGTTGACCGCGCCAGCTACCGCGCGGTGGACACCAACGCCGACGGCAAGTCTGACATGTTCCAGATCGGCGCCTGGGCGCAAGCCACGCAGGAAGCCGGCAAGCCGGTGCCCCGCCTGGGCATGAGCCTGTGGTACACCGACCCGGCCAATCCCGCCACCAGCACTGCGGAAATCGGCATGGAAGGCGCGCAGACCGCCGCCGGCACGCCGGCGTTTGTCGGCCAGATCGCCACGCCGCAGTTCGAGTACTTCCAGGGCATGACCTCTGCAACGCAGATCACTGGCACCACCGCCTTGCCCAACCCGGTCTACACCAACGCCCGTGTACGCATCATCACCGACACGCCGCCTACCACGGTGGACGTGGCGCTGGTCGACGAACTGCGTATCAACCAGGCGGTCTGGAACAGCGTCACCAAGACGCTGACGGTGAGCGCCGAGTCCGGCGCCTACCTGCAGTCGGCTACGCCTACGGTCGCACCCCTGCCCACTGCGGCAAACGCGGTCTGCTCGGCGCCCTGTCTGACGCTGAACGCCTACGGCCTGCCGCTGGCGGACGCAGCCGGCGCCGCGATCGACTTCAAGATGAAGACGGCTGCGACCGCGACTGCGCCCGTAGTCAGCATCGTCGTGCCTAACGTGCTGACGCCTCCCTCGTACGTCACGGTGCGGTCCTCGGCCGGCGGCAGCGATCGCCAACCGGTGATCTATCAAGGCTCGGCTACCGGAGCGGCGCTGTTCCAGGCCGACACGGTGAATGTACCCAAGGACACGCCGGTCAATGTCGATGTGTTCGCCAACGACATCGGCGTGGCCGCGGTGCCGAACCTGCTGATCTGCGCAGATGCCGCTGGTCTGACCTGTGCGGTTCCCAATGCGCGGACCGCCTGCACCCTGGCTACGCCTTCGGCGCAGTGCACCGGCCTCGGTGGGCGCATGATGCTGACCGGCAACCTTGTGACCTACTCGCCGCCGGCTGGCGTGGGTGGCGTGACCGACACGTTCTGGTACAAGGCCTCAACCGCCAACGGCACCACAGCAATGGCGCAGGTGAACGCGGTGATCAGCAACCTCGCCGCTCTGCCGGATGCGCGTGACGACCTCGGCAACACCGCGGTCGCCGGTGTCCCGGCGACGATCGACGTGGTGGCCAACGACTTCGCCCCGGCTGGAGTCGACACCGCCACGCTGCGCATCACGCAGGAGCCTTGCACCTTCACCGCGGTGACGCCGACCTGCGCCGCAGGCTCGGCAAGCTTCACCACGATTCCGGGCAAGCTGGTCTTCACGGCGCCTTCGGCCGGTAACTGGACCATGGCCTACACCTTTACCGACAATGCCGGCATGATCGCCGACCAGGGTGTGGTGGCGGTCAATGCGCTCGGTGCCGAAACGCTCTCAATCGCACGGGCACTCTGGACGGCTGGCAAAGCCGGTACCACGACCAGCACCCTGCGCGCCAACGGTGTTTCTAGCATCGCCCAGGGTCAACCGATCCAGCTGATGCTGCCCAACGCAGCCACCGGCCTGAACGGCTGCACCAACCCGGCCGCAGGCACGCTGCTCGCTACTACCGCGGTTGGCGGGGCAGGTGCGTGGGTGTTCGCCGGCGTGACGCTGAATGTCAACGTCAAGCCGACCCAAGCCTATGTGTACTCGCCGACCTACGGCGGCTGCACCCAGAGCACGGTTCAGTAAGCAGTCGGCACCCATCGACACAAACAAGGACCGATCATGAATTTCAACCAAGCAAGTCCCGTTGCGGCGCACCGCGCCGCAGCCCATCAGAAAAAAGGAGTACGTGTCATGCGCTCTCATCTCATCAAAGCCCTGGCGCTGAGCATCGCGGCCATTGGCATCGCGCCGTCGGCGTTCGCGGTGCTCGATCGCGTCGGGCCGGTGGATACCGTCAACGGCTTTCCGCAATGGTATGCCGACCGCAACGGCGTGGCGCTCGAACTGTGCGTCAACATCGACCCGGCGGTTCTTGCCGCCGGCGGTTGCGCCATCCTGCCCGCCGCGCCCCCTGCCGGCGTGCTGACGGTGCCCGAGGTGTTCCCGGATAACTGGTCGACCGAGCACTTCTATACCCTCGCTTCGGTGAAGCTGCTGAGCGCCGGCCTGGACAAGTTGACGCGCACGCCGATTTCCGGCGCAGGCGCCATCGTGTTCAACATGGGCCTGGAAGGCTCGTTTGCCACCGGCGTGCCTACGGCCGGCGCGCAGATCACCTTCAACCGCTGGCGTGTCACGCACACCAACGTGGGCTGCACCGGCAACTACACCTATTACACGCCAAACAACGCGCCGCAGACCTTCACGGGCGCCGAAGGCAGCAGGATATTTGAAACCTCGGATGTGGGCATCGGCACCTTTACCGGTCCGCTCGCCGGTAGCACCGGCCCCTTCCTGCAGTGGTCCGATGTGCCTGGTGGCGCGGTGAAGGCCCCCTTCCTCGGGCCGGATGGCAAGAAGTACATTGCCGACTACGGCGCGGTGGGAACCCCGGTGACCGGCAGCGACCTGCCCAACCCGCTGCGCGCCAGCACCAAGGCCTGGATTCCGGCCGAGATCAAGGCCATGACTTTTGCCAACTACGTGCTGGTCGAAGGTCCGGGCGTGTCCAGCGGCAACTGCGCGGCGACCGAAGCCATCTACACGACGACGGGTTTCAACCTGTTCGGTCGCTACTTCGAAGGCATCGTGCCGTCGGTCAACCAGGTGGAGCGCGCCACCTACAAGGCGGTGGCTTCCGTAGCCGGCGCTGCGCCCGATGGCTTCCAGGTCGGTGTCTGGGCAACGGTGGCGCAGAAGGCGGCCGGCCCGGTGCCGACCCTCGGGATGAGCCTGTTCTCGGGCGACCCCGCGCTGCCAACCAGCCAGACGCTGGAACTCGCGATGACGCGACAGCCCCTGCCGACCACGGCTGGTACGCTGCCGAAGTTCGAGTTCTTCCAGGGAACGCCGGCAGCCAAGCAGGTCGGGGCAGGTGTTGACCTGACCCGTCCGGCCGCCACCCATGCGCGTGCCCGGATCACCAGCGACCTGCCAGCCACGCTGATGGATCTGCCGCTGGTGGACGAACTGCGAATCTCGGAAGCCCTGTGGGACAGCGCGACCAAGACGCTGACCGTGACGGCCGAGTCCGGCGCCTTGCTTGTCACGGCGACACCGGCCACGCAGACGGCGACCAATGCCGACTGCTCGGCGCCCTGCCTGAAGATCGACCCCTTCGGTCTGCCGGCCTTCGCCGCAGATGGCACGACCCCGACCAACTTCAAGCTGAGTACGTTCGCCGGTGAGAAGTTCGCGCTGATGAGCACGGTCATTCAAAACGTGCACGTGCCGCCGGCTTACATCACGGTGCTCTCGTCCAACGGCGGCCGCGACACGCAGCCGGTCATGTACGCGGGCCCGGCCTCCGGTGCGGCGATCCTGCAACCCGACCTGGTCTCGACCCCCTTGAACACAGCCATCACCATCCCGGTGCTGGCCAATGACATCGGTGTCGCGGTGATCCCGGCGCTGCAGATCTGCACGGCTGCGACCGGCGGTACTTGCGGTGTGCCATTGCCAACAGCGACTTGCGTGGCCAACACGGCTTCGACTTCCTGCACGGTTTCCGGCGGCCGCCTCGCGCTGACGGCGGACAACCAGGTGGTCTACACGCCACGCGCCAACCTTGGCGGCCTGACCGAGTCGTTCTGGTACCAGGCGACCACGGTGGCGGGCGTTGCAAGAGCGCAGGTAACAGTGAACGTAGGTTCGCTGGGTGGCCTGCCGGATGCACGTGACGATCTCGGCCTGTTCGCGGTTGCCAATGTACCGGCGACCTTCCGGGTGACTGGCAACGACTTCGCCATCGCCGGGATCGACCTGACGACCCTGCGGTTCACGCAGCCGCCGTGCAACCTGACCCTGGGCGTTTGCAGCCCGGCTGCCGCCACCTTCAATGCGCTGGGCCGCCTGGTGTTCACGGCACCGAGCGCTGGCAACTGGACGATGGCTTACACCTTCAACGACCGCAACGGCGTGCTGGCCGACCCCGGCGTGGTGACGGCGAACGTGATTGCCGGCGAAGCGCTGGTCGCGACCCGCTTCCTGTGGACTGCGGCAAAGAAGGCGGGTCTGCTCGGCACGCTCGCCGGCAACGGTACGACGACGGTCAACGCGGGCCAGGTAATCAACCTGTACCTGCCGAACGCGGCCACCGGCCCCAACGGCTGTGATAACCCGCTGCTGGGCACCCGGATTGCCAGCACCACGGTGGCGGCTGGGGCCTGGGTATTTGGCGCCACGGCACTGACGACGCGCCCGTCTACGGTCTACGCCTACTCACCCACCTACAAGGCCTGCGTGCAGGGCACGGTGAAGTAAGAAGTTGAAGAGATACCCGGCTGCGCCATGGATACGCGCAGCCGGGTTCAGCAGGACCTACTCAAAAGCAGGCGCTACGGCACCTGCTTTTCAGTGTGCGCTTGAGGGCAAAAGCCATCGGAAACGTAGAGTCGGAGCCAGTCGCCGATCATCCAGACGAGGGCTTTTAGGGTGTTACGTACGGTGACAATCAGCCGACAAAGGAGCGACTGACTCGCGGGGCCTTGCTTCGTAGACTTACGGGCAAGTGAAGGAGAAATTTCCTATGTCCCGTAGTCTCAAAAAACTGGTGTTGTCCGTAGCAGCCGCAGGCCTTTCGTTGGCCGCTATGGCGGCTCTCGATCGGGCCGGTCCGGTGGATGCGGCGAATGGTTTTCCGGTCTGGTACATGGACAAAAAAGGCGTGGCGCTCGAACTGTGCGTCAACCTGGACGCGGCGGTGCTGGCTGCCGGCGGTTGCGCAGTGGTGCCCGGCCCGCTGCCCAACGGCGTGCAGACCGTGCCCGAAGCTTTTCCGGCGAACTGGGCGGCCGAGCACATTTACACGCTTGCTTCGGTCACGCTCGCTACCGCGGGCCTGGACAAGAAAACCGGGCTGCCCATCTCAGGCGCCGGCAAACTGGTACTGACCATGGGCCTGACGGGCGCCTTTGTTGCCGGCGTGCCGACGGCTGGCTCCCAGATCACCTTCAACCGCTGGCGCGCCCGACAGGACAATCTTGCCTGCACTGGCAGCTACACCTATTACACGCCCAATAGCGCGCCACAAACGTTTGTCGGCGTTGCGGCTGGCCGCATATTCCAGACTTCTGACATCGGCATCGGCAGCTTTGATGGTCCGCTTGCAGGAACCACCGGCCCCTTTCTGCAGTGGTCGGCCACGCCTGGCGGTGCGGTCAAGGCGCCGTTCATCGGACCCGATGGAAAAAAATACATCGCCGATTACGCTGCGGCGGGAACGCCGGTGACCGGCAGCGACCTGCCCAACCCCTTGCGTGCCAGCAGCAAGGCCTGGATTCCGGCAGAAATCAAGGCCATGCCTTTTGCCAACTACGTGCTGGTCGAAGGACCGGGCGTGGCTACCGGCAATTGCGCCGCCACGGAAGCGGTGTACAGCAGCACGGGTTTTCAGTTGTTCGGGCGCTACTTTGCTGGCACCATCCCGACTGTTTCGCAGATCGACCGCGCCACTTACAAGGCGGTGGATACCAACGCCGATGGCACGCCCGACAAGTTTCAGATCGGTGTCTGGGCCACCACCACGCAAAGGCCAGGTGCTGTGCTGCCTGTGCTGGGCATGAGCCTGTTCTCTGGCGATCCGGCGGCACCCACGGTTCAGGTGTCCGAGGCGGCGATGTCGCGTTTTGCCTTGCCGACAGATGCCGGTGTGCCAGCGCGCTTTGAATTGTTCCAGGGTGCCACAACGCCACTGCAAACCGGGATGCCGGCGACGGCCCTGACCAGGCCAGCCGCCACGACGGCACGGGTTCGGATCATCAGTGATACACCGGCGACCGTGCTCAACATGCCGCTGGTCGATGAGCTGCGCATTTCGATGGCTCTGTGGGACAGTGCGCAAAAGACACTGACCGTGACGGCCGAGTCGGGGGCGTTCCTGTCGGCAGCCACACCTGCCACACAGACGGCCGTCAATGCCGATTGCGCGCTGCCTTGCCTGACGATTGATCCCTACGGTCTGCCGACCAAGGACGCCAAGGGTGCGGCCATTGACTTCAAGCTCAAGACCATCGCAGGCGAGAAGTTTGCGGTGATGAGCACCGTCATTCCCAATGTCCACATACCACCAACCAGCATCACTGTGACATCTTCGGGCGGCGGACGCGATGTGCAGCCTGTGATCTATGCCGGATCGGCGACGGGTACGGCGCTGCTGCAGGCCGACACGGCTTCGACACCCATCAATGTGGCGGTGAGCATTCCTGTGCTGGCCAACGACGTCGGTGTATCAGCCACACCGGCGCTGCAGATTTGTACCGCAGCCACCGGTGGCACCTGTGGTCTGCCTGCGGCGACGGCGCTCTGCGTGGCCAACACGGCTTCGCCCAGCTGCACGGCTTCCGGCGCTCGCCTGACGCTCACGGCGGACAACCAGGTGGTCTATGCGCCACGCCTGAATCTGGGTGGGCTGAGCGAGTCGTTTTGGTACCAGGCCAGCACATCGAGTGGCCTGTTGCGCGCGCAGGTGATCGTGACCGTGGGCGCCCTGAGCGGCCTGCCCGATGCGCGTGACGATCTGGGCCTGTCGTCAGTTGCCAATGTCACTTCGACCTTCAATGTGCTGGCCAACGACTTCGCGCCGGCCGGTGTTGACCTGACGACGCTGCGCATGACGCAGACGCCGTGCAACCTGACTAACGGCGTGTGTGCGGCCACTGCTGCTACTTTCAATGCCGCGGGCAGCCTGTTGTTCAAAGCACCCAGCAGCGGCAACTGGACCATGGCCTACACCTTCACGGACCGCACCGGTGCCGTGGCGGACCCGGGCGTGGTGACAGTGAATGTGCCGGCCAGCGAGCTGCTGACGGTTGCCCGCGCCCGCTGGACCCTGCCGAAAAAGGTCGGGCAACTCGGCACCCTGGACGCCAACGGCACCTCGTCGCTCGCGCTTGGGCAGACCCTGGGCCTGTACATCCCCAACGTCGCCAGCGGCCCGCAGGGCTGCACCAACCCTGCGGCAGGCACGCGTATCGCGACGACCACCGTACCGGCCAATGCCAACTGGGCTTTTGCCGCCACGGCACTGGCGACGCGCCCCACCACCGTCTATGTGTACTCCCCGGCTTACGGCGGATGCATGCAGGCCACCGTGCAATAACTCAGAGAGGTCCAGCAATGACAAACAGCTCAAACCATTCCTTCCCCGGCAAGACGCGCACCGCGCGCAGCGCTGGCTTTACCTTGCTCGAACTGCTGGTGGTGATGGTGATCATCGGCCTGCTCGCCGGCTATGTAGCACCACGCTATTTTTCCCAGATTGGCAAGGCCGAGGTCAAGGTGGCGCGGGCGCAGCTCGATGCGATAGAAAAGGCGCTCGACCAGTACCGTCTGGATACCGGCCACTACCCGACGCAGGAACAGGGTCTGGTTGCGGTGATCAAGAAGCCGGCCAACGAGCCGCGCTGGGAAGGCCCTTATCTGAAGAAGGAACTGCCCATGGATCCGTGGGGTCGGCCCTTTGTCTACAAGATTCCCGGCGAGCGGGGTGACTTCGATCTGGTTTCCCTGGGCAAGGATGGCGTGCCGGGCGGCACCGGCGAAGCGGCCGATTTGCAAAACAACTAAATAGCGACGGCACCATGATTTTCCAGGTCAAAGCACTGATGGCAAGCGGCCAGGTGGTGCTCTTGCGCATTGACGCCGCCGCCGAGGCGGATGCCCGGCGCGAAGTCGAGTCACGCGGCTTGTCGGTGTTCATGGCGCAGCCGGTGAAATCGGTGGCGACCATGCGCTTTGGTTCGCGTGCGGTGCGTGTCAATGCGCTGGGCTTCTCGCAGGAGTTGCTGATGCTGCTGCGGGCCGGCCTGAGCCTGGTCGGATCGCTTGAGGCAATGGCCGAAAAAGAACTGAATGTGGCTACGCGTGCGGTGGTGGACGCGCTCTTGCAGAAGCTGCGCCGCGGCGGGCGTTTTTCCGAGGCGCTGGTCGACTCGGGGGGCAACTTTCCCCAGATTCTGATCGCTGGTGTGCGTGCCAGCGAGCGCACCGGCAGCCTGGAAGAGACCTTGCAACGCTATTGCGAGTACGCCAGCCGCATGGACGAGGCGCGCAAGAAAATCATCGCCGCGCTGATCTACCCGGTCATGCTCTTGATCGTGGGTTTGCTGGTTTCGGCTTTCCTGATTGGTTTTGTGGTGCCCAAGTTTGCCGGTGTGTACCGCGACTCGGGCAGCGAGATGCCGTGGGCCTCGGCGCTGTTGTTTGACATGGGCCGTGTGATTGGCGCGCACCCTTTTGAGTTTCTGTTGGCTGCGCTGCTGCTCGTAGCGGCTGTGGTTGTCGCGTTTTCCCTGCCTGCCACGCGCACCTGGTTCGGGTTGCGCCTTCGCGCCTTGCCCGGTGTGGGCGTGAGGCTGCGTACTTACGAACTGGCCCGCCTGTACCGCACGCTGGCGATGCTGCTGCGCGGTGGCACAGCCATCGTGCCGGCACTGGGCCTGGCGGCCACCATGCTGAGCGGGGCCATGCGTGTGCAGCTTGCCAGCGCATCGCGCCAGATATCCCAGGGCGAGCCGATATCGCGCGCCTTGGACAGCAACGGCCTGACCACCAAGGTCGGCAACCGCATGCTCAGCGTAGGCGAGCGCAGCGGCGGCATGTCGGACATGCTGGGCCGCATCGCCGACTACCACGACGAGGAAACCGCACGCTGGGTGGAGTGGGCGGTGCGTCTGTTTGAACCCATCCTGATGGCCGTGCTGGGCTTGGTGATTGGTGGCATCGTGATTCTCTTGTACATGCCGATATTTGACCTCGCAGGGAGCGTAAAGCAATGAACCAATTTACTTCGCACGCCATGTTGGCGCCGGTGATGCTGAGCGCGCAGTGCGTGCAAACGGCCCGGGTGGCGGCGCTTGCGAAGGGTCGTCCCTTTCTGGATGTGCTGGAAGAGCAAAGCGGTCTGGCGCCGCGCGAATTCTCCGCTCTGCTGGGCGCAAGCTTCGGGCTGCGCTGCCTTTCACCACAGGATCTGGAGCAAGCGAGCCCTGATTTTGAGCGCCTGCCTTTTACCGAGGCTTCGCGCCGGCGCTGCCTGTGTCTGCGCTTGCAGGGTGGTGCGCTGACGGCCGCCATTGCCGATCCGTTTGACCAGGGCCTGCGGGAGTGGGCACGTTTTGCGCTGCCCGCCGGGACGCGTCTGAGTCTGGTGCAGGGCGGTGACCTGGATGCCTACCTGGCTCGCCAGGAAGAGGCGATGAGCGCCATGACCGGGCTGCTGGGCCAGGAGGCGGGTGACGGCGAATCGGTGCTGGGCGTGGAAGAGCTGTCGCTGATGGCGATCAGCGAAGACGCGAGCCCGGTGGTGCGGCTGGTCAATTCGACCCTGTACGACGCCTTCAAGTCCGGCGCCAGCGATATTCACCTGGAGAGCGAGCCGGCCGGGCTGGAGATTCGCTACCGCATCGACGGTGTGCTCAGTTCGGTCGGTCGGGTGCACGGTCTGGCCATGGCGCAGGAAATTATTTCGCGCATCAAGGTGATGTCCGAGCTCGACATCTCCGAGACCCGCATACCCCAGGACGGACGCTTCAAGGTATCGGTGCGCAACCGTCCGGTGGATTTGCGGGTGTCGGTCATGCCCAGCATGTACGGCGAGGATGCCGTGCTGCGGATTCTGGACAAGCGCACGCTGGCCGAAGGTGCGGGCGAATTGCGCCTGGAGGTGCTGGGGCTGGACCCGGAATCGATCCGGCGCATTCGCAAGCTCTCCAACGAGCCCTATGGCATGGTGCTGGTGACCGGGCCTACCGGCAGCGGCAAAACCACAACGCTGTATGCGGCGCTCACGGAAATCAATCTGCGCAAGGACAAGATCGTCACCATTGAAGACCCGGTGGAGTACCAGTTGCCGGGTGTCTTGCAGATTCCGGTGAACGAGAAAAAGGGCCTGACGTTTGCGCGAGGTCTGCGCTCCATCCTGCGCCACGACCCGGACAAGATTCTGGTGGGCGAGATCCGCGACCCCGAGACCGCGCAAATCGCTGTGCAGTCGGCTTTGACCGGGCACCTGGTGTTCACCTCGGTGCACGCCAACAGCGCTTTCGATGTGATCGGGCGTTTCAAGCACATGGGCGTGGACCCCTACAGCTTTGTCTCGGCGCTCAACGGCATTGTGGCCCAGCGTCTGGTGCGCATCAATTGCCCCGATTGCCGCCGGCCGGCGCAGCCCGATGCGCAAATGCTGGCAGAATCCGGTATCGAGCAGGACGCGGCGCACTACCACTTTATGGCAGGCCAGGGATGCGGCACCTGCCGGGGTACCGGCTTCAAGGGGCGCAAAGCCATTGCCGAATTTTTGGTACTCAACGATGAGCTGCGCGAAATGATTGTTGCCAACGCGCCGATCCGTCAGATCAAGGAGGCCTCCCGCAAGGGAGGCACGCGGTTTTTGCGGGAGGCCGCGCTGGAGTTGGTGCGCACCGGAGAAACCACGTTGGAGGAAATCAACCGTGTTACGTTTGTTTAGGGACACGCTGCACATCGGACTGTTTGCCGATCGCGTCGTGTTGGTGCGGGTCAGCGGCGGCCTGCGCGCACGCAGCACCGCGCAAACAACCGAGACCGTGCTGAGCGCTGACCATGCGACATCCGCAGCAGCGACGCTGGATCGGTTGCAGCAACTGTTGCAGGAGCCGCGCTGGCA
>QYPX01000160.1 GCA_007280205.1 Comamonadaceae bacterium
AGCAACGACAAACTGGGCAGCAACGACAAACTGGGCAGCAACGACAAACTGGGCAGCAATGACAAACTGGGCGGCAATGACAAACTGGGCGGCAATGACAAACTGGGCGGCAATGACAAACTGGGCGGCAATGACAAATCAGGCGTCACGCTTCATAGCGGCTACCTTGCCAGCTACCGCGCCGTGCCAGTTCGGCCGAGATGCGGGGCGCCAGTTCCGACAGGCGCACGTTCCATGCTGGTGCCAGCTTCATCGAGGGCGGCACCTCGCTGCCGACACGCTGCAGCAGGATGCGCGGCGCCAGGCGCTCGATGAAATCACACAGCAGACCGATGCACTCCTGCTCGCCGAACAAAGGTACGCTGGCTGGATCGCTCTGCCACTGGCGCGCCAGTGCCGTGCCACGCACCAGTTGCAACTGATGCAGTTTGAGTGCGCGGATCGGCAGTGCCGATAGCTTGCGCGCACCGTCGAGCATGCTGTCACGCGATTCCCCGGGCAGGCCCAGCAGCATGTGCGCCGTCACGTCCAGTCCCAGCGCCGCTGCACGTTCGATCGCGTCCACGCTGGCAGCAAAGTCATGCCCCCGATTCACGCTGGCGAGCACTGCGTCGTTGCAGGACTCAACGCCAATTTCCAGTTCGATGATGTGCTCACTTGAGAGTTCGGCCAGGTACTGCAACACCGGCTGAGCCAGACAGTCGGGCCGCGTGCCTATAGCCAGTCCGCTGATCTGCGGATGCGCCAGCGCCTCCTGATACAGCGCGCGCAGCCGCTCCAGTTCGCCATAGGTGTTGCTGTAGCTCTGGAAATAGGCGATGAAGCGATCGGTGCCAGGGTAGCGGCGCTGCAGAAACTCCAGCCCGGCGTCGATCTGCTGCGTCACGCTCTGGCGCCGCTCCAGATAGAGCGGCGTGAAGCCGTCGTTGTTGCAAAAGGTGCAGCCGCCGCTGGCAACCCGTCCGTCGCGGTTCGGGCAGGTGAACCCGGCTTCAACCGACACTTTCTGCACCCGGGCGCCGTAGCGCCGCTTGACATGTTCGTTCCAGGCGTTGTAGCGGCGTTCGCCGAAGTGGTGCGCGGCGTCGCCTGGGGTGAAGTCGTTGTCCAGCATCAATCAGTAGGGTCAAGGTATGCCTTTAAGATACATCAAATATGCGAACCGGTTTCAGATACGTTCTCGGCATCCTGCTGCTGCTCACTTTTTACCTGCCCTTGGCAGTGAGCAGCCAGCCGCTCGACGTGCGGGATCTTGCCGTGCTGGTCGATCCGGACGGCTCGCAAACCATTGGCAGCGTCAGCGCGCCAGAGGCGCAAGCGCGCTTCAAGCAACTCGACGCCGTGCTCGGCGCTGGCTATACGCGCCATGTCCACTGGCTTCGCTTTACCGTACAGACGCCCAGCGCAGGCGCCTGGTGGCTGGAAATCGAACCGCCCTTCCTGGACGACTTGCGCCTGTACCAGCCTGACGCCGTCAGCGGCGGCTTCAACGAGCGCCGCGGCGGCGACCGCCTGCCCTTTGCCAGCCGCGAAGAAAACTACCGCGGCTTTGTCTTCAAGCTCGCGCTGCCCGACAGCGCGCCGCGCACCTTTTACCTGCGCTTGCAGACCACCAGTTCTTCGTTCCTGAGCTTGCAGCTCTGGCGCCCTGAGCAATTTCATGCCGCCAAGAATGTGGAGTACGCTGGCCTGGGACTGCTGGTCGGCTTCTACGTGCTGGTGTTGCTGCTCAACCTGATCCTGTGGCTGGGCCTGCGCGAATCGCTCTATGGCTGGTTCAGCATGTTTGTTGGCGCCAATCTGTTGCTTTACGTCAGCCTCAACGGTCTGACAGCTCAATACCTGCTGCCCCAGTCACCGTTATGGGCAGATGCGTCTGTCGGTGCCGGCGTGCTGCTTTTCCTGGCGGGTACCGCACCTTTTTACCGGCGCATGCTGCACATTGAGCGCGATCAGAAAATATATTTCAATGTCTTTCGCGTCATGGTCATGCTGCCCTGCCTGCTACTGGTCACGCTCTACACCGGGCACTTCACCGAGGCCGCACGCTTAGCCATGGGATATTCCGGGCTGGCCGCACTGCTGGTTCTGTACGTCTCCTTCAAGCTCTGGCGTCAGGGTCGGCACGAATCTCCCTACCTGCTGCTGGGCACCGCCTTGACCTTGGCGAGCGGCGTCAGTGCGATATTGTTCCTGCTCGGCCTGATGCCGGGCGAACTGTTTGCCCAAATGCTGTCCTCGCAACAATGGACCCTGTTCCTGGTCACTCTGTCGATGCAGGCGGCGCTGGCGGCGCGCCTGCGCAGCATGCATCAGGAACGGCGCCAATTGATAGCCCACGCCAGCGAGATCGAACGCGACGCCGCGCACGAGCGCCGTGTCAACGCCAAACTGGCGCGCCTGGTCGATGAGAAGAGCGCTCTGATGGACACGCTGGAGAAGCAGCAAGCCGTCTTGCAGGAGAACGAATTTCGCTGGAAATTTGCACTTGAAGGTAGCGCCGAGGGTGTCTGGGACAAGAATTTCCAGACTGGAACCTCGAGCTACAGCCCGCGCTGGAAAGCCATGCTGGGCTACGCGGAACATGAGCGCTTGCCGGCCGAGCACGAATGGCTGAACCGGATCCATCCGGACGACCGCGCCGAAGTGGTGCGCCGCGATCAGGCCCACCTCGATGGCCAGTCAGAAATTTACGAGGCCGAGTTTCGACTGCGCTGCAAGGACGATCACTACAAATGGATTCTGAGCCGCGGCATGATTGTCAGCCGCGGCCCCGACGGCACGCCGATGCGCATGATAGGCACACACGCCGACATCAGTCTGCGCAAGGAGGCAGAAGAAAACCTGCAACTCGCCGCCAGTGTCTTCAAACATGCGATGGAAGCCATCGTCATCACCGCCCCGGACAGCCGCATCATTGATGTCAACGCCGCCTTCAGCCGCATCACCGGTTACAGCCGCGCAGAAGTGTTGGGCCAGAACCCGCGTCTGCTCAATTCGGGGCTGCAGGGCAAGGACTTCTTCCAGGCCATGTGGCAGCAGTTGAACGAACACGGCAACTGGTACGGCGAAATCTGGAACCGGCGCAAGAATGGCGAGGTCTATGCCGCCACCCAGCACATCAGCGCGGTGCGCGACGCGCAGGGCAAGCTGCAGCACTATATTGCGCTGTCGGCCGATATCACGGTGGCCAAGAGTCAGCAGCAGGAACTCGAACGCATTGCGCACTACGACCCGCTGACCAAGCTACCGAATCGCGCCCTGCTGGCCGACCGTATGAACCAGGCCATGACGCAAACGCAACGCCGTGGCCGGCAGTTGGCGGTGGTGTTTCTCGATCTGGACGGCTTCAAGGCCGTCAACGACGGCCATGGGCACGATGCGGGAGATTTTCTGCTGGTCAGCGTGGCCGATCGCATGAAGCTCGCGCTGCGCGACGGCGACACACTGGCGCGCATCGGTGGCGACGAATTTGTTGCCGTGCTGCTGGACCTGACCGACATCGCCAGCAGTGCACCGATGCTCAATCGTCTGCTGGCCGCCGCCTCGCAGCCCGTGCTGTTTGGGAGCGTCACGCTGCAGGTCTCGGCCAGCCTTGGCGTCACTTTTTTCCCGCAGGCGCAGGATATTGATGCCGACCAATTGATGCGCCAGGCCGATCAAGCCATGTACCAGGCCAAGCTGACCGGCAAGAACCGTTTCCACTTCTTTGACGCAGCGCATGACCGCAGCGTGCGGGCCCGTCATGCCCTGCGCGACGACATTGGGCGCGCCCTGCTCGAGGGAGAATTTACGCTGCACTATCAACCCCAGGTAAACCTTCGCACAGCGCAGGTGATCGGTGCCGAAGCGCTGATTCGTTGGCGCCATCCAGACAAGGGCCTGCTGGAGCCGGCTCATTTTCTGCCGCTGATCAAGGACCATCCACTGGCCATCGAAGTGGGTCAGTGGGTACTGGAAAACGCCCTACAACAGGTCGAGCTTTGGCAGGAGGCAGGCCTGGCGATGCCGGTCAGTGTCAACATCGGCGCACGCCATCTGCAACAGCCTGATTTTGTAGCGCAACTGCGCCAGACCCTGGCGGCGCACCCGACGCTGGCGCCCTCCTGCCTGGAACTCGAACTGTTCGAGACCAGCGTTGTGGGTGATCTGGAACATGTCGCACAAATCATCGCCGAGTGCCGCCAGATGGGTGTGCCCTTTGCGCTGGATGGCTTTGGCTGGGGTGGCTCCTCGCTGAGCTATCTCAAACACCTGCAGCTTGCCCGGCTCAAGCTGGACCGCAGCATCGTCCTGCAGATGCTCGAAGACCCGGATGAGCTGGCGATTCTGAAAAGCATTCTCGGGCTGGCCCGCGCCTTTGACCTCGAATTGCTGGCCGAAGGTGTCGAGTCGGCCGGGCAAAGCCAGATGCTGCTGCAACTCGGTTGCGAGCTGGCGCAGGGTTTTGGCATTGCACAACCCATGACTGGCGCCGAACTGCCTGACTGGATCGCTGGCTGGCGGGCCGATTCAACCCTGCGGTAGCCTCTTGTCACTGCGGCAGCCTTTTTCCATTGCGGACCCCGGATCGTGGTCCGGGGCAGGCCCGATCCGCAATCCAGCGGCTGAGTAGCACTGGATCCCGGATGTTGAAACCCCGGACCTGATCCGGGGCCGGGATGACAAGTCGCGAGTCCGGAATGACAACTCACATCCGGAATGACAAATCGCGCCGTGCCAAGCAAGCGCATGAGCCCGGTGTGGACGCTCAGCCTCGCTCGTACCACTGCCGGCTGTGGTTGACGATGTAAACCACCAGCAGCATCACCGGCACTTCAATCAGCACCCCCACCACCGTGGCCAGCGCGGCACCGGAGTTAAAACCGAACAGGCTGATGGCCGCCGCCACGGCGAGCTCAAAGAAGTTGGAGGCACCGATCAGCGCCGACGGGCAAGCGATGTTGTGTTTCTCACCGAGCGCACGGTTCAGCCAGTAAGCCAGCGCGGAGTTGAAGAAGACCTGAATCAGTATCGGCACCGCCAGCAGCGCAATCACTAACGGTTGCTTCAAAATCGCTTCGCCCTGAAAGGCAAACAACAGCACCAGGGTGGCCAGCAGCGCGCCAATGGACCAGGGGCCGACTTTTTCCATCGTGGCGTCAAACGCGGCCTGCCCTTTGGCGAGCAGCGCTTTGCGCCAGAGTTGCGCCAGCATCACCGGAATCACGATGTACAAGAGCACCGAGATCAGCAACGTGGCCCAGGGCACGGTGATGGCCGAAATGCCGAGCAGAAAAGCCACCAGCGGCGCAAAGGCCAGCACCATGATGCTGTCGTTAAGCGCCACCTGCGACAGCGTGAACAGCGGGTCGCCGCCGGTGAGCCTGCTCCAGACAAAGACCATGGCCGTGCAGGGCGCAGCCGCCAGCAGAATCAGGCCGGCGATGTAGCTGTCGATCTGGTCCGGTGGCAACAGCGGCGCAAACAGATGGCGGATGAAGAACCAGCCCAGAAAAGCCATGGTGAAGGGCTTGACCAGCCAGTTGACAAAGAGCGTGACGCCTATGCCCCTGATGTGTTTGCGCACCTCCTGCAAAGCACCAAAATCGACCTTGACCAGCATCGGGACAATCATGACCCAGATCAGCAGACCGACCGGCAGATTGACATGGGCGACCTCCATGCCGCCGATGGCCTGGAACACACCGGGCGCCAGTTGACCCAGCGCAATGCCGACCACAATGCAGAGAAAAACCCAGACCGTGAGGTAGCGCTCAAAGACGTTCATGTGCTTAGGGAATTGGAAAATATGGATATGCCGTTGTCATCCTGGACTCTGCCTTTGTCATCCTGGACTCTGCCTTTGTCATCCTGGACTCTGCCTTTGTCATCCCGGACTCTGCCTTTGTCATCCCGGACTCGATCCGGGATCCAGTGCCACGCATGCACTGGATTGCGGATCGGGCCTGCCCCGGACCACGATCCGGGGTCCGCAATGACAAAAGGAGACGCAATGACAAAAGGAGACGCAATGACAAAAGGAGACGCAATGACAAAAGGAGACGCAATGACAGAAGGGGACGCAATGACAAACCGGGGGGCAACTGGCATTTTTGAAAATTCCACATCCCTTACTCCCGTGCCAGTCCGCGCGCCGTCTGTTGCAGCAGTGTCTTTTCGAGCTTGGCCTGCGGCAAGCTGATCAGCAGTTCCAGCCGGCGTTTCAGCGCATGCAGGGTTTGGCGGAAGGCTTCAAGTTTCTCCACGTCGCTACCGTCACCCACGGAAGGATCGGGGTAGCCCCAGTGCGCAGTGGCCGGCTGCCCGGGCCAGTAGGGGCAAACCTCACCAGCGGCGTTGTCGCAGACCGTGATCACCAGGTCCATGTGGGGCGCATCGGGCTTGCCAAAATCGTCCCAGGACTTGCTGCGCAAACCTTCGACAGATATCCCTGCGCTCCTTAGAACCTGCAAGCCCAAAGGATTGGGCTGCTGGTTCTCGCGCGGGCTGCTGCCGGCCGACCAGGCCTTGAAGCGGCCGCGGCCGATGTGGTTCAGGATGGCTTCGGCCAGGACGCTGCGCGCCGAATTGTGGGTGCACAGGAACAGCACGTTCAGGACTTTGTCGCTCATTTCTCATTTTCCTCAGTGGGATGGGTAGGATGGGTTCCATGGGTAGCCAGTTGCAACAGCCGCGCAACGCCAATCGGTTCCTCGCGCAGCAGAGGCACGAGCGCATAGCGGCGCGCGTGACGCGTCGCGACCGACTCAATTTCGACTCGCTCGTTCTGGGCTCGCTGGCGTAGCAGCGCTGAAGTCAGCGGCGCGCCCAGCGCACTGGCGGCGACACTGTTGTTGATGATCCAGGCCCAGGGCTCAATGCCGGCGCGCTTCAGATCGGCCTGCAGGTTGGCGGCTTCGAGCACCGGCGTCTTTTCGGCCAGCGTGACCAGCAGCACCTTGGTCTGTTTCGGGTCCTGCAGCTGCATCATCGGCGTTGTGAAGTGCAATCCACTCGCGCCCATCTGGCGCACCATGTCACGGTGGTAGGCGCCGGTGGCGTCGAGCAGCAACAGCGTGTGACCGGTGGGCGCCGTGTCCATCACGACAAATTTCTTGCCGGCCTCGCGGATCACGCGCGAGAAGGCCTGAAACACCGCAATTTCTTCGGTGCAGGGCGAGCGCAGATCTTCTTCCAGCAGGGCGCGGCCCTGGGCGTCCAGACTGGCGCCCTTGGCGGCGAGCACCTGGGCGCGGTAGCGCTCGGTGACTTCGTGCGGGTCGATGCGGCTGACCGTCAGATGCTGCAGCGTGCCGTGCAGGGTCTCGCTCAGATGCGCCGCCGGGTCCGAGGTGGTGAGATGCACTGGCAAGCCACGCGTGGCAAGTTGCACCGCCACCGCTGCCGCCAGCGTCGTCTTGCCGACGCCGCCCTTGCCCATCAGCATCACCAGGCCGTGGCCATCGGCAGCTATTTTCTCGACCAGATCGGACAGGCTGGGTGCGGCGAGGGCAGCGGGCTGCACGACTTCAGTAGCAAACACAGACGCTGCGCTAGTCAGCAACTGGCGCAATGCCGGCAGACCCACGAGGTCAAAGCCCTTGAGCGCAATCTGATCTGTTGGCAGCGCCAGCAAGGCCTCGGGCATGGCCGCGAGCGCTGCCAGCTCGCGCCGGCAAATCGCAGCAGCCAGTGGATCCTGCGCGCCCTCAGCCAGGGGCAGGACGCCATTGATCACCAGGTACTGTTGTGACAGGCCGATGCCGGCCAGTTCGTCGTGCGTGCGCGCCGCCTCGCGCAGGGTCGAGGCCTGCGCTCTGGCCACCAGAACCAGACGGGTGCGCGTCGGGTCGGCCAGTGCATCCACCGCGGCCTTGTACTGCGTGCGCTGCTTCTCCAGTCCGGCCAGCGGCCCGAGGCAGGAGGCATCGCCCTTGCCCTCTTCCAGAAAGCCACTCCAGGCCCCCGGCAACTGCAGCAAACGGATGGTGTGGCCGGTCGGCGCCGTGTCAAAGACGATGTGCTCGTAGTCGGCGGTCAGCGCAGCGTCGGTCAGCAGGGCGGTGAACTCGTCAAAGGCGGCGATCTCGGTGGTGCAGGCACCCGAGAGCTGCTCTTCAATGCCGCGCACCACCGAGTCGGGCAGCACACCTCGCACCGGTCCCACAATGCGGTCCCGGTACGCTTGGGCTGCGGCCTGCGGGTCGATCTCCAGCGCGCTCAGCTTCGCAACGTCGGCAATAGCGGTGATCTGGTTGCCAATCGCAATGCCAAAAACCTGACCAACGTTGCTTGCCGGGTCGGTGCTGACCAGCAAAACACGCTTGCCGGCAGCAGAGAGAACAAGTGCGGTGGCGCAGGCAATCGAGGTCTTGCCAACGCCGCCCTTGCCGGTAAAGAACAGAAAGCGCGGCGGTTTCTGGAGGAATTTCATTAGCCGCAGCAACGGCCACCCGAGCAGCAATTGCCGGCCGCCGCCGGTGCCAGAGCGGGCTCGATGCCGGCCCAGCGCGCCAGCTCGTCGCGGCTTGGGTAGCGTCCGGCCAGCGCCAGTTCACCGTCGAGCAGAATGACCGGCAGTGCGCCCTCGCCGCTGCGCTCGAGCAAGCCCTTGACCACCGCGTTGCCGGCAAAAGCCATGGGCTGCTGCGCCAGGTTGAAGCGCTCAATCCGGGCGCCGTTCTGTTTGGCCCAATCCACATCGGCCGAAAAAGTGACCAGTTTCTGGTCGACCTCGGTACCACAGACGCCGCTGCTGCAGCACAGGGCGGGATCAAACACTTGCAAGTTTTTCATGGGATAGTCCTTTATTAAGAGTTCCGAGGGTGCTGTCATGCCGACCACGCCGTTGTCATCCTGGACTTCCAAGTTGTCATCCCGGACTTCCAAGTTGTCATCCCGGACTTATATGGATGCCTCCCGGATAGCAAGAAGAATTTGTGTTGTGTTGTAAAAAAATCGGCTGCTTACTTATATCCGGCCTTGAT
>QYPX01000262.1 GCA_007280205.1 Comamonadaceae bacterium
AGGACAATGTAACGACGTTGTGCCCGACAAAACCGAGTGGACAATGTTTATTATGCTGCTTTGGGCGGCGGCGCCGTCGTAACCAACTTACACAAGTGGCTTGCCGGGAAGCGGGCATTGGTGGAAGACAGGTCCCGCTGCCCAAGAGCCCCACAGAGAGAAAGTTTCATTTCGCTCCTCGAACGACTGCTGCTGATTTTTGCGCCAAGTCTATGTCTGGTATCGAGAACAATGGTGACCGTCTCTTGCTGGTCGTTGGCGGGTCCTCACGACAGTCAACTGTCGGCGCTTCAATTTGATTATGCGTTTCGCCCGCCAGTTCGCTCCCACCGGCTCCATTTCTGAACTGATGCCTGAAGCGCATCCCAACGGGCTGCCAGTGGTTTTTGCCTCAGATGTTTGGTGTCCAGGGGTTTCCTTCTGATTGAGTTGGTTGTACTCCATGAAGGCTTGTCTTTGTCCCAAAGACAACGGGTGGAAAAAACGCGGACGGCGATTCAAGTGTGGAATGCGGACTTGAACCAAGGTCCACAGCTTTCGATCGGTCCGCCCATCGGTCTTTGATGGATAGGGCGTCGATCCGGATCAGGCAGTTGGCAACTCCCCACCAGCGGCCACGAGGTCAGCCAAGGTAATCATCAGCAGGTGTGGATCGAGCGGCGAAGGCTCGAAACCAACTTTTTCATAAAAGGAGGCTGCCTCCTTGGACAGAGCGTGAACTGTCATCCCTCGAATGCCAATAGCGTCGGCTGCGTGGATGACGCGCATGCCGGCATCTCGAATCAAAGAACGACCGAAACCCTTGCCATGCAGCGATTGGTCAACAGCCAAGCGGCCCAGAACCACGACTGGAATGGGATCTGGCATATTGCGGCGAAACCGACCTGTGGCCTGCGTGGTGGTGACAGCGCCAGAAGCCAGTGCGTAGTAAGCGACAACCCGCACCTCATCACAAACCACGTAAGTTCGTGAGCCACCCTGGATCTGATTCTTCAGGCTTCGGCGCTTGAGCCACTGGTCCAGGTTGTCCACACCACAAGAAAAACCATCTGTCACATGATGCTCGGTCAGCGGCATCGGTGCCGTCAACTTCATTCACGTTCCCACGGTGCGGGTGTGAGCATCGTCTTCAGTAAACGGTCGTTAGCTTTGGGCGGCATATCCAATCGGGCCTGAAACTCCTCGAAGGCTTGCGGACTGACAGTCATGATTACCTGGTCGAGCAGGGTGTCTTCTGCCGCAACACGGGCAGAGTCCAGAATGAAGTCAGTTCGATTCTTGCCGCGTGACTTTGCCGCACGGTCAATCAGATCGCGAACTTCGGGTTTGATGCGAATGTTGAGAGTTTCGCGTTTGGCGTCGGTGACGGCGTGCATGTGGATTTCTCCTTGAGATGCGATGACTGTAGCAGACTGTAATGACATTGTCATTAGTTGGCTCGTAAAACTACTGTTGCGGCCGTCAGGTTTCACAATCCGAAATGGACAATCCGCAATGAACGGACAGGAGCCCGCAGCATTACGCACCTGTTGAATTAGTCAATTTTCCAGCGAACAACTATCCGCCACCATATAAGAAGGCCCGGAAAATCTCCGGGCCTTTTCTTTTGCCTGAAATCCCCAATCCACGCGGGGTTGCGGGCATTGAGGCGGCGGGTACCAACCTGCCAGAAGGCACCAAAATGCCTGATTTCTCGCTCAGCCCTGTCTCTTTTCTCTGTTTTGCGGCGGGTACTATCGGCCTCAACCCTTGGTTTTTCAACGGGTTAGCGCGGCCTTTCTGTTTTATGTCATGCACACCAGTCTCCCAAAACAAACCCGTCACGCATCAAAACGGGCCACCAACTCGCGTTGTGCCAGCCAGTCAACAGGCAGTGGATTGCGCTGAAACCACAACAGGCTCATGCACCGGGGCTGCTTTCCAGCCAGAATGCTCTGGATGATGGCGGGCTCCAACAACGTCAAACGCAGCATCTCATTGACCATCGAATGGTGCAATCCCTCCCGTTGGGCGATCTCGGTGCCACTCTTGGCCAGCCCATGTTCCAGCAGCCGTTGCCAATGAAACGCCTTGGACAGCGCCACCTGCATGGGCGTGTCGTGCTGGACAATTGGCTTCAAGGTGTCGGTGGGTGCCACCGAATCCGGTCGAACAATCACCTTGCGACCACCACGCTTCTTGATTTTCAGCGGGATGAAGGTCGCCAGTTTGACCGTTTTGCCCTCGGTGCGTTGCATCGCCACCGGCGACCCGGTCACACGTATTTGCGTCATGCCGCCTCCATTTCTGCCAATTCTGCACCAATGGTGCCCGGACTGAGTTCGTCGCTGAGGGCGTGCCAGCCCGCATCGCACCAGACAATTTCCAGCCCGGAGTCACTCAACACCACCTTTTCAATCAGCAGTCGCACCAGCCGCTGCTGTTCGGCGGCAAATAGGTTCGGCCACATTGATGCCAGCCGCCGCATCGGCAGCACCACCTCAGGTTCAGATATTTGCGGTGACACTTTGCACGCCTGCTCCCACACTGCCTGGACAACCGCAGGTGCCGACAGCGCATCCACCACCTGCGCCACCACCAGTGCCTCAATGGGTTCGGCCGGAATGGTGCAAACCTTGCTGGCGCCGGCACCGAAGTGGCCGACTCGGTTGGGCACGTAATACCGGTAGGTCTTGCCCTTCTTGATGGTGTAGGTCGGCATCAGGCGTTCGCCATCGGGTGCAAAGATCAGACCACGCAGCAGTGACGCCGGTGCATCCTTGGCCTTGGTGTCGCGCCAGCGTTCACGTCGGTCGGAGTCCAACACGGCATGGGCATCATCCCATTGTTGCTGAGTGATGATGGGCAAATGGGCACCCGGGTAGTTCTTGCCCTTGTGGTTGATCTCGCCCAAGTACATCCGGTTGTGCAGGATTTTGTAAATGGCCTGCTTGCAAAACTTGCGGCCGGTCTTGGTGGTCATGCCATCCAGTGCCAACTGGCGCACCATCATGGTGGCCGAGCGCTCCTGTACCAAGTCGTCAAAAATTCGTCGTACCGTTGCTGCTTCAGTTTCATTGACCACCAGCAACCGACTGACCACGTCATAGCCCAGTGGCAGCGGCCCGCCCATCCACATGCCTTTGGCCTTGCTTGCAGCGATTTTGTCGCGGATGCGCTCGCCAGTCACTTCCCGCTCGAACTGGGCGAAGGACAACAGCACGTTGAGCATCAGTCGCCCCATGGAGGTCGCTGAATTGATCTGCTGAGTGACAGCGCTGAAACTCACCTTGCAGCGATCAAAGGTTTCCACCATCCGGGCGAAATCAGCCAATGACCGAGACAGCCGGTCGATTTTGTAGACCACCACGATGTGAACCTTGCCTGCCTCGATGTCGGCCATCAGGCGTTTCAAGGCAGGCCGGTCCATGTTGCCACCGGAGAAACCACCATCGTCATAATCATCGGCCACCGGTATCCAGCCTTCTCTGGTTTGGCTTTTGATAAAGGCCTGCCCAGCTTCCTTCTGGGCATCGATGGAATTGAACGACTGGTCGAGTCGCTCGTCGCTGGAAACCCGGCAATAAACGGCGCAGCGTTTGGGCGGCACAAACAGGGGCGCATTCATCGGCCACCTCCTGAATTGCCGGTGTTGCCTTCACGCAGGCCAAAGAACTTCGGCCCAGACCATGGCGTGCCGGTGATGTGGCGCGCCGCCGCTGACAGACTCTTGAAACGCAGCCCGTCCAGGTCATACTGACCATCGGGCGTGACCGTGACCCGGTATTCCCGGTCGTCCCATTCCCGCAGCAGCTGCGTTCCAGGCATCAGGTGCACCTCATTGCCGCGGCCTTTGTTGGTGATGGTGATCTTGGAGTGCTTGGCACCGCAGTCGGCCAGATACTTGCGCACGCCATCCGGCAGACCACCGTAGGCCAGTTCCTGCAACTTGTACGCCAGCCTGGACTCGATGTAGCTCCGGTTGGTGTGGGCAGGTCGACGCGCAAAATGCCCATCCCACAGCGCCCAAAGTTCCTTGATGGTCAGAGCAGGCAGCGCCGCGATTTGAGCACTCACGCTGCCTTGGGTTTTGATGTCAGTCGTCATTGAAATTCCTGTTGGTTGAGACCCACCAATGAACGCGCTGTGGTGGGCATTAGCCAAGTCAAACTTGTCTCTTTCATGAACCTGTCGCATCGTTCTGACTGTGGTCTTGACTATCGGCAGCAATTGCAGTGATCCCCTTGCTGCTCAGCAGCGTCTGCGGTTGGCCAGTGCCCTGATCTACGGCTGCGACAAAGTGAAGTTCCCCCTCCCACAAGCCAACCACCACATCGGTGTCGGGCTGATCAATGGGCAACAACCAGCCAGTCACCCCTTCGGGGATGTGCAAGAGGTCTTCGGCTTCCTCAATCGACCAAGCAAAGCAGCGGTGCGACTGGTTGGCATGGAGCAGGATGGCAGGCGACACATCAGGAAAGTTCTGCGAATTCAGGATTGGGAACCAGACCATGGACTTGTCCTGATCAAGCCAAGCCTGTACCCGGCGCATCATGCTGTCATCGGCGCTGGGGTGGTTGACCCATTGGTAGTTGGGGTTTTGAGAAGCGTTCATTGGGGAATCCTTGTGTTTGGGTTGAACAGGTGCGCCGGTGCAATTCAGTGCCGACGCGCACGACGTGCTTTTTCATCACGACGTTTGCTTGGGTTTGAGCCAAAGCGCCTATCCATTGCTATGGTCTGGTTGCGCCAGAATTGACGCATGCGCAAAACCAACTTCAAGCCCATAAACAGCCATGGTCTGGTTTGAGCCATTTCAGTGAGTTGCTGCTGACGCTTGCGATTGCGGTAAATCACCGTTGGTCGGTCAGATGGCTCCGTTGGCTGCGCGAACGCTTCACATTGACCGCTGGGGTGTTGCACGTTGAAACTGACCGCCGATGTATTGATGTGCCCGACAAAGTGCTGCTGCGGTGAATGTTGAATGGCCGACTCAATGCAGGCCTGCCGCTGTGCCGATGTTTGTTGGTCAAGTGCATGACTGACTTGATCTGCAAGTTTCCGTGGTTTGGCAAACGGGTCAATTTGACAGTGGTTTTGAAGATTGATTTCCATGGCAATGAATTGGGTTTGTTGATGGGAGATGCGGCCCGGGTGAGCCGCAGGAATGGGGCAGTCGCGTCAGTTCAGCGCGGCCAGTTCCGCATCCAGTTCCTTCTGTGCGGGCTCCAACCATTCGGTGGGGATGTCGACTTTGAGTTCCGAGCGATCCATCGAACCAAAGTGAGAGTGCTTGGTCATTGATGCCCGTGCGATGGCTTTCATGACCGGCCACAGCTGTTCGTACATCTCGATTTCGCAGACGAGCGAGCGTGCATACACAAATTCACTTTCAGCTTCATTGATCTGCTTGGGCAGCGCCAGAATGGAGGCGGTGATGCCCTGCTTTCTTTGAAGCAAATCTTCCATGGAGGTCTTGGCCAGACGCAGTTCAAGCTCCAGATGTTGCAGCGCCGCCGGAACCTGAAACTCGTCCTCGCTGTCCATCAATTGCAGCGAGGCATCGCGGGTTTGAATAGCGACCTTGGCTTCATTGGATGCAATGCGCTTGGCCAGCTTGTCAATCAAGGCATCGGTTTTCTGCTTTTGATCTTCCAGCGATTTGCGTTGGCCGGTCAATCCGGTGAGTTCAGTTCTGGCCTTTTCCAAACGAGCGGGTGCTTGGAGAATGGGCACAAGCGGCTTCAGCCTGGACTGAATGCTGCCGACCTTGTCATTGAGAATTTCAACGGCGCGGTGGGCTTTGCTGAACACTTCATGTTGCCTTAATTCCTGGGCAGTC
>QYPX01000199.1 GCA_007280205.1 Comamonadaceae bacterium
AGGGCCATCGGGCGAGTCTGGGCAACCAGACAGACCACGAAATCAAGGCCGGATATAAGTAAGCAGCCGATTTTTTTACAACACAACACAAATTCTTCTTGCTATCCGGGAGGCATCCATATAAGTCCGGGATGACATCTGCCGGGTCCGGGATGACCACGGTATATCAGCAATCTCAGTATTCCAGACAATTGCCGATAGCGCGCTGCCTGACTTCAGGAACCGCCGAGCCACTAGATTGACGGATGATCTCCGTACTCTCTGGCGCTACGCTCTCAAGGCTTGAAAGCCACGACCTCAAGGCCGCCAATCGCGGAAAAGTGTTTGAAATTGGCGGTCAACAAAGGCAGGCCATGGCTGATTGCCGTTGCCGCGATCAAGGCATCGGCTACATGCACGCTGTGCGACAAAGCGTATTTTTCAACCAAGGCACAAGCCAGATCGCTAATGCCTTGCGTGATCGGCAGCACGTCGTGGGCGCTTGACTTGAACGCTTTTTGCAGCACCTTGAGTTCGGCCTTGTTGCGGCAGCCCTGCGCCATCTCCATGTAAGACACCGCCGAGATATACCTGTCGCCGTGGCTGCGCAAGGTAGCCAGAGCGCGGGCGTTGCCGCGTGCAAACCAGATCAGCACATCAGAGTCGATCAGCACACCGCCGGCCGCGACCACCGTGCCGCTCATCAAAAGCGCGGCGCACGCACAGAGCGAACATACGCCGTCGGGTCGGCCATATCGTCCCTGTCAGCCCACAAACCCGCCAGACCCTCGATGTGTTGTGCTTTGTCAGCCAAACTGGGGATTGCTTGCTGGCTGAGAAACTGGTCCACCGCCTGACGGATCAACTCACTCTTGGTAACCGCTGCGCGCCGGCAGGCCTCTGCCAGGCGCGACTGCTGCGTTTGCGTCAGATAAATCTGTGTGCGCTCAAGTGTTTGGGAGTTTTGCATGATGTACGAAGTATACATCGCGAACCGGACTACCTGGGTAGGGGCGCCGTATCACTTCAAGGTCATATTCACACATTATTATCTTTAGGTGATATGATGACAATATTGCTCAAAGGTGGTATTTCGGTATGGACTATCTCATCTCAATCACGGACCAGCTCGCGCCCCAGCTGCGCTCCCTGCGCAAAGTGCGCGGACTGAGCCAGGCGGACCTTGCCTTCAAACTCGGATTGTCCCAGTCCCGCATCGCGGCGATTGAGCGCAACCCTGCAGTGGTCAGTGCGGGGCAGCTTTTAGACTTCTTGAAGATTTTAGGTGTCGACCTGGTCTTGCGCGATACGCATGCGCCGGTCGGCGTCACATCACCCGAGTCAGATATACCCGACACCGGACCCCAAGGAGAGTGGTAATGAGCGCGCTCTCAATCTGGATGAACGGTGAATTGGTGGGCGCTTGGAGTGTGGGGCGCAGCGGGAACCACCGGTTGGACTATGCACCGTCCTGGAGGGCGTCTGCGCGCAGCCGGCCGCTTTCCCTGTCGCTACCTTTTACCGCGGACAACCGATTGGAGGGCGACGCGGTACGCAACTACTTTGACAACCTGTTGCCCGATAGTGATGGCATTCGCAAGCGCATCAGTGCCCGGTTCCATACCAAGGGCACTGACGCATTTACATTGTTGCAAGCGGTGGGCCGGGACTGCGTGGGTGCGGTGCAGTTGCTGCCACCCGGCGCTACGCCAGGGGGCTTTGACCAGTTGAAGTACGAGACCCTGACGTCCGAGCAGATTGAGAGGCATCTGGGCACCTTGGGCTCCCAAGCCGGGGCGGGAGCGCAGGATGATGAAGAAGGTTGGCGTCTGTCCATTGCCGGCGCGCAGGAAAAAACTGCACTGCTTGAGGTGAAAGGAAAATGGTGTCGGCCTCTGGGCGCCACGCCTACTACTCACATACTCAAACCACCCATCGGGGTAACCCCCGGACGCAACCTGGACCTGCGGCTGTCAGTCGAGAATGAATGGCTTTGCAACCAAATCGTGCAAGAGCTTGGTTTGCCGGCGGCTGAGTGCCAGATTCAAGACTTTGGCGCGCGGCGGGTGCTGGTGGTCAAACGCTTTGACCGAAGCTGGCGCCCGGAAGGTTGGATTGCCCGATTGCCCCAAGAGGACCTTTGCCAAGCAAAAGGTGTTTCCAGCGACCAGAAGTACGAGCAGAAGGGCGGACCCGGTATCGAGGCGTGCCTGGAGGTGCTTAAAGGGGGAGAGGCTTTTCATGAAGATGGGCGGAATTTTCTGTGTGCCCAGTTGCTGTTCTGGTTTCTGGCGGCCATCGACGGGCATGCCAAGAACTTTTCTCTATTTGTGCTGCCTGGCGGTCGCTATCGGATGACGCCCTTGTACGATGTGCTATCAGCATGGCCCCTGATTGGAACGGAGCCCCATTCCTTGCAGTACAAGAAAACAAAGTTGGCCATGGCCGTGCGTAGCAAGACGGCTCATTACAAACTGTCCGAAATCCAGTATCGCCACTGGGAAGCGCTGGCCAAGAGCAGCGGAGTCGAAGGTGCCTGGGACGCCATGCAGGGCATGACGCACCGCCTGGAAACGGCGCTGGCCGCGGTTGAACAGCGATTGCCGGGCGACTTCCCTGCGGAGTTGGCTCACACTGTATTTCAGGGCGTGCGCCGACACTTGCAGCAGTTCAATCGGGGGCCCGAGCTTGCAGACGAGGCCTACTGTTTCTCAAAAAACAACCGATAGCTTGACCAACGGAGGTTGAAATGCTTCGGCAACGCAGCAAACCAAAGTGCCCGGCCCCTGCGCCATCTCCATGTAAGACACCGCCGAGATATAACTGTCGGCGTGGCTGGCCATGAGTGAATTGGTTGTGATGGATGCCACCAAATACACTTCATCGTGGTCACGCCGCGCATCGTCCAGAATGCCACTGGGATTGCGTCGCAAGTCAGTCATGCTGACCGATGATCTTTTGCACCTTACTCTAAAGCAGGATAATCGCGCAATGCAAACCTCGCTCACCAGCCAGCTGCCCTCCATAGTCGCATTGTGCGAGCGCTATGGTGTGGCGCATCTTGAGCTGTTTGGATCGGCGACAGGGCCTGATTTCACCCCCGGAGCGAGTGACTTTGATTTTCTGGTTGAGCTTGACAGACAGGCCCCTGGATCTCGTGCCCGTCGCTGGATTGAACTGGCCGAATCATTGGAAAAATTGCTTGGCCGCCCGGTCGATTTGGTAAACCCCCACTACATTCGCAACCCGTACTTCTTACGGTCTGTGAACCAGAGCCGCACTGTTGTCTATGACAGACAAAGCACCCAAGTGAAGACCTCGATGCTCTGAAATCCGATTTGACACAGCTGTTGGCCGCGCGGGGCTGAGCAGCCGGGACAGTCATCGCGAGCGAAGCGTGGCGATCCATGCCTTCGGACTGCATGGATTGCTTCACTTCGTTCGCAATGACGGCGAGGGTGCAATGACGGCAAACCCCGCCCCTTTCCGCCCGAATTCAATCCCCGCCCAAAATTATTTTCACGCCCGTTCCGCAGCAGCACAACAAGCCAGTTAGCAGCGAATCCCCAGTGAAGGCGCACTGCAAATTACAGTATTCCAGACAATTGTCGATAGCGCGCCGCCCTCTGTACGCCGCAAAAAATAGGGCTAAACCTTTGCCAGAAATCATCCGATAGATTGACCAACGGAGGTTTCAATGCTTCGCAGATGAGGCAAACCGAAGTGCCCGGCAGTACCGCCGGTATTTCTTAAACCTAGTAAGGAGTTTCATCATGGCATCAGTTATCAACACAAACATAGCATCGTTGAATGCTCAGCGCAACCTCACCACTTCGGCAACGGCCCTCACCACTTCGCTGCAGCGCCTCTCCAGCGGCTTGCGCATCAACAGCGCCAAGGACGACTCAGCCGGCATGGCCATCTCGAGCCGCATGACAGCGCAGATCAATGGTCTGAACCAGGCCGCGCGCAATGCCAACGACGGCATTTCTCTCGCGCAAACGGCTGAAGGTTCGCTCAACGCGATTTCCGACAACTTGCAGCGCCTGCGTGAACTGTCTGTGCAGTCGGCCAACGCGAGCAACAGCTCGTCGGACCGCGCCTCGCTGGATGCCGAAGCGGCGCAGTTGACGGCTGAAATTACCCGCGTCGCCAGCACCACCCAATTCAACGGCGTGAACCTGCTCGACGGTTCGTTCAGCGACAAGGCCTTCCAGGTCGGCGCCAATGCCAACCAGACGATCACAGTCACCTCGATTGCCGATGCGCGCGCCTCCGGTTTGGGCAGCAACATCCTGTCGGCGGACGGCTCGGTCATAGGAAACGCCGGCGTAGGCAAGACTCTGGCTGCTGCCGCAGACGTCAGTGCGGGCAACGGCGTGGCCATAGAAGCCGATCTGACGTTTGCCACGTCTGGCGGCGGCACCACGGCCGTCATCGGCTATGCCGCCGGCTCCGATGCCAAAGTTGTCGCTGCCGCCATCAACGCCAGCGCGGGCGCCGTCGGCATCACCGCGACCGCCGCGAACACCGCTAGCCTGAGCGGCATTGCGAGCGCCGGTACCGTCACAATGACGCTCAACGCTGTCGCAATCTCGGTTGCAGTCGCCGATCCGACCGATCTGACGAATTTGATGGGCGCGATCAACGGCGCGCAAGGCACCACCGGCGTGACCGCGGCCTTTACCAGCAGTTCGAGCAAAGCCGGCCTGACCCTGTCGACGACCGACGGCCGCGACATCAGCGTCCTGAACTTCGGCAACACCGGCGCGACCAAGACCGCAGTTTTCTCCGGCGAAACCCTGACCGGCGGCGCAGCCACCGATTCCTCGATCAAGACCGGTACCATCTCGCTGACCAGCAGCAAGGGGACGATCACCACGGGCGCCGCCAACGCCACGCTCTTCAGCGCCGGCGCCGTGAGCAGCGCGTTTTCATCGCTGTCGAGCATCAGCTTGTCCAGCGCTGCAACTTCACAGCTCGCCATTGCAACGATCGACGCGGCACTGAGCCAGGTCAACGTTTCGCGCGGCGACCTCGGCGCCTACCAAAACCGCTTCATGTCGGCGGTTTCCAACCTGGCAACGACCTCGGAAAACCTGTCTGCTTCGCGCAGCCGGATTCAGGACGCTGACTTTGCGGCAGAAACCGCTGCCATGACACGCGGCCAGATTCTGCAGCAGGCCGGCACTGCCATCCTGGCGCAAGCCAACTCGCTGCCCAATAGCGTGCTCTCGCTGCTCAAGTAAGCAATTAACACGCGCCCACCGGGCCCCGGCCGGAATTGACCGGTCCGGGGTTTTCGCACCTTTGAAGGAGCACCAAAATGAAGATCGACGGGACTTCCCCTTTCAATGCGGCAGACAGCAGCGCCGCGCCCGCCGCAAGGCCACCGGCGACAGTCTCAGACGTCACAGCCGGCGTAGCAAGCGCTGTGGTCAACTCGGCGACTGCGGCAAAACCAGCGCGGCCTGACCCACAGAAGGCGGCGCAGGCCGCGAAGGAAATCAACGATTTTCTGAAATCGTCGTCGGCCGGTATCGAGTTTCAGGTCGACAACCAGTCGGAGCGTGTGATCGTGCGGGTGGTTGACACCGAAACCAAGCAGCTGATACGCCAGGTGCCGACGGAAGAAATGGTTGCCATCTCGCACGCACTGGACCGCATGACCGGCTTGCTGCTGGCGCAAAAAGCCTGATAGCAGCGCTTTTACAGCGCTGCTTAAAGGATTGGCCGCTACTGGCCGATAGTAGGATGTCGTAGTTCAACAACAAGGGGTGATTTCCATGGCAACCACCTTGCCCAGCCTCAGCGCCAACACCGGCACGCTGACCGCTGCGGGTGTCGGATCCGGGCTCGACGTGAAGGGTATGGTCAGCCAGTTGATGGCTGTGGAGCAGCGGCCCATGACCCTGCTGGCCACCAAGGAAGCCTCGTACCAGTTCAAGCTCTCCAGCCTGGGCTCGGTGCAGGGCTCCTTGTCGGCATTGCAAACGACCGCTCAGTCGCTGAAGACGGCGGGTAGCGCTGCCTATTCAACGAGCGTCAGCGATTCCACGGTGCTGTCGGCAACGGCTGACAGCACCGCCGCCAGCGGCAATTACGCGCTGCAGGTGACCAAGCTGGCCCAGGTGCAAAAGCTGGTGTCTCCGGCGCCCGGACTGGCTGACACCACCAGCACCGTCGGGCTCGGTGGCGCCACCAGCATCACGATCACCCTGGGCACCACCAGCGGAACCCCGGTGGATGGGCAGTACGCGTCTGCCGGTTTCGTGGCCGACCCGGCCAGGACGCCGGTAACTTTGAGCATCGACAGCAGCAACAACACGCTGGCGGGCATCCGCGACGCCATCAATGCCGCCAATGCCGGTGTCACGGCCAGCATCATCAACGACGGCAGCAGTGCCCCGTATCGGCTGGCGCTGACGTCCAACAGCAGTGGCGCGGCCAGCAGCATGCAGCTGACGGTGAGCGGCGAGGCGGCGGTCAAGTCTTTGGTCGGCTTCGATCCCACCGAGCCCAGCCAGAGCCTGAGTGAAACCCAGACCGCGCGCAATGCGCTGCTGACGGTGGACGGCGTCAGCGTCAGCAGCGCCAGCAATAGCGTGGCCGGTGCGATTCAGGGCGTGACGCTGAATTTGACCAAAGAGACCACCAGCGCCGTAACGGTAGCGGTACAACGCAGCAGCAGCCAGCTGAGCGCGGCGCTGAGTTCATTGGTAAGCGCTTATAACAGCGCCAACAAGGCGATGGCCGGCGCCAGCGCCAAAGGCGCGGTGTTGCAGGGTAATTCGACCGTGCTCAGCATTCAGCGCCAGGTGCGCGCCCTCCTGGGTGGCGTGCAGTCTGTCAGCGGCAGCTACACCACGCTGTCGCAGCTGGGCATCAGTTTTCAAAAAGACGGCTCTCTGGCCCTGGACGCAAGCAAGCTCAACGCCGCCCTTTCTGCCGATGTCGTCAGTGCCTCGGCGCTGGCTCTGGCCCTGGGCAGCGCAGTCAAGACCTTTGCCGACGGCCTGCTGGGCTTTAGCGGACCGATACCCACCGCCACTGCGGGCATCAGCCGCTCCATCACCGACATCGGCACGCAGCGCGTCAAACTGCAAAGCCGCCTGGACGCAACCCAGGTGCGCTACCAGAAGCAGTTCAGGGCGCTCGACACGCTGATGAGCGGCATGAATACAACGGCCACGTTCTTGACGCAGCAGCTTGGCAACCTGCCGAACTATTACAACAAAGGATGATCCTGATGTACTACGCAAATTCCCGCAGCGCGATGAACGCCTATCGCAGCATAGGCGTCGAGTCGATCATCGAATCGGCAAGCCCGCAGCGACTGGTGCAGCTGCTGTTCGACGGCGCCCGCGCCGCTGTTGCATCGGCTGCTTTGCACCTGCAACGCGGCGAAGTACCAGCCAAATGCGAGGCCATCGCCAAGGCGATCGCCATCGTCGACGGTGGCCTGAAGGCCAGCCTGGACCTGAATGTGGGCGGCAAAATGGCGCAGAACCTGTCGGACCTGTACGTCTACATGACGCAGCGCCTGCTCGAGGCCAACCTCAAGAACGACGCCAAGGCGCTTGACGAGGTAGCGCAGCTGCTGCTGCAACTCGGCAGTGCCTGGGAGGGCATTGCTGACACGCCAGCGCGAAGCGCCCCGACGGTGCGCAGCGCGCCCGAACCGACTCCCATCATGATGCCGCCGCGGAGCAGCCCGGCGCCGATCGCGTCAATGCAATCGCGCCGCCTGGCGAGCGCTTACGGAGCCTTCTGAGTCATGGACCCACACCAACAGATTCTTGGCCTCTATGTGTCGATCTCGGACAAGACCGGCGAGATGGTCGAGGCAGCGCGGGCGAGCGACTGGGACCGGCTGGTTGCGCTGGAGCTGGACTGCCGCGGCCTGACAGATCAGCTGCGCCGGGCCGACAGCGCGCGGGCTGAGGGCAAGCACTTCACTGAGCGCAAGTTCGAGCTGCTGCGCAAGGCGCTGGCCGACGACGCCAAGGTGCGAGAATGCACCGAACCATGGATGCATCAACTCACGCAGTACCTTGGCAGTGCGCGCCAGCAACAGCGATTGCAAGGCGCTTACGAGGCCAGCCCCAGCGGCTAGCCGCTACGCTGCGCCCGGGGCAACGCCCATGATGATTCCGGCCATCCTGCTCAAGGGCACCGAGCCGGCCATCGGCGTGCGCTCGGTGGCGTCTGGCCGCTCCGACGCCCTGCGCTTGCTGCCGCAGCTTGACCCCGGCGAGATCCTGAGCGCGCGTGTCGATGCCAAGCTGCCCGATGGCAGCTACAAGGTTCTGGTGGCGGGTCAGGAACTGCGCATGAGCTTGCCGTCTTTCGTCGCCCCCGGCGACGCGCTGGAGCTGGCCTTTGTGACGCGCGAGCCCAGCCCGACCTTTCAGCTGCGAAGTGTTTTGCCGCAGGGTGCGGCCGACGCGCCCTCTTTGTCAACCGCCGGCCGTCTGGTGGCCGCGGCCATGCTGCAGGCCGGCGCGGCGCCGATGCCCACCACCGCTGCAGTACCCGGCCCCCTGCTCAGCGCAGCGCCAGCCGATGGCACACGCCTATCGGGCCAGCTGGCCCAAACGCTGAGCACCAGCGGTCTGTTCTACGAGTCGCATCAGGCGCAGTGGGTGGCCGGCACGCGCGATTTGCCGCAGCTCATGCAGGAACCCCAGGCCAGGCTGGTACGTTCGGCGCAGGCCGATGCGCAGACCGGGGTGCAGGCCATTGCGCCGCAAGCGCTGCCACTGGTGCAGATGCAGCTTGCCACACTCGATACCTCGGTGGTCATGATGCAACTCGAGATCTGGCCCAGGCAATGGATGCAGTGGACGGTGGAGGAGCAGCCGACCGATGCCAATGCCCAGGACGAGGGCGCGCCGCAGCCCGACTGGAACTCGCGACTGCGCCTGGTCTTGCCCCGACTCGGCGAGCTCAATGCAATGCTGAGCTTTGGCGCTGGCGGCGTCATGATCCGGGTCGAGGCCGACAAGGCCGCCAGCGCAGAGCTGTTGCAGTCCAACGGCGCATCCTTGCAAGAGGCGCTCTCAGCGGCCGGCCTGCCGAGCGCGCGCATTTCGATTACTCGCCATGCGCAAACCTGACACGCGCCAATCGGCCATTGCGCTGGCTTACGGCGGCGCCAACGACGCGCCCCGTGTGGTGGCCAAGGGCCGCGGCCTGATCGCCCAGGCGATCATTGAGCGCGCCCATCAACACGGCGTCTATGTGCATGAATCCAAAGAACTGGTGGCGCTGCTGATGCAGGTGGATCTGGACCAACGCATCCCGCCCGCGCTCTACCTGGCGGTGGCAGAACTTCTGGCCTGGGTTTACCGGCTCGAGAAAAGTGGACCCGCCAGCCTATCGGAGATACTCTAGCCGTTTCAACCTCATCCTGACGATACTTCAATGAACGATCTCACCAAGCAGACGCCAGCAGGCAGTACGGAACTGAGCAAATACGCGGTTCGTGGACGCAACGAAGTCGCCTCCATTCTGGGCGCGCTGCGCAAGTCTGGTGCAGCGGTCATGGCCTACATCGGCAACATCGGGGAGGACTTCATTCTGACTTCCGTTGTGGCGGTCGTGCCCGAGAAAAACCTGGTGTTGCTCGATATCGGGTCCAGCGCCGAAGCCAACCAGCGGGCCTTGAGCGCGACCCGGATTGTCTGTGTGACCGAGCTCGACGGCGTGCGCATCCAGATGAGTGTGGAGGCGCTGCACAGGGCGCACTTTGAGGGGCACGATGTCTTTGGCATGAGCATCCCCGAGAGCCTGCTGCGCTTGCAGCGTCGCGAGAGCTACCGCGTCAGCACGCCACGCGGCGACCCACCCCTGTGCATCATTGCCAACGCGCGGGCCCTGGGCGTGCCCGAGGAAATGGACATTGTCGACATCAGCTGCGGCGGTGTGGCGCTGGCGCTGCCGCCGGGCGCCTTCGAGATCGAGACCGGCATACGTTTTGGCCGCTGCCGCATAGCCTTGCGCGAATTGGGCAAGGACACCAGTTTTGGCGCCCTGTATGGCAGCACCCACAGTCTGGGCCACGCCGAAGGGGTTGAAGTCATCACCGACCTCCTGGTGCGGGGCACCTTCGACATCCGGTTTCCCAACGGGTCAGTGCACCGGCGCGTTGGCTGCGAATTCATCGGTATGCGCGAGCGCGAACGCGCGCTGATCCAGCGCTACGTCAACAAGGCCGAACGCGAGCGCCGGTACCAGGGCTGATGTTTGTCATCCCGGACGCCAGGTTTGTCATCCCGTGGCCCGTCTTGTCATCCCGGACCTATATGGATGCCTCCCGGATAGCAAGAAGAATTTGTGTTGTGTTGTAAAAAGATCGGCTGCTTACTTATATCCGGCCTTGATTTCGTGGTCTGTCTGGTTGCCCAGACTCGCCCGATGGCCCTGATGCATATTCGCTGACAAGCACCTCATC
>QYPX01000249.1 GCA_007280205.1 Comamonadaceae bacterium
ACCCTACGTTGCGTGGGCTCCGATATGAGATGGTGAAGACGTCAGGCAGCAAATACATTCTTGATCTGCATGGCAACACGACCAAAAATGAAAGTCCACCAGATGGTCTCGAAAATGAGAACGTTTTTGAAATAAAGCAAGGCGTCGCAATTGGGCTATTCGCAAGGGGTACGAAAGAACCTCGCCAGATTCGCCATATTGATCTTTGGGGTTCCAGTTCGACTAAAGAAAAAATCTTACTGGAAAAGAATATCGGATCGCTGCCGTGGGTTGTTATTGATCCCACGCACGATCAGTATTTTTTAATGCAACAAGACAGAACTCTCAAGGACGAATACCAGCGCAATTTCTTGCTGCCAGCGGCAATGGCAGTTAACGGTGCTGGGTACATAACCGCCCGCGACAATCTTGTGGTCGATTTCGAGCGGAATGATCTTGAAAAGCGTATAACCGCGTTCAAAAAGTCAACGTTAAACGACGCAGCGCTTTTAGAAGAGTTCCAAATTTCTGCGAAGGACGGATGGGACCTTCCTAGCGCTAGGCAAAACCTTCAAACAATTTCAATTTCGAGAACGGTACAGCCGACTTGCTATCGCCCGTTCGATTGGCGATGGATTTTCTTTGACTCAACTTTGGTCTGGGGTCGATCTTGGCCCACTCATAAACACATGGCCTGGGGAAAAGACAGCAGAGCCCTCATATCGACGCGTTTAACAAAAGACAACTGGGATGTCGCTGTGGCGAACGCCTATGCGTCTCATAAGTGCGTATCTGCTTATGACACGGGCAATGTATTTCCACTTTGGCTTGATCTCGGAGGCGCAAAGCAACCTAACTTCTCGGCTAGTTTTATCTCGACGCTAAGTTCCGTGCTCACGTTGACACCCACCGACTACCGCCCCGAAGACCCTACAGCGCCACTGCACGCAGAAAAAATATTCCACTACCTCTTCGCTGTGCTGCACAGCCCGGCCTATCGCCAGCGCTACTCCGCGTTTCTGCGTACCGACTTCCCCCGCATTCCCATTCCCGGCAGCCGCAAGGTGTTCGACGCACTCGCCAAGCTGGGTGCGGAGCTGGTGGCCTGGCATCTTTTGGAGCACCAAGATGCTATAAATATAGTAGCTGGTTGCGCACGTTCTACGGGGGCTACAGCCTGGTTTGGCACTGATTTCTCACTGGTGAAGGTGGCCGAGAAGTCGCGTGAGCTGGCAGAGGTGCAGGGCACCGTTGACAAGGTGGGCAAGGTGTATATCAACGCCACCAGCGGTTTTACCAACGTGCACCAGTCCATCTGGCAGCACACCATTGGTGGCTACCAGGTGCTGCACAAGTGGCTGGACGACCGGCGCAAGGCGGGCCGCAGCCTGAGCCAGGACGATATCACCCACTGGCTGCGCGTCTATGCGGCGCTACAGGCCACGCAAAAGCTGATGTTGCAGGTCGACACCGCGATTGAAGCCCACGGCGGTTGGCCCGGCGCGTTCAGCCAGAACCACCCGCCACCCGATGCCGCCACGCTGGCCGCCGAGCAGATGGTGCAAAAAGAGCAACTCAAGGCACAGAAGAAGGCGACAATCGCTATAAAAAAGAGAGCTGCTCACGCAAGTCCCACGGGGGCTAGTAGCCTTTTTGACGACCTGGAAGACATGGCTGGCGCAGCGGGAGGGCCAGACCGCCCAAAATCTAGGGCCACCCCTGCCAAGGCAGCGGGTGGCAAAGCTTCTGGCAGCGCTGTGCAGGTGAATGGGTTGAACGATGGCCAGTTGATGTGCACAATTCGCCGGGTCTTGGCAAGCGCCGCAAGTGCTGGAAGTGGTGGGCTTAGCCGGGACGACTTGATTCGATCCACCGCGCGGGAGCTGGGGCATGCCCATACCGGCCCGGCGCTGAAGGTCGAGCTGGACACTGCGAGTCGTCGCGCCGTGCGCCGTGGCATTGCCGGAAACTCGGGCGGTGTACTGACCGTGTTGGTCAAAGACATCGACCGTGACGACCGCGACCACCTCAAAGCCCAGCTTTTGGCCGCAATGCGTGCAGCGGGCGGCTCTTGCGCCAAAGCGGACGCGCCCACGCTGCTGGCCCGTGCGTTGGGCTTTGCGCGAACGGGCGCTGGCATTGCCGCAGTGGTGGAGTCGCTGTTGCGCAGTTTGGTCAGAACTAAACAAGTGGAGTCCAGGGCAGGGCAGATTCGGGTAGTTCGCGCGGGTGTGGCAGCATGAGTGACCTCGAAACCTTGGCTAGCCTGCTGCCGACGCAGCGCCTCTCAGTGATGGATTTGGTCGAGCAGGCTGGGATAGACGTAACGCCTTGGCACACCACTGCCGAGGGCAGACCGGTAAAGAATCCCAAAGCAAACCCGTCCTATTGTTATGACTGGGCCTTTGGTTCAGAAAAAGAGGGTTTCCTCGTTTGCATTTGGCATGGGTCTTTGAAGCTATTGGATTTCCCATCTGGCCAGGCAATTGTTTACAACGAGAATTTTCGCGACTTGGCGTTGGGGTTGGATCGCAAGGCCATTGACCGCACACAACCCAGCGAGGAGCGCAACAGAGCGCGCAGCCAGGCGCATCGAGCCCGCGCCTTTGATCGGGCATTGCAACTCTCATTTCGTCGTGCTATGCCTGTCAGGGTTATTGTTCTTGAGGGTGATCGAAGGCAGCGTGAAGAGTTGGGTAAAGCGTCTTCGACGGTAGATGCGCGCAAGTTGGACAGGGAAAACTGGTTCATGCATGCGTACGACAACGACACGGGCAACGTGTTGTTGGTGCGCGGGGTTGTGCTTGCGTCCGTTGAATTGCCTGCTGCTGAAGGTGACGGTGACGCCCCATTGAAAACGCCAGATCAGGCGAATCCGGAATTGGGCAGGTCAAAGTATGTAGATCAGTTTTCAGCGCCCGCGCCACCAACCATGCGAGAGGCAACCGTATTAATTCGCGACCGATCCGCTGCAGTCCGCGAAGCGGTGTTGATAAGGGCTGGAGGTCTGTGCGAGCTTTGCAATGAACCGGGGTTTGTTACTGCAGCAGGTTCCATCTACCTGGAAACCCACCATGTGGTGCCGCTCGCAGAAAACGGCCCGGACCATCCGTCCAATGTGGTTGCTATATGCCCAAAAGATCATCGTCGTGCCCATTACGCGGCTGATCGTGAGGAGATTGCGATTCGATTGACGGCAATCCTTGATTTAAGGGTTGGCTGAGCGATTGTGAACGGCACTTTATTGACTTTGACTAATTAAACTTGCAGATAGGGAGAAAAATGGCAACCTCGACACCACTTCAACTGCGCAACAACATACTGGCCGCCAGAGCGGAGATTGACTCTGTCCGGCAGTTGCTGTTGACCAGCGAAAAAGAACGCCACCTTGCGCTTGGCGCAGAGTGCTTGCGCACAGCTACACAGTTGCAAGATTTGCTGGACAAGCAATCCGTGCCCAACGAGTATCGCGTGGCGGTGGTAGGTCGGTTCAAGGCGGGCAAGTCCTCGTTTGTGAATGAGCTGCTGGGTAGAAAGTTGGCGGGTGAGGAGACCAATCCCGAAACTGCTGCTGTGACAACCTTTCGCTATGGGCCAAACATCCAGGCACGTTTGCACTTTATGCCCGCCGAGCGGTGGGAAGCCTTAAAGAAACTCCATGCAGAAAATCCCAAGGACCCGGATGCCCAGCGCATTGCAAATTGGTCGAAGTTCCCCAGCAAGAAGCCAGAGGACGATGGCAAAGAGCATTTTGATGAGCGCAAGCTTGGCGCGCTGGAGAAGGAATTCATAGTACCGGGCGGAAAGTTTCAAGACTACTCGCTAGACAGCCTTGCCGACAACAAGGCTGCAGTGGCGTTTCGTAAGGAGTTGAAGCAGTTCACAACCGGTACCAGACCGCACCATTGCCTTGTTGAGAAAATTGAGATTACTGCGCCGTCTGCCTTGCTTGAACAGGGCATTTTGCTGATCGACACACCCGGGCTGGATGACCCTGAACGGTTTCGTGTCAACCTGACAGAGGAGGTGGTCAAGGATGTTGATGCGGTGTTGTTCTTGACCAAATCTGGCGCATCCTACGGCCAAACGGAAAAGGACTTCATTCTGTCGCTATTGCGGCGTGGTTCCATAAAACAGTTGGTGTTTGTAGTCACCCAGGTTGACCACACCTACAGCCAGCACGTTGATCAGGCCGCGGGCGACGATGAGGAGGCCGAACCCATTGCCCGTCGTCTTGAACAGGAGCGGCGAAGACTTCGCGCCCAGATTGATGCAACGCTGAGTGCATTGTCCGAGGGTGGAAGTGATACGCCGTCAATGGAGCGTTATCGCGAGCAGTTGGGTGATATTGACATCATATTTACGTCAGCTATCAACCACCGCAAAGCCAAGGACGGCAAGGAAATTGAACACCCGCTGACGAAGGCAGATCCTGGTGGCATGGGCTATGTAGAGCAAAAGCTCATGGAAATTTTGTCCACTGAGTCACGCCTCGCCCATGTCTCGCGTGCGTTACGTGCTGGCGCTGCGACCGAGATTGAACAAATGCTGCGTTTGATTGAAGGGCGTAGGCTGGCGGTTCACAGCGTTAAGGACAAGGAGGTGGCCGAGCATAAGCTCGGCGAGTTTCGTCGTCGCTTTGACGAAGCAGGCAGGTCATTTAAGGGAACTGTCGAAGCCGACGTCAATGTCCTGAAAAGTGCAGTGCAGGGCGGTGAGAAGCTGGCCCATGCGCGCATTGAAGCTATATCTCTGTCTGCAGACAAAATCTTGGGTGAATTTGAAACCGATGACGCGGCCCGCCACTGGCGAACGCGACGCAGTGGTAACTGGGGGTACATGCGCGGTTTGCAGGCTAAAGTTGCCAACACCATTTTTCCAAGGGTAGCTGCGCTTTTGTCTGAGCAGCAAACGGAGTTCTCCAGTTTTGTGGAAAAGTTTGAGACGCATCTTGCGGCACTAGCCGAAGAAAGTGCGCGCATAAGCACACAGCTTGAGGTTGGGGCTGAGATTCGGATCGATGTGGCAGACAGACTGCGCGATTTCTTGACTCGCACACTGGAGGCTTTGCAGGGCTTGATTGAGACGGAGGAGGCGACGATCATCCGGTTGCTGGATGACTTCGTATCCGAGGAAGTTGAAGAGCGGATTACTGAATCCAGAAACGTGGTGTCTGACGTGTTTGGTGCCGGAACCACCTACATGCAGACGCAGAAGGTGAAGACTTTCTATACGGAGGTGCGTGATATTTTGCGTGCAGCATTGGAAACGCATCTCCGCACGCGCACCACTGATCATGGGGATATTCTTGTTGGAAAGGCTGAGGAACTGCCCGCCAAGGCTGTTAGCGAGGTTGTTGCCGAGCTTGAACGTATTGGGGCTGACATCAAGGCGGCGGCGGAGTCTGCATCGACGGAGCAAAAGGCGGCCTTTGACGTTGCCTCAACTCGACTCAGCAATGCGTTGCAATTAGTGTCGCGGAAGCTTGAAGACTTATTTGGTACGCAAGAAGCTGTGACACTGAACGTGACACCCATCAAGCTACCTCCGCCCGCAGAAGCCCCAGCGCCAACACCGGCACCTCAGCCAGTTCCTGTAGTAGCTGTTGGCTCCGACGAGATCGAAGATGCACCTGACATCGACTGGAATTCAATAAGAGATGGCGCGAAGTATCTGTATCGCCGGATGGCTCTTCCAGCAGGAGAGGGCAATTGGGGGTGGGGCCGCATCTTTGAAGAACGCTTTGTTCGTGGCGCTACATCAGCGTTGCTGATAGACCCTTACCTGGACAAAAAGCATCAACGCCGAAACCTGGGGGAAGTCATTCAGTGGTTGAAGAAGAATGGCCCTCTGGCAAGAATACATGTAATCACAGGACAGCGAGAAGATGCCGAGGTCGCAGAGGGCGATCAACAGTTACGCGAACTGGCAGCTCAGTTAGAAGTATTGGGTGTCAATTTAACGTGGGAGCGCGACCCTTCACATCACGACCGATTTTTGGTGTTGAGCAATGGTGTGATGTTTGAGATGGGCAAGGGCTTGGATATTTATGCGATGACCAGAAATTTGTCTGAAACGAATCCAACCCTCAGAAGAATCAAAAGCTACACCACGATAACAGTGCTGGGCTCAAAGGAGCCGAAGTGAGGTCCATCAAGCAAATGTGATGACTATTGAAATGCCTAACGTCTTTTCCCAGCCCGAAGATGCGGCTGCCGTGACCTGGTTCGTGGACGAGGCCGGTGACCCGACGCTTTTTGGAAAAGGCGGCAAGGTCGTTGCGGCCACCGAGGGCTGCTCCCGGTGTTTCATAGCCGGAAAACTGGCGTGTCGCGACGTGGACGCGCTGTATGCCGATCTCGAGCGTTTGCGCAAGGATGTCGTGGGCGACCATTTGTTCAAGGACGCAC
>QYPX01000035.1 GCA_007280205.1 Comamonadaceae bacterium
AGGGCCATCGGGCGAGTCTGGGCAACCAGACAGACCACGAAATCAAGGCCGGATATAAGTAAGCAGCCGATTTTTTTACAACACAACACAAATTCTTCTTGCTATCCGGGAGGCATCCATATAAGTCCGGGATGACAAAGCCAGGGTCCGGGATGACAAAGCCAGGGTCCGGGATGACAAAGCCAGGGTCCGGGATGACGAACATCAATCCGACCCAAGTTTCAGCCGATCCGGCTGACGCCGCTCGACAGACCACTTGAGCAGAGCAGCACCGCGGAAGATGCCGTGGGCAAACTTGCCATAGGGCAGCGTCAGGAACAAGGCCATCACCACGCCCAGATGCGATGCCAGCAACAGTGGCATGGCAAGCGTGCCGCGCGCGAGCCACAGGGCCAGACCGCTGGCGCTGCTGAAGAACAGCAGGGCGATGAAACCCCGGTCCATGGGCTTCTGTGCCGCGTCGCCATGCAGCGGATGGCGGCGCAGATTCAGGGCAAACAGCCCGGCACTTCCGATCAGCAGTGCAACACCACCGATCACACCCAGCAGCTTGGGCAGGCTCGGCAGTTCATAGGGTGCGTCCCAGCCCAGCAGGTAGTGGTAGAGCGTGGCCACGGTGGTGGCGGCAAAGCAGAGCACAAATCCGTAAGCGGTCAGGTGATGAAAACGCCGGCGCCACAGCGTCCAGCCGTCGTCTTGGTTGTTGCAGCCCTCGCCGTGGCCACCATCGAGGTACTTCAGGCTCAGGGCATTGAGGCTGGCTTCCCGCACTGCGACGCCTGACATCGCGCTGGCGCCCGGATCGGATGACGACGCCGGTGTGATCTCGCGCCAGAAGCGGCGCAGAGCCAGCGCCAGCGCGAGCACGGCAAAAAGAAACACCGGCGCGAACAGGCCAACCAGCTGACCGTGCGCAAGAATGGCGTAAAAGCTCGATGCCGCAGCAGCCGGCCACAGCGAGCCGCTGCCACCCAGCACCAGCATCACGAACAGCGCCAGCGCCGCCGCCAGCGCCAGAGCGAGCGTCAGGCCGTTGCGCTGGTAGAGCGAGCCCAGCGGCGCCGGCCAGGCGTAGTCGGCGTAAGTCTGGAGCCGGACCTTGGCCATGGCCTGCGGCACATTCACCGCAAACTCGTTCGGTGGCGCGTACTGGCAGGCGTGCAGGCAGGCGCCGCAATTGTGGCACAGGTTGGCGAGGTAATGAATATCGGCCTTGCCAAATTCGATCCGCCGCGTCATCGCCGGAAAGACGGCGCAGAAACCCTCGCAGTAGCGGCAGGCGTTGCAGATCTGCATTTGCCGCGCCACTTCGGATTCGGTCCCGCTCAGGCTGGCGCCCTTGGCCAAGTCGCGCGCTTCGCGGGTCAGGGTCTCAAGCGTTGGCATGCTGCGCTCCTTGTCCAAGTGCCGATTGCGCCGCCTGCGTGCCGGCAATGCGGCCAAAAGCGGTGCCGATCGACATGCCCACGCCAGCCGTGTAGCCCTTGCCGAGCACATTGCCGGCCATCATTTCGCCGGCCACAAACAGGTTCTCACTGGGCCTGCCGCCAAAGTGCACGGCGCTGCTGGTGTCGGTTTTCAGGCCCAGGTAGGTAAAAGTCACGCCGGGTTTCAGCGCATAAGCGAAGAAGGGTGCTGTGTCGATGGTGCGTGCCCAGTGCGTCTTGGCTGGTGTCACGCCAGCGGTGCCGCAGTCGTCGAGCACGGTGTGGTCGAAGTGGCCGCTCTGGCAGGCAGCGTTGTAGTCGTTCAGTGTGCGCATGAAGCGCTCCGGATCGAGCCCGAGTTTTAGAGCGAGTTCGGGCAGACTGTCAGCGCGAACACCCGGAAAAACCGGCGGCATGAAGCGCCCTGCCGCCTTGGCGTCGATGATGGAATAAGCGAGTTGACCGGGTTGCTGCGCCACCAGACGCCCCCAGATGGCGTAGCGCTTGGGCCAGAAGTCTTCGCCCTCGTCGTAAAAGCGCTGACCGTCGCGGTTCACCACCACACCCAGCGAAACGCAGTCAATGCGGGTGCAGATGCCGCCGTCATACAGCGGTGCCCTGGCATCAATCGCCACCATGTGTGCCTGGGTTGCATCGCCAATCGCGTCCGCTCCGGCTTGCAGCAGTTGCTTGAGCAGCACGCCGCGGTTGTAGCGCGTGCCGCGGATCAGGAAGTTATCCGCTGGCCATTCGCCGCGTTCGTTCTGGCCCCAGGCCTCGCGCAGCCATTCCCGGTTCGACTCGAAGCCGCCCGCCGCCAGCACGCAGGTCCTGGCCGTGATGCGCTCCTCACCAAGCCAGGCCGCCAGAAAGCGGCCCTGATCGATCTCGAGGCGATCCACCGCCGCGTCATAACGGATGGCAACCCCAAGCCGTTCGGCGCTGCGGTAGTAGGCGTTCACCAGCGCCTTGCCACCGCCCATGAAAAAAGCGTTGGTGCGCGACAGGTGCAGCGTGCCCGAGAGTGAAGGTTGAAAGTGCACACCGTGACGCCGCATCCAGTCACGACAGTTGCCCGATGCCCGAATGGTCAGACGCGCCAGTGCTTCGCTGGTCTGGCCGCCGGTGACTTTGAGCAGGTCCTGCCAGTATTCCTCTTCCGGGTAGGCGTCGGTGAGCACATCCTGCGGTGCGTCGTGCATGCAGCGCAGATTGCGTGTGTGCGCCGAATTGCCACCGCGCCACTCGCGCGGCGCCGCTTCCAGCAAGAGCACGCTGGCACCCGCCTCGCGCGCCATCAGCGCGGCACACAGCGCTGCATTGCCGCCACCAATCACCAAAACATCTGGATTCACATCAACCTTGTCGCTTTTTTTGTCATGCCGAACTGTAGACCATCGGTCAGCACGCAGGCCAAGGATAATCCTGCTTATATGAACAAGCAGGGCAAGGGTCACAAGGTCGTGGTCGGTTTGAGCGGTGGCGTTGACTCCGCGGTGACGGCCTGGCTGCTCAAGGAGCAGGGTTATGAAGTTGTTGGCATCTTCATGAAGAACTGGGAAGGTGACGACGATTCAGAATACTGCTCCTCGAACATTGATTTTGTCGATGCTGCAGCGGTGGCCGATGTCATTGGGATCGAGATCGAGCACGTCAACTTTGCCGCCGAATACCGGGACCGGGTCTTTGCCGAGTTCCTGCGCGAGTACCAGGCCGGGCGCACGCCCAATCCGGACATTCTGTGCAACGCCGAGATCAAGTTCAAGGCCTTTCTGGACCACGCGCTGCGCCTGGGTGCGCACCGTATCGCCACCGGACACTACGCCCGCGTGCGCCAAAACCCGCAGACGCAAAAGTACGAGCTGCTCAAGGGACTCGATCCGTCCAAGGACCAGAGCTACTTCCTGCACCGGCTCGATCAGGATCAGTTGTCGAAGACGCTGTTCCCGATCGGCGAATTGCACAAGACCGAGGTGCGGCGTCTTGCCGCCGAAATTGGCCTGCCCAATGCCAGGAAGAAGGACTCCACCGGCATCTGCTTCATTGGCGAGCGCCCCTTCCGTGATTTTCTGAACCGCTATATTGCCCGCCAACCCGGCCCGATCAAGGACGACCAGGGACGCACCATTGGCAAGCACGTGGGTTTGAGTTTCTACACCCTGGGCCAACGTCAGGGACTGGGTATCGGTGGCATCAAAGCCAAAGGGGCGCAGCGCGGTGGTGGCGAGCACGCTCCCTGGTTTGTCGCGCGCAAGGATCTGGAGAAGAACACCTTGTGGGTGGTGCAGGGGCATGAGCATGCCTGGCTGCAGTCCACTGCGCTGCAGGCCGATGACGCCAGTTGGGTGGCGGGGGTAGCGCCGGCGCCGGGTCCTCTGAGCGCCAAGACACGCTACCGGCAGGCCGACGCCGCCTGCACACTGAGCGTGGATAGCGAAGCAACTTTCAGTCTGAGCTTTGCACAGCCGCAATGGGCTGTCACGCCGGGCCAATCAGCCGTGCTCTATGACGGTGAGGTGTGTCTGGGTGGCGGCGTAATTGCTGCCTCACAGATCGGCTTGACGACAAGTCCGCTCAAGTAAAATGCACCGCGAAGCGACGGCCGTCGCGTTCTATCCCCAATCTGAGAGGTGATCACAATGCGTTGCATGCGCTGGATTCTTGCCGTGCTGTTGCTGCTACCGGCACTGGCGCTGGCGGCAACGGCGGCAGCCACGCCCTTTCGTATCGGCGTTGCGCCGCATTCGAGTGCGCGCGTCATCATCGAGATGTACCAGCCCTTGCGCCTGCACCTGGAGCAGGTCCTGCAGCGCCCGGTGGAAATTGTCACGGCACCCGATTTCACCGAATTTGCGCGGCGAGCCGTGGCGCAGGACTACGACATTGCCATCACCACCGGCCACCAGGCCCGTCTGCTGCAGACCGACGCCCGTTACCTGACGCTGCTGACCTACCACGCAGATTTCAAGGCCGTCGCGCTGGTAGCTGCCAAGAGTCGCTACCGTGAGCCCAAGGACCTGACGGGAAGCACCGTGATCGGCCTGTCGCCTTCTTCGCTGGTCACGCTGTGGGGGCAACACTGGCTGCTGCGCAACGCGGTAGGCAATGCGACACTGCAATATGTCAGCGCCTCCGACAGTGTCGGCCAGTTGCTGCTCAAGGGCGAGGGCAGCGCTGGCTTCATGTCGCTGGCCAACTTCCAGAACCTGCCCGCACCGGTACGCGAACAGTTGCGGGTGGCGGCCGAAAGTCTGCCGATGGCGGGTCGCGTCTATGTTCTCAATGCGCGCCATGCCAAGCAACACGCGGGCATTCTGGCAGCCCTTTGGGCGTTTGCCGAAACACCACAAGCCAAACAATATTTCGCCAGGCACCAGTTAGGTGGCTATCGCGCCCTGGAAGCACGCGAATTGATCGAACTGGACCCCTATGCCAATGAAGTCCGACTGGTGTTGAAACAGGCCAAGTAATGCGCTTCACTCCCTGGCGCACGGTGCGCGGCCGACTGGTGCTGTCAGCACTGCTGGTGGAACTGGTCATGCTGGCGATTCTGGTCGGCAACAGTCTGCGCCTGTTGCACGAGGCCATGGGGGAGCAGGCACGCGAGCAGGCCGAGCAGATCGCGCCGGTGCTGTCAGCCGCGCTGGTGGCACCGCTGGCCCAGTATGACTACGCCACGGTGCAGGCGATTCTGAACGAAAGCCAGGCGATTCGCTATCGTCGCTACCAGCGGCTGGCCCGCTGGCAAGCCCCTGCCGCCGGTTGACGCGCGTTTTTCGCTCGACGACGACCCGCCGCGCTATGACCTGGCACTGCCCATCAAACTGGCGGGCCAATCGCTGGGTACGCTGCAATTTGGTCTGGATTTGAAGCGTATCGTGATCGCGCGCAAGAATCTGCTGAGCCAGGGCATTTTGATTGCGATCGCCGAACTGCTGCTGTCAGCGGGCCTGTTGACCCTGCTGGGCCTGCTGATCACGCGCCAGCTCTCGCTGCTGACCACGGCCAGCCTGACGGTCGCGCAGGGTCAGTTGACGCCGGCCCCGGTACCTGAGGGACTCGACGACGTCGGTCGCCTGGGTGCAGCTTTCAACGTCATGTCACGCGCCATTGCCGAGCGCGTTGAGCAATTGATCAGCGCCAACGAACAGACAGCACGCATGGCCGCTTCCTTGCAGGACCGCACGGAGCAGCTCAACGCCATCTTTGATTTGAGCCCGGATGGTTTTGTCTCCTTTGACGCCCAGAGTCACGTCAAGTACGCCAATCCTGCCTTCTTCCGCATGACAGGGCTGGATTCGGCAGGGATCATCGGGCTTGATGAGGCCATTTTTTCCGCGCGATTGGCCAAGGGCTGCCTTGATCCAAGTGCTTTCCCGAATCTTGCGGAACTCAAGAGCGAGCTTGGCGCCAGTCACCCGCCTGGCATTGGCGAGTCGTCCCTGCCAGCGATGAAACGTCGGCGCCAGTTGATCGAACTGGCAGGACCTGGCAATCATGTGCTGGAACTCGGCCTGCGCCTGTCGACGGCTGAGACAGTCTCGCAAATCCTCTATTTCCGTGAAGTGACCCACGAAACCGAAGTCGATCGCATGAAGAGCGAGTTCCTGTCGCACGCCGCGCACGAACTTCGCACGCCGATGGCGAGCATCTACGGCTATGCCGAGATCATGATGGCGCAAAGCTTCAGCAAGGAAGAGCAGAGCGAGTTTCTGGCCATCATCCACCGGCAGTGCGGGTTGATGATTTCGATCATCAACGAATTGCTGGATCTGGCTCGCATTGACGACAGGCGCGGCAAGGATTTCAAGTTCTCCAGCATCGATGCCAGCCAGTTGGTACGTGAGGTGATCGCCGATTTCGGTGTACCTTCCGGTCAGCAAGCGCTTGTGCTGGACACCCCGGCGCAAGCCTGCTGGGTCCGCGCGGACGCCAGCAAACTGATGCAGGCGGTGCGCAATATTCTCTCCAACGCTTACAAGTACTCCCCTGATGGTGGCGTGGTCGCGATCAGCGTGATCCACGCTGGCTCAGACTCCCAGACGCCCGTCGGCATCCGCGTCACCGATCATGGTCTGGGCATGACAAGCGAGCAGGCAGCGCGTACCTGTGAACGCTTTTACCGGGTTGACACTTCAGGCAACATCCCAGGCACAGGCCTGGGCATGAGCATCGTCAAGGAAATCATGGAACTGCACGGCGGCCAGGTCCAGATCCAGAGCCAGCTCGGCGCCGGCACCTCGGTTACCCTGTGGTTGACACCAGCAAGCGCGCCGGTCTAGGGCACGAGACCTTTTTGCTTGAGATAGTCGCTGATTTCACTGAAACATGCGACCACAAACCGGGCTTCGTCCATCACCAGATTGAGCCGCTCAAGACGCTCGGTGGCTTGCTCCGGGTAATGATGCGAAAACTTGTTGCGCAGCAAGGTCGCCGTGCCGAAATCTTCAGCCGACTTGATGGCCCCCAGCTTTTCCATCAGCAGGGTCTTGTCGCGATTCGACTTATCGCTGATGTCCTCTTGTTCCAGGTAGGCGATACCCCTGAAGAGTTGCTCTTGCATCATCGAAACACATTGCGAATAACGCAGTATCAGCGCATCAACCGACTCCTCCTGTTCATCGGTCAGCAATGCCAACCCAGAGGCATTCAGCGGAAACAGGGGGGCATTTTTTTGTATCGAATAGCCAAGCTTTTCAACGCGCTGGCGGCAAGCCTCCAGACTGCTGCGCAGCAGGGTTTGCTCATAGCTCACAGTAGGACCCCTTGCTCGACGGCAATTTGATGGATTGGTTGCGCTGCCTGCGTCGGATTTCTTACCAGCAAGTCAACGCGGGTGTCACAGGCCTGTTGCAGGCGGTACTGGGTCAGCAGCCTCGTCCTGAGATCAATGGGGCGACTGGCTTGCAGATAAACATCAATGTCACCACCACGGCGCGCGTCGTCCAGCCGTGACCCGTAAAGATAAATACGGCCAGCGGGATCAAGCGCGCCAATGATGGTGCGCAAGGCGTTGATCTCTGTGGTGCTAATTCGCATGGCGGCTGGATAGGGTACGGCAGCATATTTTATGCCGCATCGCTGGCGCTCCTTGCGATGAAGAGCACATCTTGTCATCCCGGCCCTGACCCGGATCCGGTGCTACGCCACTACTGGATTGCGGGTCGGAGCCCGCAATGACCCATCGGCGACTTACGGGGACTAG
>QYPX01000092.1 GCA_007280205.1 Comamonadaceae bacterium
CAACAGTACCCACGCCTGAAAACAACACATTCCCAGTACTTGATGCGATCGAGATGTCGCCATCGGATGCAACAGTGCCAGTCGCGGTGATGTTGCCCGTATTACTAATGTTCACTGCCCCGAAACCGGACTGGCTGATGCTCTTGACATTCAGGTCAGCCGCGGCGTTGTTGAAGGCAATGACACCGTCGCCCGAGTTGGTCGCATTGATGCTGCCAACTGAATTCGCGCCATTGAGCGTAGTTCCACCGGCAGACTCCGTCACCAGACCCGCCCCTGTCGTGGTCGTGATACTCCCACCGCTCTCACTGATCGTGCCACCCGTTTTCAGCGCAACCGTAACCGGAGAGGTCAAAGCCGCATTGATGGCGATTTGCCCGGTTTTGCTCCCAATACCAAAGCCCAACACGCCAGCCAGATCGGTCTCAGTGATGGGACCGGCCAAGGTCACGTTGCCCGTAAGGGTTGCCTTGTCGCCAACATGCAGGCCACCAGAACTGGTAATGGCTCGTAAGTCCCGCCCCAGAATACTGAGCCTGTCCGCCACGGTGCTGCCAATATTGATTGACCGGCTCGATGTCTGGGTACTCAGACCAACGCCAGATGCGCCAGTCGAAATGGTGCCACTGGTGCCGTCATTTAGCGACAAAGTATCCGCCCTGATCGTTACACCCAGCCCGGATATGCTTGAGGTATTGGTAACGCTGTTGCCCTCCAGAAAGACAGGTTTGTCGCGTGCGCCATCTGAGCTTTCCGCCGTGATCGGCGCTGATACGCTAAGGGATCCCCCCGTCGAAATAGTCAAGTCAATCGGCGAAGCCAGCGATGCATTGACGGCCGCAGAAGTACCCCAAAGGAAGAGGCCCCACCCCCCGGTAATTCCTGCCAAATCAGCGGCGGCGACAGCTCCCTCGACGCTAACGCCCCCCCGACTTGCAGAAGTAATGCCGCCACCGCCATTGGGCAGCCCCCCCAACACCAGGCCATTGGGTCCCGTAATTGTGCGTAAGTCTGACCCAAGCAGATTCAAAGTGCTTCCCGGCGAAATAGTCACCGGCAATGTGCCGAGAGTGGTATTTCTTGGTGCCGAACCGGCGCTCACGTTCAAGAAGACGATCCCTGAATTGGGAACCATGCTGTCATAGGTTGCCGCGATATTGCCGCCGGCCAGCGTCATGTTGTCAGCTATCAAACTGATCGGACCTATGCTCTGTACCGCGCTCGACGCCGCATTTGACAGCGTGCCGGAACCTGCGTCGATGGTGACACCTGTGTGCCCGCTGATGGTTGAGTTGTTGGTGACGCCTGCACCCGTGACGCTGAGCGTGCCCGTGGTCGCTGTCAGCGGCGCTGCTACCGTAAGCGCACCAGCCGACACCACCGAAACCGCATCTGCCGTGATGCTGCCGGTTGTCAGCGTCCCAGTCGCCCAATTGACGGTCAAGCTACCCGTATTGTTGATAGTACCTACCGACTGACTGAACCCGTTTTGCACTGTGATCGATCCCGCTCCAACCAAGGTGCCACCCGTGATGTTCATCGAGTTCACCGTTGAAGTTCCACCCAAGCTCAGGCTTCCGCCAGAGACGTTGACCTGACTGGTTGAGGCGCCGCTCAGCGCGCCACTCAATGTGGCGCTGCCGCCAGAGACTGTGAGCGTCCCGCCTAAGGTCGTGCTGCCCGATACTGCCAGTGAGCCACCCGAGACGTTGAGCGAGTTGCCGCTGTTGATGCTCAGGGCTGCAATGCTGTCAGTACCCGTGCTGTGGGTTACCGCCAGGCCTGTACTCAGCAGCGCTGTGTCCGTCGAGCCAGGCAGAACGCCCGTGCTCCAGTTGCCCGCCGCTGACCAGTCCAGATTGTGGGCCGTATCTGCATTAGTAAAAGTAAACGAGCCACCGCTGCTGGAAAATACCAGCCTGGCGGCTTCACCCGCGGCTGCGTTGTAGACCGCGCTAAAGCCGGTGGGCCGCGTAGAGGATGCAAACGCTGTCATCAAAGGCGCGGTACTGCTCTGAGTCAGGAATGGGATGGCATCGGCATTGGCAGGCGTGTAGGCGGGCAACAGACTGGCGGTCACGGTGCCCGCAGTGTTGGTGATGTTGCCCGTGACCGCAATCTTGTCAGAAATGCTGCCGCCGCTACCCCCCAGTTCGATGTTCAGGTTAGAGCCGGTTTCAAGTTTCAGATCACCATTGACAGTCAAAGTGCCTGCTGCGCCCGTACCACTCGGGCTGATGGTGCCCTGATTGATCAAGCCCGCGGTGCCGGTACCCACGGCAATCGTCCCGCTTCCAGACAAGGTACCGGTATTGGTAAAGCCAGCGGCTCGATTGAACGTGGCCCCGCTGTCGACATTGATCGTGCCGGATTGCGCGAAGGTCGGAGCATTGACCGACAAGGTGCCCTGTCCAATAGTCAAGGTACCGGTATTGGTGACACTGTTTCCCGTAGCGCTCATGCTTCCAGTTGCCACAACAAAGCTGTTTCCGTTGAAAGCGATGTCGCCTGTAGCAGCGAGCGTGATTGGGGTGGCGCTGGTGCTGCCGTTTGCCCCAGCATTGCCGGTGACCGTTCCCGCTCCACCCGAACCCCCTGCGCCGACCTGCGCCACGAGCGTGGCACTGGACAGAACCTGAGAAGCCCCGCTTGCGCTGATGGTCCCGGCGGCGCCACCGGCACCGCCATTGCCACCCGCGCCGCCGGAGTAAGCAGCACCGCCCGCGCCACCCGCACCACCTGGCACGATGATCTGTTGGCCAAGTGTGAGGGTCCCAGCCGCGCTGAGGTTGATGCTGCCTCCCGCGCCGCCGCTACCGCCCGCGCCGCCATTCGCCGCACCGCTGATGCCGGTAGTGCCAACACCGCCATCACCACCCACCGCTATGACATTACCTGTGGCGAGATTGCCTTGGGTCGACGTAACACTGATCGCACCGCCAGCCCCGCCGGCACCACCGCCGGCAGAGCCTGAACCGCCATAGGCGTAGATGCCGAGGCCCGACAGATCAATGTTACCGGCAGCCGACAAGGTCACGGCACCTGCATTACCGTTAGCCGTACTTAAGATGTTTCCGCCAGTGCCACTGATACCGCAATAGAGATTGAGCGTGATGCCGCAGTGAGTTGTGCCACTCACGGCTGGTGCTGTGGTCGAAGCACCGTCCCAGTTGGCCAGCACCGTTATCGGGGCGCCATTGGAATGCAGGACCGGGCTGCCCGTACCAAAACTGATGCTCTTGCCGGCGAGAAGGTTCAGTTGACTCCCATCAATGCTTCCACTGCCAGTAAAAGTGATGTCGCCTAGAGTGGCCAAAGTGAGCGGGTTGGCGCCGCCGTTTGCCCCGGCACTACCCGCGCCCGTACCCAGTCCACCTGTGCCGCCCGAGCCGACCAGCGCTGACAGATTCACGCCTGCGAGAACCAGCGAACCGCCGCTCGCACTGACGGTCCCGGCGTTACCACCGGTACCGCCATTGCCACCCGCGCCGCTGGAGTAAGCATCACCACCAGCGCCACCCGATCCACCATCCGCGTAAATGTATTGGCCAAGTGTGAGCGTGCCCGCCGCGCTGAGGTTGATGCTACCGCCGGCGCCGCCAACGCCACCGGCACCACCATTCACCGCGCTACTGCTGCCAAAGCTTCCATCACCGCCAACTCCACCGCCGATGTCGATGTAACCGGTGGTGAGATTGCCGTGAGTCGAAGTAATGCTGATCGCAGCGCCAGCACCACCAGCAACCCCGAATCCGTTCCAGCCGCTACCACTGGCATTTATAGCTATGTTCGACAAATCAATATCACCAGCGGCCCTCATGGTCACAGCACCCGCGTTCATGTTTCCGGAAGCGTAGATGAAGCCAGTTCCACTGATGCCGCAGAAAACAGTGCCACACTGTGCGCTGGTACTTACATCTGGAGTCGATAACGAACCGCTCCAATTGGCCATCACCGTTATCGGGGCGCCATCGGAACCCAAGACCGTGCTGCTCGTACCAAAATTGATGCTCTTGCCGGCGAGGATGTTCAGTTGACTCCCAAAAATGCTTCCACTGCCAGTGAAAGCGATGTCGCCGACCAGAGTGGTCAATGTGAGCGGGCTGCCGCTACCGTTGGCCCCAAAACCACCTGCACTCACACCCGATCCCCCTGCGCCGCCTGTACCGCCCTGCGCTGACAGATTCGCACTTGCCAGAACCAACGAACCGCCGTTCACGCTAACAGTGCCGGCGTTGCCGCCGGCACCGCCATTGCCACCCGCGCCGATGGAGTAAGCCGCTCCACCGGCGCCACCCGATCCACCACTGGACGCCGTGGCGCCTCCCATGGTGAGCGTCCCGGCTGCGCTGAGGTTGATGCTGCCGCCGGCGCCGCCAACACCACCTGTGCCGCCATTCACCGCACCGCTGCTGCCGGCAGTGCCAGCACCGCCAATACCACCACTCGCACCAACCAAGCCGGTGGCCAGATTACCTTGGGTGGACGAAATACTGATCGCGCCGCCAGCCCCGCCGGCACCACCAGCGCCGTCAGCGCCTGAACCGCCATAGGCGTTGATCGAAACGCCCGACAGATCAATGTCACCGGCAGCCTTCAAGGTCACCGCACCGGCGTTACTGGCACCCCCACTAGAAATGCTCGCGCTGCCACTGATGCCGCAATAGACCGCCGTGCCGCACAGAGGGCTGCTGCTCACCACCGGCTCGGTGGTCGAAGCGCCATTCCAGTTGGCCAGCAATGTCACTGGGCCACCATTGGACGACAGGTTGCTGCCAGTTCCAAAGACGATGCTCCCGCTGGCAAGAAGACCGAGCGGACTCCCATTGCCGCTGGCATTGACCGGGGCGGTCAGGGCGATATCACCGTTAACTGCAGTCAGTGTGATCTCATTTGCTTGAAGGTTGCCGACCGTCAGTGAGCCGGCGGCTTGATTGATCGACAGACTACCCGTCTTGCTGATGCTGCCACCGGTCTGGCCGAAACTGTTGGTCACAGAAACATTGCCCGCGCCAACGAGCGCGCCTCCGCTCATGCTCAAGGCATTCACCGACGAAGTCCCCCCCAGGCTCAAGCTTCCACTGGAGATGCTGACTTGACTGGTTGAGGCGCCGCTCAGCGCGCCACTCAATGTGGCGCTGCCGCCAGAGACTGTGAGCGTCCCGCCTAAGGTCGTGCTGCCCGATACTGCCAGTGAGCCACCCGAGACGTTGAGCGA
>QYPX01000134.1 GCA_007280205.1 Comamonadaceae bacterium
CAACCTGCTCAAGACCGCCGCCGGTGGCAATATTGCCATTGGCCCGGTGCTGCTGGGCGCCGCCAAGCCGGTGCACATTCTGACGGCCAGCGCCACAGTCCGGCGAATCGTTAACATGACTGCGCTTACTGTCGCCGATGCGAACGCCACCCGCTAATGATTTCAAGCTAAGTTAGCGCAAACTCACTGTCATTTTCTGGGGTTTTTTCTGCCTACTTATTAGGCAGCTACTTGCTTTTTTCGACCAAATGCGCGACACTAGCGACATGAATTTCCGGGGTCAACCCGGGGTGTTGCGAGAAGTGTAATTTCCATGTATGGCTCAAAATGCTTCAAGTTAGTGATTACTGGCTTTTTGCTTTTGACCTGCCTTGTCGTCGCTGGGGTTCAGGCTGCAGAGTCTGGCGCCGCGAAAGTTGCAGCCACGGTTTCGGGGTCCGCTTTGCCGGAACCGGCCGTGCAAACTTACAGGCTGATCCATCAGGGTGGCCCGTTTGCACATGAGAAGGACGGCATGGTGTTCGGAAACCGTGAGCGTTTGCTGCCTAAGCAGACGCGCGGTTACTACCGTGAGTACACCGTCGCAACGCCGGGTTCACGCGACCGGGGTGCCCGGCGCATTGTGTGCGGGGGAGCAGCCAGCAGACCCGAGGTCTGTTTTTACACGGACGATCACTATGCGAGCTTCCGCAGGATCGTTCCGTAGGTTTCTTTTTTATTTTGCAGAGTGAAGCAGGAATGAATATGTCACTTACCTTAGATACACCGGCGGTACCGAGTGCAGCAGCAGATGCGCCACTGCGCAGCATTCGGCCCAATATCGTGCAGTCGATTCGCGCCTTCAGGGTGCAGGAATTGCAGGATGCGGCACAGGCCCTGAATCAGCATTTTCTGTATGCCAATCTGGCCAACGCCCAGACCAAACAGGACGTGCTGGACTTGATCGGCCAGCAATTCATGCTTTCTGTCCATGTGGGAAAGAATTTTGACGCACTCTACGACAGCATGACCGACCCGGTACACAAGTCGGGACCTCAGCCCGGCTTTATCGTGGTGCTGGAACACATTCCGGCCAATGCCAAGTTCGACAAAGAGGCGCGTGAACAGCTGCTTGATATCTTCCGTGACGCTGCAGACTATTGGGGAGACCGGAAAATTCCGTTCCGATGTTTCTATTCTTTTCTGTAGCCCGTTCTGCACACACCAGCCAAGCAGAACGGGCGAACGAGGCAAAAGAAACTGACGCAGGCGGTCACGCCGTTTCAGGCATTGAGCTCACGGTCGAATCCGGGGAAAAAATGCCGACCGACAAGCTGTTGGACATATCCCCGCTGGCGCTGCGCATGAGCAGCCCCTTCAATGCGGGTTACTGGTTGGCTGCAGCGTAATCCTGAGAGTTTGCGGGACAGACCGCAGCTACGCGTAGCGAGCCAGCTCTGTCCCCAACTGACCAGGACCCGAGGGGGCTAATTTTGGCTTGCGCCGAACTTCGTTTCCTAGGGGCGGCCCGTCGAAAAATTGTTCCTGCTCTTAGATGCTCGCGGCCAGAGCCAGATATTCGGCGACCGGCACTTCTTCGGCGCGGCGTTGCACGTCAAATTCGCCGCCGTAGGCCTTCTCCTGCAGCCACTTGCCCAGGGTATGGCGCAACAGCTTGCGACGCTGGCTGAAGGCCACCCGCACGATTTCACTCAAGAGCTTGCCATCGATTGAGGCGGGGTCGCTGTGCGGAACCATGCGCACCACCGCACTGTCGACTCTGGGTGGCGGGTTGAAACTTTCAGGCGGCACAAAAAGCACCATGTCCATGGCGTAGCGCCACTGCAGCATCACGCTCAAGCGACCATACTCGGCAGTCGCCGGACGCGCCACCATGCGGTCAACCACCTCCTTTTGCAGCATAAAGTGCTGGTCCTGGATGACATCCACGAAATCGAGCAGATGAAACAGAATCGGGGTTGAGATGTTGTAAGGCAGGTTGCCGACGACTCGAACCTTTGACGCCCCCACGCTGGTCGCTTCGCGTACTGCGCTTCCCAACGAGCTTGCCAGTTCGGAGAAATCCACCTTGAGGACATCGGATTGAATCACCGTCAAGCCCGGACGTGAACTCAGACGTGCCGCCAGATCGCGATCGAGTTCGATCACGGTCAGGTGACCAAGGCGCTCCAGCAGTGGTTGCGTCAGTGCCGCCAGACCGGGACCGATCTCCACCATCGCCTGCCCGGGGCGGGGATCGATGGCGCCGACGATTGCATCAACAATTCCCGCATCCGCCAGGAAATGCTGGCCAAAGCGTTTGCGCGGAATATGCTTCATGCACTACCCAAGACGAACGCCGCCGCGCCGGGGGCTATCACTGAGGTGGCTCGCGCATTTCCACGTAGGCACGACCGCGCAGGTCCTGCGCCCAGTTGACATAACTTTCATCCATTTTCTTTTCTCGCAAGACCGAGCGCACCGCCTCGCGTTGCTCGCGCAGGCTCAGCGCCGTATCGCGACGTTCCATCAACTGGATCAAATGCACACCAAAGCGCGATACCAAGGGGTCGCTGATCTGCCCCGGTGCCAGGCGGCCCATGACCTCCTCAAACTCTGGCACATACATGCCCGGATTGGCCCAGCCCAGATCGCCGCCCTGGGCGGCACTGCCATCCTGTGAATTGTCACGCGCCAAGGTCGCAAAATCAGCCTGAGCGGCCTCAATGCGCTTTTTGAAGTCGACCAGCTTGTCGCGCGCGGCGGCCTCGCTGAGTTGCGGACTGACACGCAACAGGATATGGCGCGCCCGACTTTGTGTGACCATCATTGGCGGCAAGCCGGCACTCCTTCGCTCAAGCAGCTTGAGAACGTGAAAACCAGCCGCTGAACGCACTACAGCGGAGACCCCGCCGACCTCCAGGTTTTGCGTTGCCTCCAGAAACAGGGGTGGGTAGCGGTCGGCCGTGCGCAAACCCAGTTGGCCGCCATTGGCACGATCCGCCGCATCCGAGAATTCGCGCACCAGAACCGCAAAATCGTCACCGGCACGGGAGCGCTCCAACGCCTTTTGCGCCTTGCCCTGCAGCGCATCAATCTGCTGCGAAGTGGCGGTATCTGGAACCGACACCAGAATCTGCGCCAGGTTGATTTCGGTGCTGGCCGGATCGGTATTGCTTTGCTGATCGCGCAGGTACTGATCGACTTCAAGGTCGGAAACCCGCACCCGCGGTTCGACTTCCCGCTCCCGCAAGCGCGTCAGTATCAGTTGCTCGCGCAATTGAGCGCGAAACTGGCTGAACGCCAGACCGTCCTGCGCAATACGGCGCTGCAGCTCAGCCACGTCCATCTGGTTTTGGCGGGCAATGTTTTGCACCGCCTGGTCAACCGCCGCATCATCGACTCGAATGCCCGTTTCGCTGGCCGATTGGAGCTGGACTTTTTGATTGATCAGATTATCCAGAACCTGGCGCGCCATCTCTTTGCGATCAGGTAGCGCTCTGCGCTGTTGCGTCATCTGCTGCACCAATCGCTGCAATTCACGTTGCACCTCGATGTTGGTGACAGGCTCCGAATTGACCACCGCCACAATGTAGTTGGCTGCCTGCTGGACCTCGGCTTGCGGCCGGGTCGCAGCCGGAACAGAACTCAGTCCAAGCGACGGCCGCAAACCCTGCGCCGGTGCCGGCAAACTTGCAAGGAGGGAAAAGCTGGCCACAATCAGGGCGACAAGGCGATGGGTCATGATGGATTATTCGTAATTGCTGAAACGACTGGGAGAGCCACCCTGCTCACGCAGGTACTGGTAACTTGGAATATTGTCTTTCAATGTTTTCAAAGGGCTCACGCCCAAACGCGCCAGGCCGACAAACTCGAGCTGAAACATGACACGCTGACTGGCCGTTGAGGTACTGGTCTGCAGCTTTTCCAGCACTGCCCGGCCAAGCCAGCACCCCGCATCGTACTCAAAACCGATAACAGCGTTCACCAGCTTGCGCTCATCGAGACTGTAGTTGAGACGTCCCACGCTGTACCAGCGCCCTTCGCCCTGACCCCGCCCGGGTCCCAGATCCTGTCCCCGGTCACCCCACAAATCGTTCAGCGGCCACTGCCAGCCAAGGTCAATTTGCTCACTGACATCCCTCTGATAGCGGTAGGTTCCGCTCAGCACCCGGTAGTTGCCAGGGCTGTAGCGAGCACCGATGGTTGCCAGCGTCGACCGTTCTGTCGTTGGATTGAACTGCGCTGTCGAATCAAACGACCACCTGGGATCCCAATTGATCGACGCACCCAGCAAGAGGTCGCTGATCCGGTCCACCACCAGTGGATCGGTCGGCAAAAGCGTCACGTTCTGGTCCTTGAAGCGCAGGCGTTGTGCAATGCCAAAACGCGCCGCCTCAGCGCCGCTGTCGGGATGGAGCAGGCGGGTCGAAACGCCGAGCGTCAGCAGGTTGCTGTCGGAAATGCGGTCGTTGCCGACAAAAGCATTGTCTGTGTAGATGGTCGCAAAATTGAAATCCTTCGCGCCCGAGTCGTAATTGGGCAGCAGGCTCTGCTCGCGGTAAGGCGTATTGACATAAAAAGCGCGCGGCTCCAGGGTCTGGCGGAAACGCGTACCGAAATAGCTGGTATCACGCTCGAACACCAGCCCACTGTCCAGACTGAAGGTCGGCACCACCACACTGGCAGAGGTCGCAGTGTTCGATAGCGGCGCGTCAAAAAGATAATTCGCTGTATGCAATTGCAGCCTGGGTGTGATGAAGCCGGCCCCGCCGATCCAGGGCCGACTGATCTGCAGCAAGGAAAAAATCCGCTGGGCGTTGGGCTGCCGGGTGGAAGCGCTGTCCGACTGAAACCGGGTGTAATCGGCTTCCATCGAATAGTCGAAGCCAGCCACGTCGCTTCTTGCAAAGCGCGTTGCCAGTTGCGGCAAGCGGTCATAAGGCGGTGTGATGGGCGCCGTCAGGTCCTGCAGCGTCTGCCACTTGAGCACGCGCAAACTGTTGGAAAAATAACCATTGCTCCAGGAGAATGCAGCATCGTTGGCCAGCAGGCGTTGTGTCAATGAAGCCGAGGTGCCTGCGAAATCGCGCCAGTAGTCGTCATCACTGACCCGGTTCAGACCCAGATTGAAGGCCAGGCCACCGTCGGTGATGACTCTGGTCAGGCTGTTCCTGAGGGTACCCTGATGGCCTAGCGCCAGACCCCAGCGATTGCTGTCGCGCAGCAGGTCCGAGGGCATCAGATCGAACCGCACCTGCCCCGAATAGTCAGGCTGCAGGTAACGAAACTCACTGGCCAGATTGATGCCGCGCTTGCTCATCAGCGTCGGTGTCAGCGTGGCATCCAGATTCGGCGCAATATTCCAGTAATACGGGACCGCAATCACCGCGCCATTGACGTTGTCCAGACCCAAGGTGGGTGGCATCAAACCCGATTTTCGCTTGTCGCTCAAGGGAAAGCTGAGGTAGGGAACCGGCAGCAGGGGCATGCCCTTGAAAGTCAGCAAGGCGCCCTCGGCCGTGCCAACATCCGATTCATTGTCGATGTGGATCGTTGCCGCACGCAATATCCAGTCTGGCAGCCAATCCGGCCCGGGCAGCCGACGGCAGCTGGTCAGGCTGGCGTTGTGGATGATCGATCTCTGCTCATCGATGAAATCAACACGATCGGCCTGCCCGTTGGCATCATTCTTGGGAAAGTAGTAATTTGGTTGACTAAAAAAACCCTTGAAAGCGTCGAGCTTGAGCTCCAGCAAAGGGCCTTCATAGACATTGCCGGCGCGATTGATGCGAACTTGGCCCCTGGCTCTGGCCAGATCGCTCGGTTGGTCATACTCCAGCCGATCCGCCTTGATCATCAGGTCGCCCCGGCGCAGCATGGCCTTGCCTTCCACCACCGTTTCCAGATCGGGGTGACCAAACAGGCGCTCACCGGAAACAAAAGTCGGCAGGGCGCTGCGCGGCGCAGCGATCTGCTCCTGCAGCAAGGGGCTGGCGCTGAGTGTCAATGGTGCCTGCTCCGTCTGCCCGTGGGCGCATGGCGATGTCGCCTGCAGCACAGCGCAAGCAAACAGGGCAGTCGGGCTGTGTTTCAGGTTGAGCAGCAAAATGCGCATGAACTCAGGGGTAATGTCACTCTGGCAGCGGGTTGGAAACGAACCGGAACCGTTCGGCTTTGTAGAATGGATTATCCATGAGCCATGCACCGTCCACCGAACCCACACCAAGCACCGCACTGGACTGGCCTGACTTGCAGCGCAAGGCGGACTTCACAGCCTGGCTGCGGGCACTGGCACCGAGCCAGGGCTTGCAGATCAACTCAGTGCGCAGCGCTTCCGCTGACGCCAGCTTTCGACGCTATTTCCGGGTCGACACGCCACACGGCAGCCGCATCATCATGGATGCGCCGCCCGAGCAGGAAGATTGCCGACCGTTTGCCACCGTGGCTGAACTGATGCATGCAGCGCAGGTCAAAGTGCCGCAGGTTCTGGCCTGGGACCAGACCAAAGGCTTCATGCTGCTGACTGACATGGGCGTGCAAACGATGCTGCAAGGTATCAATCGCGATGACCCGCGCGCCAATCAATCAAACTACCTGCAGGCCGTTGAAGCCCTGATTGCATGGCAAGTTGCGTCCCGACCGGGCGTACTGCCACCCTACGATAAGGCTTTGCTGCGCCAGGAAATGGAGTTATTCCCCGCCTGGTATCTGCAGCAGCACCGCGGCGTCGCCGTCGAGGGCGACTTGCGGCGCACACTGGACACCGCTTTTTCTCACATCATCCGGGAGAACCTGAGTTGGCCCAGCGTTTACGTGCACCGCGACTTCATGCCCAGGAACTTGATGATCGGCAATGCCCCCACGCTTGCCACTGCCCCGGGATCGGCGATAGCCGATGACGCAGGTGCTGCGCTGCCCCCCGAGGGGGCTGTTTCGCCTTGGGGCGGCCCTGCGGCGAAACCCTGCGATATTCGGATTGGGGTATTGGATTTTCAGGATGCGGTCTATGGCCCGATCACGTATGACATTGCGAGTTTGATGCGCGATGCCTTCCTGAGCTGGGAAGAAGATTTTTGTCTGGACATCACCATCCGGTACTGGGAACAGGCGCGCAAGGCCGGCTTGCCGGTCGGCAATGACTTTGGCGAGTTTTACCGTGGCGTCGAGTGGATGGGCCTGCAGCGCCACTTGAAAGTGGCCGGCATCTTTGCCCGCCTCACACTGCGCGATGGCAAGCCGCAGTACCTGGCAGATACTCCGCGCTTCATCAGCTACATCCGTTCCACCTGTGCTCGCTATTCAGAGCTCAAGCCGCTGCTGCGTCTGATCGAGCGCTTCGAGGGCATCGAAGTCGTGACCGGCTATTCCTTTGGTCCGCTCCAGACACCGACCTGATTTCCATGCCCCGCTTCCATTGCCCCGCCCCGCTGACAACCGGCGACTTGCTGACCCTGCCGGCCGGCGCGGCGCGTCACGTGCAGGTACTGCGCCTGCAACCCGGTGACGGCATCACCCTGTTCAATGGCGACCCGGCCTTTGCCGGTGGCACGGGTGAATTCAGTGCCGCGATCACGCAGATGGGGCGCAGCGAGGTTCAGGTACGAATTGGAGAGCACCAAGCCGTCGAGCGCGAAGCGATTCGCGCCGTGCATCTGGCGCTCAGCATGCCGGCCAACGAACGCATGGACTGGCTGGTAGAGAAGGCGGCTGAAATGGGTGTAGCCAGCATACAACCGCTGATGAGCGAGCGCAGCGTGCTGCGGCTTAACGCCGAGCGCGCCGCAAAGAAGGTCGCTCACTGGCAAAGCATCGCCGTCTCGGCCTGCGAGCAGTGTGGCGGCAACCGGGTTCCGTTGGTCCATGAGGTGAGCGGATTTTCTGCCTGGCTTGAAGGAGGCAGGCAGACCGCCGACACAGCCGCTGGCGGCTCCTTTTTGCTGACACTGCGCCCTGGCGCGCGTGGTCTGCGGGAGGCAGCCGCTGGATTGGGCCCATCAGCTGGCGTCACCTTCCTGTCGGGGCCCGAGGGCGGACTGAGCAGTGCCGAAGAAGACAGAGCCCTGGCCTGCGGCTTTACGCCGGTAACGCTGGGACCGCGGGTGCTGCGCGCCGAGACCGCCGCCTTGTGCGCACTGGCCGCGCTGTTGGTCTAGAGGCTGCCCATGTCCACCATCACCATCGAGAACCTCAGCAAGCACTTTGAACAACACCCTGTGCTGCAGGACCTGAACCTGACCATCCCTGACGGGTCTTTCTTCACGCTGCTCGGGCCCAGCGGTTGCGGCAAGACCACCTTGCTGCGCTGCATTGCCGGCTTCAACGAACCCGACTGCGGGCGCATTCTGTTCGATCAGGACGACATCACCCATGTGCCGGCGCACCAGCGCAACATCGGCATGGTGTTCCAGGACTACGCCCTGTTCCCCGACAAGAGCGTGCACGACAACGTCGCCTACGGGCTGCGGGCGCGCAAGGTGGCACCAGACGAGGTCAGGGTGCGCACCGCTGAAGCCCTCGCGCTGGTCGATCTCACTTCCTTTGCTTCACGCCTGCCGGCTCAGCTCAGTGGTGGGCAGCGCCAGCGGGTTGCCCTGGCGCGCGCGCTGGTGATCAAGCCGCGCGTGCTGCTGATGGACGAGCCACTCTCGAATCTGGACGCCAAATTGCGCCTCTCGATGCGCGACATGATCCGCGACCTGCAACGCCAGGCCCGGATCACGACCGTGTTTGTCACGCACGATCAGGAGGAGGCGCTCGCACTGTCGGACCAGGTGGCCGTGATGCAGAGCGGCGGTATTGCGCAGATGGGAGCGCCCGATTCGCTCTACGCCTTGCCAGAGACTGCCTACGTAGCCGACTTCGTCGGGTCTGCAAACCTGCTTGAAGTCGAGTTCATGGGTCCCGGTCAGGTCACGCTGGCAGGACAGACTTTACAGGTCGACACGGCGGCCGCCCGATCCGGCGAGCGCAACCAACTGGTGCTGCGCGCCGAGACGCTGGAACTGTTGCCCGAGGACGAACCGGGCCCATCGAACTGTCTGCGTGTCACCCTGGC
>QYPX01000127.1 GCA_007280205.1 Comamonadaceae bacterium
CACCACTCTTCTGTACTTCGCTGGAAAAACCAAGTGGTACATCAGCACCGTCACGTTGTGGCTCTTGTGTATGTATTCGCTCATCTCCCAAGAATACCGTTACGCCCCAAGGGGCGGGGAATTTACCCACAGTGATTCAAAAAGCCATGACGTCCATACGATCACATCAACAACTTGGCGCTGCGCTGCGCGCTGCCCGCAAGCAACTCCATCTGACGCAGCCTCAGTTGGCTCTGGCGGCGGGGGTTGGTGTGCGCTTCATCGTCGATCTTGAAGCGGGCAAGCCCACGGTGCGACTCGAAAATGTCCTGCGCGTCATTGATGCCCTGGGTGGAGAGATCCAGTTGAGCGGATTGCCAGCCCTTGCCAGCGCAGGCCAAGGCGAGGCCAACGACCATGGCGCATGAGCTCGCAGTCTGGTTTTTCACGGACCGGGTTGGCACCTTGGCGCTGGTCGAAGGACGCCTGAATTTTTGCTACGCGCCCGGCTGGTTGTCACAAGCAAACGCCCCTGCCTTGTCCGCCTCGCTGCCCTTGCAGGCGGCGCCGTTTGATGACCGCCAAACTCGCCCCTTCTTTGCCGGCTTGCTGCCAGAGGGGCAGATGCGCCGCCTGCTGGCGCAGCAATTTCAGGTTTCGGGACAGAACGACTTTGCGCTGTTGGACCACATTGGTGGCGAATGTGCCGGGGCCGTGACCTTCCTCGCGCCGGCACAGGTGTTGGCGACGCCTGCCAGAGACGACGACGTTGAATGGCTGAGCGATGCGCAAGTCCTTGCCATCCTGGATGAATTGCCGCGTCGCCCCATGCTGGCCGGCAGGGATGGGCTGCGCCTTTCCCTGGCTGGCGCCCAGGACAAATTGCCGGTGGTTTTCGACGGCGAGCGGCTCGGTCTGCCACGCAATGGCACGCCCAGCTCGCACATCCTGAAGCCCGCCATTCCGGCGGTTGAGGACAGTGTCATCAACGAAGGATTCTGCCTGGCACTGGCGCAGGCCATGCAGCTCCAGCCGGCAAAGTCAAAAGTTCATGCCGTTTTGAATCGCACGTTCTTGCTGGTCGAGCGCTACGACCGGCTCGCCGAAGCGCAGGGGAACCGACGGCGCGTTCATCAAGAGGATTTTTGCCAGGCACTGGGCGTGGTGCCTGAAATGAAATACCAGAACGAGGGGGGGCCGGATCTGGCGCAATGCTTTGAGCTGGTACGCCGCGCCACGCGCCCCAGTGCGCCCCAGGTGCTGCGCTTGTTCGATTACGTGGTCTTCAATGCGCTGATCGGCAATCACGATGCGCACGCCAAGAATTTCTCACTGCTGTACTCAGGCACGACACCGGTTCTGGCCCCTCTCTATGACACGCTCTCGACGGCGGTCTACCCGACATTGACGCCCAAGATGGCGATGAAGATCGGCAGCAAGTACAAATTCAGCGAAGTCCAGGCGCGGCACTGGGATCAGTTTGCAGCAGGTGCCGGCCTGGCCAGGGCGCAGGCCAAAAGGCGCATCCTGGAGTTGGCAAAATCACTGCCACCTGCCGCCCGCGCCCTTCAATCTGCTGCTGGTCACGGTTTTGCCGGCAATGCAGTGGTTGAGCGAATGGTTGTCTTGATTGAACAGCGTTGCGCCCTGACGATTCGGCGCCTCAGCGACCCGGCTGCTGATGGTCTGCCGCTTGGGGTTTGACGCGCCGCAGTCGCTCAAACAGGCGCTTGACCCAGTTGCCCGCATCGTCCACGTAGGTAAACACGGCGGGAATCACCAGCAGGCTCAGCACGGTGGAGGTGATCAGGCCGCCGATCACGGCAATCGCCATCGGCGAGCGAAAGCTCGCGTCCGAGGCACCCCAGCCCAGCGCGATGGGCAGCATGCCGGCGCCCATGGCAATGGGGTCATGACGATCGGGCGTGCGCGTTTGTGGCAAGCATCAAGCAAGGCATCGAGCCGGCTCTTGCCAGGCACCACCGGCTGGCCGTCGGAGCCGTCGTGCCCGCGCCGCGCCACGATGGCGTACTCCACCAGCAGAATCGAGTTCTTGGTGGCCACGCCCATCAGCATGATCAGGCCGATCAGCGAAGGCATGGAAAAGCTCTTATGCGCCAGCAGCAGACCGACAAAGGCCCCACCCAGCGACAAGGGCAGCGCCGACAGGATGGTGACCGGGTGCAGAAAGTCCTTGAACAGCAGCACCAGCACGATGTAGATGCACAGCACGCCGGTCAGCATCGCCAGGCCAAAGCTGGCAAAGAGCTCGCCCATCACCTCGGCGTCGCCCACTTCAATCACCTTGACGCCGGGCGGCAGGTTCTTCACGCTGGGCAGCGCCAACGCGATTTCGGCCACATCGCCGAGCTGCAGGCCCGAGAGCTCCATCTCGAAGTTGATGTTGCGAGCCCGGTCGTAGCGGCCAATCACGGCCGGTCCGCCGGTGACTTCGAGCTTGGCGACCTGACCCAGCATGACGGCGCCGACGCCGGGTTTGCTGCTGGGCACGTGCAGGCGCTCCAGCACGCTCAGGTCCTTGCGCGCCGCGCTGTCAAGCCGCACCACAATCGGAACCTGGCGCTGCGGCAGGTTCAGCTTGGACAGCGCCACGTCAAAGTCGCCCAGCGTGGCAATGCGCAGCGTGTCGGCAATGGCCGCGCTGGTAATGCCCAGATCGGCGGCGCGGGCAAAGTCGGGCCGCACCGTGATCTCGGGGCGGATCAGACTGGCGCTGGAGGCCACACTGCCCAGACCGACGATGGTGCGCAAATCCTTTTCAACCGCCAGCGCCGCCGTTTGCAAGACCTGCGGGTCTTCGCCGGTCAGCACCAGCACGTACTTCTCGCCCGAGGCGCCCAGCCCCACCTTGATGCGCACACCGGGTAGCGGCTCCATGGCGCTGCGAATCTGCTTTTCGATGGCCTGCTTCACCGGCCGTTCACCGCGCGCCGTGAGCTGGATCGTCAGCGTGGCCATGCGCGTCTCGCTGGCACCGGCCGAAGCAAAGGGGTCGCCACCCGCACTGCCACCACCCACCGTGGTGTAGACGCTTTTGACCTGAGGGACTTTGAGCGCCAGTTGGCGCGCCTGCTCCGCCAGCTCCAGCGTTTGCGTCAGCGTCGCGCCCGGTGGCAGTTCCAGGTAAACCTGGGTTTGCGAGTTGTCATCAGGCGGTATGAAGCCCTCGGGTAACAGCGGAACCAGCGCCACCGATCCGGCAAAAAAAACAATCGCCGCCAGCAGGGTCAGCCCCCGGTGCCGCAGACACCAGGTGGCGGCGCGGTGGTACAGGGTGAGCCAGCGCGGCTCGTGGTAGGCGCTGACGATGGGGCGCAGGATGTAGGCCGCCATCATGGGTGTCAGCACACGCGCCACCACCACCGAGGCAAATACCGCCAGCGCCGCCGTCCAGCCAAACTGCTTGAAAAACTTGCCGGCAATGCCGCTCATGAAGGCGGTTGGCAGGAACACGGCAATCAGCGTGAAGGTGGTGGCAATCACGGCCAGACCGATCTCGTCGGCCGCTTCCATGGCGGCCTGGTAAGGCGTCTTGCCCATGCGCAGATGGCGCACGATGTTTTCCACTTCAACGATGGCATCGTCCACCAGAATCCCCACCACCAGCGAGAGGGCCAGCAGTGTCACCACATTGATGGTGAAGCCCATCTGGTGCATGCCGATGAAGGCGGGTATGGCCGACATCGGCAGCGCCACCGCCGACACCAGCGTGGCGCGCCACTCGCGCAGGAACAGCCACACCACCAGTACCGCCAGCGCTGCGCCCTCGTACAGCAGGTGCAGGGATCCGATGTACTCTTCCTGCGCTGGCGTCACAAAGTCAAAGGCCAGGGTCAGTTCCATGTCCGGGTGTTGCAGCTTGAGCTCTTCCAGGGCTTTTTGCACCGCTGCACCTACCGCCACTTCGCTCTCGCCGCGGCTGCGCACCACTTCAAAACCGATCACCGGCACGCCGTCGAGCAGGGCGGCGGAGCGCGGCTCTGCCACCGTGTCGCTGACGCGGGCCACGTCGCTCAGGCGAATGCGCCGGCCGTCGGCCAGCGAGAGTTCGATCAACGCCACCTCCGCCGCACTGCGCACCGTGCCCAGAGTTCGCACCGGCTGCTCGGCCACGCCCAGATCGGTGCGGCCGCCAGCGGCCTCGGTCTGCACCAGGCGCAACTGGCGCGACACCTCGGCCACCGTGGCACCGAGTGCCTGCAGCTTGAGTGGGTCAATGGCGACCAGCACTTCACGGTTCACACCGCCGACGCGGTTCACGGCCCCGACGCCGCGCACCGAGATCAGCTTGCGTGCGATCTCGTGGTCCACAAACCAGCTCAGCGCTTCGTCGTCCATCTGCGCCGCCTGCCCCCCGGCCTTGGGCTTGCTGCGCACGGTGTAGGCCAGGATCGGCTGGCCAGACAGATCGATCTTCTGCACGACGGGGTCGCGCAGGTCGGCCGGCAGCTCGCCGCGCACCCGGGACACCGCCGAGCGCACATCGTCCACCGCTTCCTGGGTGGGTTTTTCCAGGCGGAACTCGGCGGTGATGGTGACCACGCCGTCCTGCACCTTGGTGTAAATGTGTTTCAGGCTTTGCAGGCTGGCAATGCTGTCTTCGAGCTTGCGCGCCACATCGTTTTCAAGCTGCGCCGGCGCCGCACCGGGCAACACTGCGGTGACGATCACCATGGGCAGATCGACGTCGGGCATGTTCTGCACCTTCATCGCCTGGAACGACAACAGACCGGCAAAGCTCAGCAACACGAACAGCATCACTGCCGGAATCGGGTTTTTGATCGACCAGGAGGAGACATTCATGTCAGGCCAGCTCCCTATCTGCTGGCCGGTTTGGCAGCCGGTACGGCTGCTTCAACCACGCGCACCAGATCGCCGTCGCTCAAAAACCCGCCACCGGTGGCAACCAGCTTGTCTTCCGGCTTGATGCCGCTAAGGATCTCGACCTGATCCCCGAGCAGCCGCCCGGTCTGTACCTTGACCTGCGCCACGCGCTTGTCAGCGCCGACGCGGAACACGTAGTTGAAGCCGTCACGTACCACCAGCGCGGTCTGCACTACGCTCATCGCACTGTTACTACCAAGCTCAAACTCGCCGCGCGCGAACATGCCGGGCTTGAATGAATTTCCTTGGGGCGGCCCGGCGGGAAATTGTTGCGAATTTCCTTGGGGTGCCCCCGGAAGGATGTCGACATAGATCAGGCCGTTGCGGGTTTGCGCGTCCACGGTGGGCGCGACCATGCGCACGCGGCCTCTGGCCTGGGTGCCATCGGGCGCCGTCACGAGCACGGGCGTGCCGGCCTTGATGCGGCCCAACTCGGCAGCCGTAACCTCGGCGCGCCACTCGAGCCGGCCCTGGCGGATCAGCCGAAACATCTCCATGCCCGCGCCCAGCACCGCGCCTACCGAGGCGCTGCGGGCAGAAACAGTGCCGCTGTCGGGTGCCAGCAGCCGGGTGTGGCTCAAGCGAAGTTGCTGGGCATCCAGCTGTGCCTGGGCGGAGGCCATGCGGGCCTTGGCCATCAACTCGGCCGTGAGCAGCTGATCGATCTGTTGCGCACTCAGGGCGCCGGAGCTTTGCACGGCGCGGGCGCGCGTGGCGTTGGCGGCGGCGTCAGTCGCAGCGGCCGTGGCTTCCATCAGGGCGGCGCGGGCCAGCGCCACATCGGCCTGCACGCCCTCGGCGGCAAAGCTGGCCAGCAACTGGCCCTTCTGCACCTGGTCGCCAATGCTGGCGCTGAGCTCCTGCACGCGCAAGCCGTTGACCTCGGCACCGATGATGGCCTCCTGCCAGGCCACCACATTGCCATTGGCGCTGAGCTTGAGCGGCAGCACGCTGGTTTTGGCCGAGGTCAGTGTCACGGTCAGAGCGGGCTTGACACCGGCCGGGGCTGCGTCGTTGCCGGCAGCGTTGGAGCGGGCGGCCAGCAGACCCAGACCTGCCAGCGCGAGCGCCGCCAGCAACAGGCCCAGGGCATGGGGTTGGGTTTGAAATCGGTTCATGGTGCAACAGTTGTTTGATTCACAGAGGCGGCAGTGGCGCGGGGGTCAAAGCCGCCACCCAGTGCTCGGTACAGCGCCACCCAGGCGCGCTGGCGGTCCAGTTGCAGCGCCAGTTGCGTTGACTCCGACGCCAGCGCCAGTCGGCGCGCATCTTCGAGTTCCAGCAGGCTGGCCAGCCCCTGTGCCTGACGCGCCTGCGTGGCTGCCAGCAGCTGCCTGTAGCCGCGCTCTGACACAGCGGCATCAGCGCGGCGCGCCTCGGTCGCCTGCAGGTTCACCAGCGCTTCCTCGACCTCGCGCACGGCTTGCCGCACGACGGCGCGGTAAAGCGTCACCGCCTCAAAGTAGCGCGCCTGCGCTGCCGTCACATTGGCGGCGCGCTGGCCGCCGTCAAACACGGGCAGACTCAGGACCAGCGGCCCGAAAGACCAGGTGTTCAGGTTGGTTGTGGCGCCCTCGCTGTCGTAGCGCAAGCGGCCGATAGAGCCACTCAGGTTCAACCTTGGATAGCGCTGCGCCTGGGCCACTCCCACTTCGACGCTGGAGACCACCAGTGCGCGCTCGGCCGCAAAGACGTCAGGGCGCTGGGTGATGGTTTGCGCGGGCACTGCCGTGACCGCCAGCGGCTTGGGCTGCGCCGGTGCAGCGCGCGAGCCTGTCATTTTTTGCCGCAATTCCGGCTCAGGCAGTGCCGTCAGAGCCACCAGCGCCTTGACCGCCAGATCGCACTGCGCTGCTTGCAGCGTGGCGCGACTGCGACTCTCGGCGGCGCCGGCATGCGCCAGAGCCGCTGTGGAGGACGGCAGCAAGCCGGCCTTGACCATGGCGTCGGACAAACGGGCGGTCTCGGCGCGCGAGGCGGCATCCCGCTGAGCCAGTTCCAGCACCGCGCGGCAGGTGTGCAAGCTGAAATACAGGTTGGCCACTTCCGCCGCCACCGAAACCCGGGCGTCATGCCAATGCGCCTGTGCGCCCTCGATTTGCGCTTGCGCGGCCCGGCTGGCGGCCCGGTTGGCGCCCACCAGATCAAGTTCCCAACTCGCCTGCAGGCCCGCCTGGACGCTGCTGGCCAGCGGCAGGCCCGGTTGGCTCACCGAGCGATTGCCGGAGACCGCTGCGTTCACATTGGGCAGCAGCACCGCACTGGTAGCGGCCTGCAAGGCGCGCGCCGCTTCAATGCGCGAGAGCGCCTGCGCCACCGAGGGCGCGGCTGCCTGTGCAGCTTCGATCAGCTTCAGCAGTTCCGGGTCGCCCTGCTCCTGCCACCATCTGGAGAGGGAGCCGACAGCGCCCTGGTGCGGTAGGGGTGCCTGCCACTGCGGCGCGGTTTGGGCATCGATCTGCGTTTCGGGCAGGGTGATGGCGCAGGCCGACAGCATCACCGGCAGGGCGATGGCGGTAAGGAGGCGATAGAAGATACTGGTGCTCATTGTCGGGCCGGTTCATCCTTGGCATGAACCGCAGGGAAGTCAACCGAGCAGCCCCTTCTCATTGAGCAACTGCTTCAGCTTGGGTTTGGCGGCAACAGGTCGGCTCAAAGCTGCTTGAAACTCGCTCCACTTCTGCGGTGTCAATTCAAACCGCAAGCGCCCGGCAAGCGTCTGGTTGGCAGTGTTCATTTTCAGGGTCCTTTCTAGTGCAACGGCCCGATCACAGCGACCGGGCATTGTACTGACAAGACCCTGGTTCAAGAACTCCACCAAGGTGCGATGGATCTACACGCGGTCTATGCTGCGCTGCAGATGGCCATATCAGGTGCGATGACGTCAATCATTGGAGCCGCCGAAACCAAACAAGCTCAACAAACTGGTGAACAAATTGAATACCGACACATACAGACTCACGGTCGCCATCACATAGTTGGTCTCGCCCCCGTTCACAATGCGGCTGGTTTCAAACAGGATCAGCCCTGCCGACAATAAGGCCACCCCGGCGCTGAAAAGCAGGGTCATTGCCAGAAGCGCGTAGGTGTTGCGCAGGACCCGCTTGACATCGGCCGAATGCAATTCCCCAGACGAGGCCGCGCCAAGTGTTAACTTTCGAGGGCTGGCTTTGCGGTGCGACCCCGCGCAGTGCGCCAGTCACGTGCCAGCGAGGCGATGACCACCGTGCCTGCGGCCTCGGTACTCAGTTCCACTTGACAGCGTTTGTCGACACCACCACGCGGGCCGTTGACATCTAACAGCAGCAGCGCGCATTGGGCTTGATCAGAGCTTTGGAATGCGCAGCGTCTTGCTGATCATCAAGGTGCCCGAGAGCGCAAACATCAACACCAGTGGATGCATCGTCCAACCAACGAAGTGCCAGGCGCCGCCAGGCAGCGCGCTGCCCAAACCACCCTGCCATGCAATAGCGGCCAGCACGGCCGTTAGCACCACACTGGTTGGAATCGGTGTGCCCTCAAAATAGGCAACCTTGTCGGCCCCGGCCGAGAGGGTTTCTGCCGTCACGTTGTAGCGCGCCAGGCGAGCGACTCCGCAGCAGGCAAAGTAGATCAGTATGAGCACGTCCCAACCGCCGCGCATGCCGCCCGCGAATGCCAGCGCTGCAGGGGCGACACCGAACGAGATGATGTCGGCCAGAGAGTCGAGTTCGCGGCCCAGCGACGAGTGTTGTTGACGCCAGCGCGCAACCCGGCCATCGAGCATGTCAAAGGCAAAAGCCAGCGGTGCCATCGCCGCCGCCCAGAGAAAATCTGCCAGGTCTGCGCCGGTGGCATACTCCATCGCAAGGAAGACGCCGGCCATACCGCAGGCGGCGTTGCCCAGAGTAAAGAAATCAGCGGCATGAAACTCGCGAATCATGGAAAAGTGGCGAGGGGTGCGTTTGGATCGGGTCATGGAGAGTTCTCGCAATAAGCTTGACTTTCAGGCAAAAAGGCGGCGATGCAGTCTTCAAGTCAAGAATACTCGCATTGATGACTCCTCCCGTACGCTGGCCCCCTGGCTCAAACCACCCTTGGTCCAGACGCCTCCACAGCCGCACGCCGCCGTTCAAAATCGCGGCGCCCCACCTATAGCACTGGAGCTGGGACTAATTCAAGTCGAAACGGTCCAGGTTCATTGCCTTGGTCCAGGCGGCCACAAAGTCGCGAACAAACTTGGTTTGTGCATCGCTGGCGGCATAGACCTCGGCCAAGGCGCGCAGTTGCGAGTTCGAGCCAAAGACCAGGTCCACCACCGTACCCGTCCACCTCAGCGCACCGGTTCTGCGGTCGCGGCCTTCGAGCACGCCTTCCGTGGACGACTTGCTCCACTTCGTGCGCATGTCCAACAGGTTCACAAAGAAGTCATTGCTCAGTGTCTCGGACCGTGCGGTAAACACACCATGCTGGGACTGACCCACGTTGGCATTCAGAGCACGCAAGCCACCGACCAGCACCGTCATCTCGGGTGCGCTGAGGGTGAGCAACTGCGCCTTATCCAACAACAACTCCGCTGCCACACCCTCCAGCCCCTTGCCGGCATAGTTGCGAAAGCCGTCGGCCACAGGCTCCAGCACCTTGAAGGACTCCACATCGGTCTGCGCCTGGCTGGCGTCCATTCGACCCGGGGTAAAGGGCACCGTCACGTCATGGCCCGCCTTCCTGGCGGCGGCCTCCACCGCGGTACTGCCGGCCAGGACAATCAAGTCGGCCAGAGAAATCCTCTTGCCGCCAGACTGAGCCACATTGAACTCCTGCTGAATCACTTCGAGCCCTTGTAACACCTGCGCTAACTGCACAGGCTGATTCGCTGCCCAATCCTTCTGTGGCGCGAGGCGGATGCGAGCACCGTTGGCACCGCCGCGCTTGTCGCTGCCACGGAAAGTGGAGGCGGACGCCCATGCGACGCTGACCAACTGCGCAATTGACAGGCCGCATGTCATCAGCTTGGCCTTTAGCGCGGTGATGTCCTGTGCATCGACCAATGCGTGGTCAACGGCGGGAATCGGGTCCTGCCAGATCAACACTTCCTGCGGCACCAAAGAACCCAGGTAGCGGGCGCGCGGACCTAAATCGCGGTGGGTGAGCTTGAACCAGGCACGGGCGAATGCATCGGCAAACTCGGCCGGGTTCTGATGGTAGCGGCGCGAGATCTTTTCGTAGGCGGGGTCCCTACGCAGCGACATGTCGGCCGTCGTCATCATGGGCGGATGCTTTTTTGATGCATCGTGCGCATCCTCAATCATGTGCTCAGGCTTCACGTTCTGGGCCACCCACTGGTGGGCACCGGCGGGACTCTTGGTGAGCGCCCATTCGTATCCGAACAGCATGTCAAAGTAGCCGTTGTCCCAGGCGGTGGGGTTGGGCTTCCAGGCGCCTTCAATGCCGCTGGTGGTGGTGTGCACGCCGTGGCCGCTGCCGAACTTGTTGATCCAGCCGAAGCCCTGCTCTTCAATGCCAGCGGCCTCAGGCTCCGGGCCCACCAAAGTGGTGTCGCCTGCGCCGTGAGCCTTGCCGAAAGTGTGGCCGCCGGCCACCAGCGCCACGGTTTCCTCGTCGTTCATCGCCATGCGGGCAAAAGTTTCACGCACATCGCGGCCGGAGGCTACCGGGTCAGGCTTGCCATCCGGGCCCTCGGGGTTCACGTAGATGAGGCCCATCTGCACCGCAGCGAGTGGACTCTCGAGCTTGCGATCGCCGCTGTAGCGGCTGTTCCCTTTGTCGCTGGTGGCAAGCCAGGCCTTTTCAGCGCCCCAGTAAATATCCTGTTCGGGTTCCCAGATGTCTTCACGGCCACCGGCGAAGCCGAAGGTCTTGAAGCCCATGGATTCGAGCGCCACGTTGCCGGCCAGAATGAATAGATCGGCCCAGGATATCTTGCGACCGTATTTCTGCTTGATGGGCCAGAGCAGGCGGCGTGCTTTGTCCAGGTTGCCGTTGTCCGGCCAGCTGTTCAAAGGAGCAAAGCGCTGGTTGCCGGTGCCGGCGCCACCACGGCCGTCGGTGATACGGTAGGTGCCGGCGCTATGCCAGGCCATGCGGATCATCAAGCCGCCGTAGTGGCCCCAGTCGGCGGGCCACCAGTCCTGGGAATCTGTCATCAGTGCGTGCAGGTCTTCGACGATTGCGTCCAGATTGAGCGACTTGAACTCGTCCGCGTAGTTGAAGTCTCTCCCCATGGGGTTGGACTCTGCGGAGTGCTGGTGCAGGATCCCCAGCTTGAGTTGATCGGGCCACCAGTCTGCGTTCGACGGGGCGGCAGCGGTCGTGCTTTTACATGCTGCGTGGGGGAGCGGACACTTGGCTTCTATTGACATACCTATTTCCTTGCTTCTGGTTCATTTGACTGGGCACAATGCACCAAACGACTGCTATTGTCAGTTTCGGAGCCAAGCCGCCGCGCTACCCAGCAGGCTGACTGCGCCTACCGCAGCTAGCAATTTTGCATCGCGTCGTTTCTTTGCCGCGAATTCTTGCCATGAGGCATGGAGCACGGCGACAGCCAACGCGAGTCCGCCAATAGCCACGTCCGCAGCGATGAAATCATTCATTGGATCCACCAAGACCCAACAGGCTCATCAGACTGGTGAACAAATTGAATACCGACACATACAGACTCACGGTCGCCATCACATAGTTGGTCTCACCCCCGTTCACGATGCGGCTGGTTTCAAACAGGATCAGCCCTGCCGACAATAAGGCCACCATGGCGGACACGGCCAGACCCAGGGCTGGTATTTGCAGGAACACTGCCGCAAGGCCTGCAATCAGCGCGATCACCAGGCCGATAAACAGAAAGCCACCCATGAAGCTGAAGTCGCGCCGGGTCAGCAACACGTAGCTCGATAGCGCCAGAAAGGTGGCGCCGGTGGCGGCCAAGGCCAGCGTGATGGTTTGTGCGCCGCCAGGCAAGGCCAGGGAATGCGTCAACAGCGGCCCCAGCGTGTAACCCATGAAGCCCGTCAAAGCGAATACCGCGGGCAGGGCCCAGGCGCTGTTTTGCAGCTTGTGTACGGCGTACAGCAAGCCAAAGTAGCCCACCAGCGTGATGACCAGCCCGGGGGCCGGCAGTTGCAGCGTCAGTGTGGCCACGGCCACCCCGGCGCTGAAAAGCAGGGTCATTGCCAGAAGCGCGTAGGTGTTGCGCAGGACCCGTTTGACATCGGCCGAATGCAAGTCCCCAGACGAGGCCGCGCCGACGGAGAAGTCGGCCGGGTAATGACCAGGGTTGCCAGTGGGCCGTGGGGAGTTCGTGTTGCTCATGATGATTCTTCCTTTTTTGGTTGCAAGTGTTAACTTTCGAGGGCTGGCTTTGCGGTGCGCCAGTCACGTGCCAGCGAGGCGATAAATGATTTGCACTGACTTGTCTCCAGTGGGTTAAAGAAGGCTCAAGCGTAAGGAAATATTTGATTCGTAAAAAGCAGACAATTTCTTATCAAAACTCCTAAAAAACCGGTTATTAACACTCCATTCAACTGCAAGCCTCTGACTTGCTCGTGGGTGGTTGCAAAAAGACGGGGCTACTAGCCCGCCAACAATTGCCGCAGCACAAACGGCAGAATGCCACCGGCGCGGTAATAGTCCACCTCGATCGGAGTGTCCACGCGCAGCGTCAGCGTGACCTCTTGGGTGCTGCCATCGGCGCGCGTAATGCGCAGCGCAGCGTCGCTTTGCGGCCTCAAGTTGACGTCGGGAATCACGTCAATATGTTCATTGCCCTGCAGGCCCAGCGACTGCCAGGAGTCGTTACCCTTGAACTGCAGTGGCAGCACGCCCATGCCAACCAAATTGGAGCGGTGGATGCGCTCGAAGCTCCTGGCCACCACGGCCTTGATACCCAGGAGCTGCGTGCCCTTGGCAGCCCAGTCGCGACTCGACCCCGTGCCGTATTCCTTGCCCGCAAACACCACGGTGGGTACGCCATCGGCCAGGTATTGCATGGCCGCGTCGTAGATGAACATCTTGTTGCCTTGGTCCGGGCCGTCGTGCTGGTAGATGGTTACGCCGCCCTCCTCGCGCGAGCCAGCCGCATCGGGCGGGATCATCAGGTTCTTGATACGCACATTGGCAAAGGTGCCGCGGATCATCACGTCGTGGTTGCCACGGCGGGCGCCATAGCTGTTGAAGTCGGCTTTGAGCACACCGTGCGCGCGCAGCCACTGGCCAGCCGGGGAACTCTCGCCAATGGAACCCGCGGGCGAGATGTGGTCGGTGGTGATGGAATCCCCGAACAGCGCCATGATGCGGGCGCCCAGCACCGGGCGTGCAGCCCCGGTATTGCGCAAATTTTCAGCGATTGAATCCATAGCAAAATCGGCAAAGAACGGCGGCTCGGCAATGTAGGTGCTGGTGGGCCAGGTGTAGGCTTGGCCAGCCACGCCATTGATCTTGTCCCATAGCTTGCCGGGCTCTGTCTTGACCTTGGCGTAGTTCTCGCGGAAGGTCTTGCCCTTCATTGCGAACTTGAGCAATTTGTGGATCTCCTCGCTGGTCGGCCAGACGTCACCCAGGTACACATCTTTGCCACCCTTGCCGCGGCCCAATGGCTCGGTCATCAGCTTGCAATTCACCGTTCCGGCAATTGCGTAGGCAACGACCAGCGGCGGGCTGGCCAAAAAGTTGGCTTTCAGATTAGGGTGGATGCGCGCCTCGAAGTTGCGGTTGCCTGACAGCACGGCGGCACAAATCAAATCGTTTTTGGTGATGACTTCGTTTAGCGCCGGCGTCAGGTCGCCCGCGTTGCCGATGCAGGTGGTACAGCCGTAGCCCGCCAGTGCAAAGCCCAGCTTCTCCAGGTACGCCAACAGCCCGGTCTCGGTCAGGTATTCGGTGACGATGCGTGAGCCGGGCGCCAGCGAGGTCTTGATGTGCGGCTGGACCCTGAGCCCTGCCGCTACCGCCTTCTTGGCCAGCAGGCCTGCGGCCAGCATCACGCCGGGATTGGAGGTGTTGGTGCAACTGGTGATGGCGGCGATCAGCACGTCGCCATTGCCAACTGTCATCTCGGCCCCCCGAACAGACACCTTGGCACCCCGTTGGATGCCGGACGCACGCACTGGGTGCCGGGTGTGGAACACGGCTGCACTTTGGTTGAAGCCGTTTTCTGAATCGGACTTGCAGAACAAGGACGCAAACTGGCTGGCCACATTGGCCAGCTCAATGCGGTCTTGCGGGCGCTTGGGGCCGGCCAGGCTGGGCGTGACCTTGCCCAGATCCAGTTTCACCACCTGCGAGTAGTCAATGTCGCCGGACTTGGGTACCCCAAACAGGCCCTGCGCCTTGAAGTAGGCCTCAAAGGCCTCGATTTCGGCCTTGGTACGGCCGGTGCCCGCAAAGTAGTCCATGGTCTTTTCGTCCACCGGGAAGAAGCCCATGGTGGCACCATATTCAGGTGCCATATTGGCAATGGTTGCGCGATCGGGCACTGCCAGTGTGCGCGTGCCCTCGCCGTAGAACTCCACAAACTTGCCCACCACTTTGTGCTTGCGCAGGGTCTCGGTCACGCTCAGCACCAGGTCGGTGGCGGTGACGCCTTCGCGCAGGCGCCCGGTCAGCTCAAAGCCGACCACATCGGGTGTCAAGAAATACACGGGCTGGCCCAGCATGGCGGCCTCGGCCTCAATGCCTCCGCAGCCCCAGCCCACCACGCCAATGCCGTTGATCATCGTCGTGTGGCTGTCGGTGCCCACCAGCGTGTCGGGGTAGTAGACGTTGGCCTTGTTTTTGTGCACGCCGCGCGCCAGATACTCCAGGTTCACCTGGTGCACGATGCCAAAGCCCGGTGGCACAACGCGGAAAGTGTCAAAGGCCTGCATGCCCCATTTCATAAATTCGTAGCGCTCGCGGTTGCGCTGAAATTCCAGCTTCATGTTCAGGTCCAGTGAAGTCTTTTTGCCGTAGTGGTCCACCATCACTGAGTGATCTACCACCAGGTCAACCGGCACCAGCGGTTCAATCCGCTTGGGGTTCTTGCCCAGCTTGACAGCCACGCTGCGCATCGCCGCCAGGTCGGCCAGCAGTGGCACGCCGGTAAAGTCCTGCAGCACCACGCGCGACACCACAAACGGAATCTCGCTGGTGCGCTGGCCCATCGGGCTCCAGTTGGCGACCTCGGCCACGTGCTCTGCGGTGACCTTCTTGCCATCGCAGTTGCGCAGCACACTCTCCAGTACGATGCGGATGGATACCGGCAGGCGCTTGATGTTGCGGAATTTCCTGGACAGTGCGGGCAGCGAGTAAAAGCTGCCGGTCTTGCCGGAGGCGGTCTCGAACGTCTGCAGGGTGAAAGCGAAAGCGTGGGGCATGGCGGTCTCCAAGGGAACGGTGAGGTCTGTGACTCTTCAGGCGATTATTTTGTCCCACAACCCGTAGCGCTCATGTATCGGACCGCGACGGATGGACAGACCCATCAGCACCGCGCCAGCGAGCACGCTGACCAACAGCGCCACAGCGTCAGCCGCGAAGACAAAGGGTGAAGCCATCAAGCAGGCCCCCAGTGGCAGGTTCAGCCAGCGCGCAGGGCGTGCGACTTCGGCCGCAGCGACTGACACTACGGTGAGCACCAGTGACCCAATCACATGGTGGGCGTGCGCCAGGTTGCCCTCTACGCCCGGCCACAGACGGGTGAATAGCAGCGCCAGCCCAATCAGCGCGGCCAGCCCGAGGTTCCATGGCAGATTGACACCACCGCCCAACATGTTTCTCAGCACCGCCCCGGGCCGCTGGCTGAATTCGTCCACGGCGCGGTCGCTACCGCCAGAGCCGACCGGCAGCTCATCGGTGTCGCCACGAAAGAACACCGCAAACCCGTTGCGACCGGCCAGCACTCGACGGCGCATGAACTGCAGCGTGGCGATCAGTTCGTCCAGCGAGTAGGGAATCTGGACCAGGATGGCCGCCGCGCCAATCAGTGCCACGGTGCTCAGGGTGCCAATCACGATAGGTTGGATGATGACAAAGGCGATCGACGTGATGCCCAGCGGGGCAATCATCAGCCCGAACAGCACCACCAGCCAGGGCATGGTGCGCCAACGGGCTTTGGCGCCGACCAGTCCGGTCAGAATCTCCAACAGGTAGGTGTAGCCGCCAAGGGCCGCATCCGACACCGGAAACGCCTTGGACAGCGCCGAGGTGATGACCTCCTCCGTGCCATTTTGCGGATCGCTTACCGAGCCTGCAAAGAACGGGTCCCATACTTGGGGGATGTGACCCAGTTGATAGCCAGCGAGGTAACGCGCCACAAACAGGCCTATCAGCGCGGTGGCAATGATCGGCAGGCGCTGCGTCCATGCTGACGGGTTGTAGCTCCAGCCCGGTGGAATGTCCGGGCCGGTCAGCGCGGCCAGTGCCGATGGTCCGGGCTCGGGCTTGGTGCAAACCGCAAAGCCGAAAATCAGCGCGCCGACCAGCGTGTCCGACAGGTAGGCCGCAGCGTTGCCAGTGTGGAAAAGAAACGGAATCGCCATCACCACCGCGCCAATGCCGGCGCAGACCCAGCGCGCTGCGGTGCCGCGCTGCGATAAGGCCACCGTGGCAAACACCATCAGCAAAGCACCCAGCGCCATCTCGCTCCAGCGCAGCAGGGGTTCCTGCACGGCAATCAGCAGCGGCTGGGTGAACAGCCAACTGCCCAGGGCGATGTTGACGAAGTGCGGCCAGCGGTTGTCGCTTAGCTCTGCGGCAAACTGCATTTGATGCCGCTGGCGCAGGCTATCCGGGTCAACGCCTGCCTCGCTGGCAGCCGTCACCCAGTGCGGTGGTGTAACACCGTTGCGGCGGTACCAGCCGGTCGGGTCGTCCTTCAGGGATTGCACCAGGCGCGGCAACTCGTCCTTGAAACGGTGCTGCGGCTCCCAGCCCAGCAAGTCGCGGGCGCGGCGGGTATCGAGTGCATAGTGGTCGTCGGCCATTTCGGCCATGAAGGGTCGCACGAACGGGGCCTCGCCCTTGTCGATGGCGTCGGGAATGACCGGTTCAAGCCGCGCCTGTGCCCACAGCCCGGCAGCGGCGAGAGATTTGGGCACCTGCAGCGTGGTCCAGTCATCGACCCCGTGCATCAGCGCACCCAGGCGGTCTTGCAGCGCGTCGTAGCCGATGGCATCGGCTTCGCCGACAAGGATGCTTGTTTCGCTCGGCAGCGCGCGACGGCGGTCGATCGTGCGCCGGAACGCATCAATCATGTCGTCCCGGTGCAGCATCGCCTGGCCGACCAGCGTGCTGCCAGAGTAAAAGTAGCTTTGCAGGTCGCGCTCGTAGATGCGCGCGAACTGCTGGGCCATCGTCGGCACCAGCGACTGCTCGTCATAGACACCGGCCAAGCGCAGGTTGACGCAGGCAATGGAGCCGTGCTCCTGCAGCACCACCTCTTCGGTCGCCGCCTTGGACCTGGGATAGGCCCAGCGCGGACCAATCGGGTGGCTTTCGTCGATGCGTTCACCCGGCCGGCATGGCGCATGGACCAGCATCGTGCTGGCATAAACGAACTGCTCGACATCGAATGCCTGCAGTGAGCGCAACAGGTGCTGTGTGCCCTCCACGTTGACGCTTCGGTAGCGCGGGTCGTCGGCATTGCTGAAATCGAAGTAAGCCACCAAGTGCACCACGCTGGCGATTTGGGCGCCGAAACATTCGCGCAGCTGGTGCAGCGCCAGTTCGATGGACGCCGCCGACGCAAAATCTGCCTGCAGGATCGGGAAAGGGTTTGTCCTTGCCTGACGATCGAGTCCGACCACGCAGTAGCGGTCGCCCAGTGAGCGGGCGAGCGACTCTCCGAGGTTGCCGGCGGCACCGGTGATGAGGACCAGCGGGCGCTGGTTTGGGGTGGTCATTGAATTGGCTTGCGGACGAGTGAATGTGTTACCGTTCGCGCGACTGGCGCTGCTGTTACGGGCCAGTTGCTCACATACAACTTCAAGCACACATTTATGTCCGTCACAAAGATCTCCGAACGGTTCTTCGGATTGGGTTTTGCCGCCATCATCATCATGTTTGCCTGCTGCGCCTTCACCTTGATCGCCTTTTCTGGCATGGAGCTTTGGCGCGCCGTGCAGCCCAGCGAGCTGTTGACATTGACCAAACGCTTTGATGTGATCCTCGACTGCGTAGCCATGTTGACCATCGCCATGGCAGCCATGGAACTGGCCCATACGATCGTCGAAGAGGAGTTTGCGCAAGAACCGCGTCTGAGCGCTGGGGCGCGCACTCGTCGCGTCCTTTCGCGCTTTCTGGTCGTGGTTGTGGTTGCACTCGCGATTGAGTCACTGGTGGCGATCTTCAAGCTGGTGCATGAAGATCCTTCAATGATTTCGGACGCCGCATACATTGCTTTCGCTGCAGCAGCCTTGCTGGCTGCCTGGGGTATCTTCATCAAGTTGAGCCAGCACGGGCAAGCCCGCGGCGATTGATTTCCGCCCCGGTTGCGCCGGCAGTGAACGGACTGGTTTGCCAGATGCGACTGATCGCATCGAGCATCGCGGTCTCGCCGTCGGACAGGTGCTTGTCAGCGCGGACAACCGATGCGGCAAGGCGTAACACCTGACGTTGCAGCTCTGGCTCGTCCACCTCAGCCAGCATGGAGAGCAGCGAACGGTCATCCAGATAAGCCAGCATGGCGCGGCCATTAAAGCCCTCCATCAGCAGGTCCTCACACAGCGTCTGCACGATGCCGGGCATGTCGTTTGGCTCCAGCCCCAAATTACGCACGCCGTCGAGCTGATTGAGGGATTCGAACTCCGAACTGCTGACATGGCCGTCGGAGATGAGGACGAGCGCAACGACGCGTGCGGCGGCATCAGGGCTGTTACGGGGGTATGAACGCATGGTGGAGTCTTTTCCTGGGTTGGTGAGAGAAGCCGCAACGATAAGACTTGGATCAGTTCTTAAAAAGCAGATGATTGCTTAGAATTAATCCTAAAAAACCTGACTTGCGAGCACTTTTCGCGATTGGCACCAAAAAACGAAGTGCTCGATCCGTTGGCGCGGCGCTTGCTGCAAGCGGCGCTTTTGCGCCACCAACTCAAAGGCGAATCCGGATGTCCGATTGCTTGAATTCACGACCACACTGCTGTCGTTAGGCCACTGCAAGCAAGGCCGGCACCAGACTGGGCTCCCCGTCCGTGCCACTCGATCAGCTTTGAGTGCCTTTCAGGCTGCTGCGGCAATCCGGAACTTGATGGATCGCCATGGCGGTGTCAGTCGCGTGGCTGACACCGAGGGCCTACGGCGTCGCTCACGTCGATCTGCTGCAGCGCTCCGCTGAGTGTTGACAAAATCTCAAATGAGATACATAATTCGAGAAACTTAGGAACAATCACCGTGACTGCACAAACCTCCATGCTTCACATTCGGGTGGACGATGACATCAAAGAGCAAGCGACACAGGCGCTGACTGCGATGGGCATGTCTGTATCGGATGCGGTGCGCCTGTTCTTGCGCCGCGTCGTTATTGACCAGGCCTTCCCGCTTGAACTCAAGGTGCCAAACGCCGAGACCCTCGCCGCAATGGAAGAGTCGCGTGCCATGATGACCAAACGTCGCGCCCGCTTTGCCTCTGCTGACGAACTGTTTGCCGATCTTGAGAAAAACAGCAGCAAGTAAACGCGCAACGCTGCCACGGGCCGCCGACTACTCAAAGGCGTTCCTGAAGGATTGGCAACGGCTGTCACACTCCGGCCGTTTTGATCTGGTGCGGCTCAAAGAGGCAATGATGTTGCTGATCGCCAACGACGCACCCCTTGGCCCTGAATGGCTGGATCACCCGTTGAAAGGTGCATGGGCCGATCAGAGGGAATGCCACATCGGTGGCGACTTCTTGTTGATTTACCAGGTCGAAGCCAACGCTATCAACTTTGTGCGCTCGGGCACTCACTCCGAACTCTTCAGCAACTGACGATCTGTTAAGGCCACTCGATCAGCTTTGAGTACCTTTCAGGCTGCTGCGGCAATCCGGAACTTGATGGATCGCCATGTCGGTGTCAATCGCGTGGCTGACACCGAGGGCCTCGTCCTGTCCAGCGCCACGATCACCACCACGTTTGGCTACAATCCACATACAGCACATACATATGGAGGTGCTCATGACTCAACTACATTGCTATGTCCCTGAAGAAGTTGCCCAGCAAGCACAACGTCGTGCCGCCCAATCCGGCTTGAGCCTTTCGCGCTATCTGGCCGATCTGGTCAAGCGTGATGCGCTGGCCGGTGCGCCTTGGCCTGAAGGCTATTTCAACCTGTTCGGCAAATGGGGCGGTGCGCCGCTCGAACGCGTGCCCCAGCTACCCCAGGAAGAGCGGCTTCAATTCAAATGATTTATCTGCTCGACACCAATGTCTGCATTCATCTTCTGAACGAACGCCACGCCGCCATCCTGCAGCACTTTCGCCAGCACAGTCCCGCCGACATTGCTCTGTGCAGCGTGGTCAAGGCCGAATTGCTCTACGGTGCACGGCGCAGCCAGCGCGTTGAAGCGAATCTGCAACTACTCAAGGCTTTTTTTGCGCCGCTGCAAAGCCTGCCTTTTGATGATGATTGCGCTGAACACTACGGAAAGATTCATGCCGACTTATTAACCCAAGGCAAGCCCATCGGCCCCAACGACACCCTGATCGCCGCCGTCGCGCGCGCCCACAAGGCCACCTTGATTACTCACAACACTGGCGAATTCAGCCGTGTGGTCGGACTGCAAATTGAAGATTGGGAAATCGCTTGAGGATGCGTCTGGCCCGTCAGCCCAGGCGCAGCGGACAGCACAGTTGGTAGATGTCGGCAGCCCGGGCCTGGTGCCCGGCATCGTTGCGGATCGCCACCGTGACCGCACGCAGCGAGTCGTGCGCTTGAATAGAGCGTGCTGATGCGCTTGCCAAAGACCAGGTCCAGCTGGCGCAGGCGGTCGACATTTCTATCCAGCACCGTCACCTTGGCGCCCATGCCGCCCTTGGACTTTTCCAGGTGCGAAGCGGCAGGCTGCCACCGGGGCCGGTGATGGTTTCATAGGCAATACACACCGCCCCCGACTTGACCAGCCCCGCTGTCTGCGCCGGCGCCGGTTTGCACCAGCACCTGGTGGCCATGGTGGGTCAACTCGCGCACACTGGCCGGCGTCAAACCACCTGACAATGGCGAACTGTTTGTTCAAACCACTTCAAATATTGTCGACCACCCTGCCACCTGTTGCGCCACCGCCGCCATCGCGCCCCCGCTGGGTGCGCTGGTTCTGGCTGATTTGCGGCATGCTTTGCCTGCTCCTGGGTGTCATCGGCATCGTGCTGCCGCTGCTGCCCACCACCCCCTTTGTGCTTCTGGCGGCTTATTGCTTTTCGCTGGGCAGTGCGCGCTACGAACAGTGGCTGCTGAATCACCCCCACTTTGGCCCGATGGTGCGCGATTGGCGCAGCCAGCGCGCCGTGCCGCTGCGCGCCAAACAGATCGCCTGGGCAACCATGACGATCAGCTCTGCCATCGCCTGGTGGTTCATGCCGGCCAACATCGGCTGGGTTCCCGGCGCCTGCTGCGCGCTGGTGGCGCTCTGGATGTGGCGCCTGCCCACTTCGGGCTGGCGCTGATCACCCGCTTGGCGGCTGCTCGGAAAGCTGAACACCGCGCCTTCGCGCACGCCCGCTGGCGGCCAGCGCTGGCTGATGGTCTTGCGCTTGGTATAAAAACGCACGGCATCCGGGCCGTAGGCGTGCAGGTGCCGTTGCCGTACCCACCCAAGGTCTCAGTGTCGGCACTGGTGAACAGTTTGAAGGGCGTGTCCAGTCGAATGATTCGGCAAAAAAACCACCCAAGCATCCGCAAAAAGCTCTGGGGTGCTGCCCTTTGGTCTCCCAGCTACTTCGCTGGAAGCTGTGGGGGCGCACCTATCGCTGTCATACGCCAGTACATAGAACAACAGCAGACACCACATTAGCCACGGTAGAGGACACCTTGGGTGTCCGCGCTATCCTTCCCCGCCGTGAAGGGCGAGGTTTGACGCGCATTCCGATCAAGTCCCTAAAGTAAATCGACGATGCAGTCGTTAAAGGGTTATCCCGGCATCACATTGGATGTCAGGGTGTTGCCGAGTGTCCCTATCCGGATTGATGTGCAAACAATGCGGTCGCCGAAAGCACCGTACTTTTAGAAAGAGTTGAACCATGAAGAAGCTGCTCGCCCTCCTGTCCACTGCCTTCATCACCCTGTCTGCTTCGCAGTGGGCCTTGGCCAATGAATTTACTGATTTGCGCTCCCAGCTGAGCGCAGCAAGAGAGTCCTTGGTCACTTTGATGGTCAACAAGGATAAGCGCGGCGCTGATCAGCAAAAGCTTGTCAAGAGCACCGCCGATGCAGTGAGTGCCGCACTGGCAAAGGCCAAGGCTCCGGCCGGCAAGGAAGCCCAGTTCAAGGAACTGGTAGAAACCTGGAATGCTTTCAAGAAGACAAGGGAAGTCGAGCTTGTCCCTGCCATCCTGGCAGGCAAAGACGATGAGGCAAAGAAGCTGGCTGGCGGCATCCAGAAGGAGCGCATTACCAAGTGCCAGCAACTCGTAGGTGAGCTTGGCGGATAGGGGTTGCAATGAGCCGGCTGCTGGACATGAAAATTGGCCCACGTGTGGGTCTGGCATTTGGGTTGGTGGTGCTTACCATTGCACTGCTGGTGGCTGTGGTTCAGCGCCGCCTTTCGCATAGTGCTGTCAATTCGACCTCGATGGCGAATGGGGTCCAGCTGCAGGCGCAGGCCTCGGAAATTCACCTGCTGGCCAAGGACAACGCGATTGCCAGCATGGTAATTCTGGTGTCGAGTAGCCCAGACCAGCAAGCCCGACTCGCCAAAGAAATTGTTGAACGCGACAAGCGCATTACCGACGGTCTGTCGGCACTCGAACAGCGTCTGGCCGACGCACCTGACGACGCTGCCTTGGTTGGGGAGGTGCGCAAGCGCCACGCGGGCTACGTGTCGGGTGTACGACGCATAGTTGGCATGGTGTTGGCCGGGAAACAAGCCGAGGCGACCTACGCCGCCGATGAGGAAATGATCCCCATGCTGGCGCCGTTTCTCGCGGCGCTAGGCAAACTTGATGCCCGCCAGGTGTCCACTGTCAAAGTGACGGGCGCTGCCAACGGCGAACTGATTGCTGCAACACGGGATACCCTGGCAGGCGGTGGTTTGGTCGCAGCCTTGCTGGCCATAGGCGCAGGTTTCTGGATCGTGCGCAGCGTCACCCGCCCATTGGCCGAAGCCGTGGCGTTTGCCGAGCGCGTCGCCGCTGGGGACCTGAGTGCCCGCATCCGCGCGAAGGGCAAGGATGAAGTGGGGCAACTGCTGAGTTCACTCAACCGGATGAGCGAGAGCCTGTCGGCCATGGTGTCGCAAGTGCGAGCTGCGGCCGATGATATCGCCATGGGCTCGCAGGAAATTGCTGCTGGCGACATGGATTTGTCCAGTCGCACCGAGAACCAAGCCAGCGCGCTGGAGCAAACGGCAGCGTCCATGGCTGAGTTGGGATCGGCAGTCCACAAAAATGCCGACAGTGCAACAGAAGCCAACAAGCTTGCACTCAACGCCTCCAGCGTGGCTATACGTGGCGGAGAAGTTGTCAGCCAGGTGGTTAGCACGATGCAAGGCATTAACGACACGTCGAAGAGGATTTCAGACATCATCAGCGTCATTGATGGTATTGCGTTCCAGACCAATATCCCGGCCTTGAACGCAGCGGTGGAAGCGGCCCGCGCTGGGGACCAGGGGCGCGGATTTGCCGTGGTGGCCTCTGAGGTCCGTAGCCTGGCGCAACGCAGCGCCGAGGCGGCCAAGGAAATCAAGACCCTGATTTCTGCCAACGTGGAGCGGGTGGAGGCCGGCACGGTGCTGGTGGGCCGGGCGGGGATCACCATGCATGAGGTAGTGAGTGCCATCAAGCGGGTTACCGACATCATGGCTGAAATCAGCGTGGCCAGCCAGGAGCAAAGCTTGGGCGTCGCGCAAGTCGGTGAGGCAGTTTCCAGCCTGGACCAGAACACCCAGCAAAATGCAGCACTGGTGGAGCAGATCGCGGCAGCGGCAGCCGGACTGAAGAACCAGGCTGACGGCCTGGTGCAAACCGTTGCCGCATTCAAGGTGGGCGAAGCAGCTGTGCCCGATCTACATACCGCTCTTGGGCTGAGTTGACCCTACCCGCATAGCTGTGGTTGACCCAGACCAAGCAGTTACACGCTATGCCAATCTCAATGACAGCAGCGGACGCCATCGTCCCCGTCGTTGTCCAGCAACGGCGCTGGTGGCTGGTGTTGCTTGCACTGTGGGCCGCAGGCGCATGGATCTTGCTTGAGGTCCACGTAGAGGACATTCGCGTACAGAGTGTCCAGATCGCCACCGAAGGCGCGCGCAACATGTTTCGCATGGTGGTGCTGACACGCAGCTGGAACGCAAGCCATGGCGGCATTTATGTTCCAGTGACGCCAAAGACACAGCCGAATCCCTACCTGCCCATTGGCCGGCGCGACGTGACCACGAACGATGGCCAGTCGCTAACCCTCATCAACCCGGCCTACATGACCCGTCTGATTGCCGAGATGGCGGAATCAGACAGTGGTGCCATATTCCGGTTGACCAGTCTGCGTCCAGTTCGTCCCGAGAATGCGGCCGACCCGTGGGAGAAGAAGTCGCTGGAAGCGTTTGAGTCAGGCACCCGCGAAGTGGTCGGCATCGAACCGGATGCGCATGGACGCCAGTTACGTTATATGGCGCCGTTGAAGGTCGAGCAGTCGTGCCTGGCCTGCCACGCCCGGCAGGGCTACCAGATAGGCGATATTCGTGGAGGAATCAGCGTCTCACAGCATTTCGGACCGATCGAGGCCGCCATGGCCGCCAGCATCAACCAGACCCAATTGAGTTACGTGGCAATTTTTGTGATCACGGCCATGCTGGGTTGGTTGTTGCTTGAATTGTTGCGAAAGCGCTGGTTTGAGCTGGCAGGCAACATTCAGGAACTGAAGACCACGCGCAGTGAATTGGTACAGAGTGAAAAGATGGCATCGCTCGGGCGCATGGTGGCGGGCTTTGCCCACGAACTCAACACGCCAGTGGGGGTCGCGGTAGGAGCCGTTTCCCACAATGCAGAAACCCTGCTGCGCATCGACCGGATGCTGAGCGTGGAAGAGGTCAATGAAGACCTGCTACGCCATGCGCTGGCGGGATTGCGGGAGAGTGGAGATCTGGCGCTGGCCAACCTGCGGCGCGCAGCCAGTTTGGTGCAAAGTTTCAAGCGGACTTCGGTTGACCAGACCTCGGAGCAATTCCGCACCTTCAACGTGCAGGAACTCATCAGCGACGTGCTCTTTTCGATGCAAAGCACGCTTAAGAAGCTGCCGATTCAGGTGGCAGTACAGTGCCCGGAGAAGCTCGAGCTTCACGGGATGCCAGGCTTGGTGCAGCAACTGCTGACCAACCTGGTCATGAACGCTGTCCAGCACGCCTTCGATGCGGGCAAGCGCCCCGGCACTATCGGCATCAAAGTCACGCACAACGCACCCAATGTCCGGCTGGAGTTCAGCGACGACGGAAAAGGCATGGATGCCAACCAACTGGCCCGCATCTTCGAGCCTTTCTACACCACCCGAAGGGGTGAAGGAGGCTCCGGGCTGGGGCTGTACATCTGTTACAACATTGTGACCGCCCAACTTGGCGGAACCATTGTCTGCCACAGCCAACCGGAGACAGGGTGCCAGTTCGACATCCAATTTTCTGCCCGACTGAACGCGAAAATCGAGGAAGGCACAGCATGAAATTGATCCGCACGCGCAATGAGACACCCGCCCCGGAGGTTGCACAAACCGGTCACCGTCACACGTGGAAGCTGCTGGTTGTTGATGACGAACCCGACATGCGCGCGCTCACCCGCATCAACCTCAAGGGGTTTCGTTTTGCGGATCGCGGGCTTGAAATCATCGAAGCAGGCTCTGGTGCTGAAGCCCGTGCCATGCTGGCCTTGCATGCAGACATCGCGGTAGCCCTGATCGATGTGGTGATGGAAACCGACGACGCCGGTTTGCGTCTGGTGGAGTTCATCCGTAAAGACCTCAAAAACATGCTGGTACGCCTGATCATTCGCACCGGTCAGGCCGGACTCGCGCCCGAGCGCTATGTCATAGACCACTATGACATTGATGACTACAAAGACAAGACCGAACTCACTGCCACGCACCTCTACACCACCGTACGGTCAACCATCAAGTCCTACCGTGACCTGCGATCGATTGATCTCAACCGGGTCGGATTGCAGCATGTCTTGATGGCCGCGCCGGACATTTACCGGATCAGCAACCGCTCGTTGGGCCAGTTCTTTCAGGGCGTACTGACCCAGGTCGTGGCACTGTGCAATCTGTCGGGTAACAGCTTCATCTCTACCATCGATGGCGTGATCGTCACCTTTGATGACCTTGAAACCACCATGCAGGCCACCTCGGGCAGCCTCAGTAGCCAGGAGCGTTTTGATCACATTCGCACTGAGTGCAGCCAGGCTGTCCTGACCGGCAAAGTACCCGAAATGCTGCGCAAGGATGCCTACGTGGTGCCACTTCTGGTACAGGGCAAACCGGTGGGCTTTATTTACATTGAACCGACCCACGATCTCGACGAGTCCGACCGGGCACTCGTTGCCATGATGGCCCAGCAATGTTCCAGCGCGCTGGAGAACCTGCGCCTGCATGTCGACCTGACAAAGTCCTACGACCACATGATCGATATGCTGGCGCGCATTGCCGAGTTCAAGGACAGCGCTACTGGAAGCCACATTAACCGGATCGATCAGTACACGCGCCTGGTTGCCATTGAGTTGGGCCTCTCGGACGAAGAGGCCTCCCACGTTGGCATGGCCAGTCGACTGCACGATGTCGGAAAAATCGGCATTCCGGATGCCATTCTGCGCAAACCCGGCAAGCTCACCGAAGAAGAATACGCCATCGTTCGCACGCACACGCACATTGGCAAGAGCATTCTTGACAACGATGCCTATCTGGCGACGGCCTGCGACATTGCCACCCACCACCATGAGCGCTGGGATGGCACAGGCTATCCAGAGGGGCGTCCGTCGCGCGAGTTTCATATCGCCACCCGCATCGTCAGCGTGATTGATGTGTTCGATGCCCTGATCAGCCGCCGACCTTACAAAGAACCATGGGACCCCCAGTTGGCCGCGGCAGAAGTTGAACGGGGTGCCGGCGCCCAGTTCGACCCCGCGGTGGTGACTGCCGTTCTCAAACTGTTCCGCGAAGGGCGCTTCAATGCCATCATCCGCGCCGCGCAGGAAGCAGACGCACATTCCAAAAAGCGAATTCTTGAAGAAAGTCAGTACTCCTTCGCGAACCAAGTAAGCGCCAAACGCGTAGCTTGAGATGACTGCGACCAAACTTTCGCAATCCAAAGGCCACTGTGGAGAAGTTATTTGCGGGTTGAAGTACCAAACATGCGCGATGCGTGCACGCCAAGACCCATGGCGACGCTGGCAAGGCGGTCCCCCTGCACGGAGCGCGCCGTGGCAAAGCGTGCCGATAGACGCTCGGTCAGCGCGGCCATGCCGGTAGAGCCGCCGGTCAAGTAGAGCACGTCGATGCGCTCGGGCGGCAAACCGGCGGCCCGCACCGTCTGCACGGCGGCTTCGACGATGCGCTCCAGGTCGGCGCGGATTGCCTCCAGCGCCAGCGCCTCGTCCACCGTTACCGCCAGCCCCGGAGCCAGCGCGTCGAGCGCCACGCGCGCCGGGGTGCCTGCGGAGGCGCTGATCTTGGCGGCCTCGGTCTTGGCTGCCAGCTCGTGACCCAGCCGAAGCTCCAGCACACGCATCAGCCTGCGGTGCAGTTCAGGCTCGGCAAACCAGTCAACCATGGCGCGCCACTCTGCGACGCGACGTGGGCGATAGCAGGTGTTGATCAAGTGCCAGGTGGCGAGGTCGTGGTAGATAGTGCTCGGCACCGGGCGCGCGCCCTGCCCGCCCGGTCCGTGAGCACCAAAGCCCAGCAAGGGCAGCAGCGCAGCCAACTCGATCTGTCGGTCGAAGTCGGTGCCGGCGATATGTACGCCGTGGTTGGCCAGAATGTCGTCGCGACGGTCGGCGCGCAGTCGCTGCGCGGGGCCAACACGCACCACGCTGAAGTCGCTGGTACCGCCGCCAATATCTGCCACCAGCACGATCTGTTCATGCACCACCTGCTGCTCGTAGTCGAAGGCTGCGGCAATCGGTTCAAACTGGAAGCGCACATCGCGAAAGCCGGCAGCCTGCGCCGCAGCAGTCAGCGTGGCTTGGGCCCGCGCGTCGCGCTCGGCATCGTCATCCACAAAAAACACCGGCCGCCCCAACACCACACGGTCCAGCGGCTGCTGAGCCGACGCTTCGCCGGCGCGCCGCAAATAACGCAGGTAGCCGGTGATGACGTCCAGATAACGCACGGCGTAGCCATTACCCAGGTCGGTGGTCTGCTCGGCCAGGCTTGAGCCCAGGATGGATTTGAGCGAGCGCATCAGACGGCCGGCATAGCCGTCGACATAGGCCGCCACCGCAGCCCGGCCGTAGGCGCGCGCCATGGCACCGTCGGGGCGATGCACGCCGTGGGCATGAGCGGCCTCAAGTTCGTCAGTGAAAAAGAAGACCGCCGTCGGGATGGTCGACTGCCCATCTTCCAGCGTCACCAGTCGCATGCCGCCTTGCTGGTCAGCCACGATCACACTAGAGTTGGAGGTGCCGAAGTCGATTGCGCAGTAGCTCATGAAGGGCGCGATTGTAGCGGGCCGTTTCGGTGCTACTCGTGCGCCTATGACACAGCGAAGTCTTGACAGCTATACGCTCTGATGGAAGGTTCGCCAGGAAGGTCTGCAACACTGCACTGGAGCCGGCCAAGTCAAGGAAAACGAACCCGCAATCTGTGTTCTCAGCAGCAGTCACTCAGTTCGCTAAGGCAATCACCGTGACCGCACAAACCTCCATGCTTCACATTCGGGTGGACGATGACATCAAAGGGCAAGCGACACAGACGCTGAGCGCGATGGGCATGTCTGTGTCGGATGCGGTGCGCCCGTTTTACGTCTGCTGACGAACTGTTTGCCGATCTTGAAAAAAGCAGCAGCAAGTAAACGCGCAACGCTGCCACGGGCCGATCACAGGGAATGCCACATCGGTGGCAACTTCTTGTTGATCAACTCGGCCGCGTAAGCCGTGGCTATTTTCCTCTTTCCAAGCGATCTGCTCCCGGGTTTCTGTGGTCCAAGGTGATCAAGCCAAGACGTTGATATTCAGCGGAAACGGGATCGTTCCAAATGCTGGATGCAGACTTGATATCCAGGTAATCCAACACAAAACGGGAATGATCTTTGGTTTCAATTTCACACTCCCCGCGATACTTCCAACCGCCCTGCCCGGCATTGTTTTCAATATTCATTTGCCGGAAAGCGCCCTCAATCACGCTGCCGTCATTGAGCACAATCCGGACAATGCCCCCGACAGGAATATGTTGCGAAATCGTGACCATGTGATTTTGATCAGCGGAGTTTTCGGTCCAGCGTGCCATCTTTGTTTCTCCAAAAAAGCGAGGGTCGAGGTGAGCAGGGGCTGCTTGTACCTGGCATGACAGAGGAAATGAAGTCCAAGTGATCCCCGAGCAGCACGGCTGACGCCAGAGCGCGCCATCTATCGTCGATTCTGGTCCGACTTCATGTGATTGAAAAGCCTATTCTTTCACGGAGAAGCCGATGTTTGATCTATATCAAGTCAGATTCTTTCCTTTTTTCTACCATGAACTCCAGCGAATCACGATGTTCCATCGGGCTTTGACCAGCGACTGGTTACTGTGGTTTGTACAACGCAAATCTGCTTATCTCTGGAGAATGATTGTGTCGCCTGACAAAAGCCCAACTGCCGATTCCAACCCGGCGACGCCGCCCGCCTGTTCGGCGCGCCCGCCGCCTGTCGTTCCCGGCGGAGCGGCCACCACCAGCTCACGGCGCAACTTTCTGGCAGCTGGTGGGATGCTGAGTGTGTCATCGTTGATGGGTGCCGCCGCGCTGATGACCCAGAGCGACGATGCCAAGGCCACGGTTGAATGGGCTGAGCACTTTCAGGGTAACTACCGATTGATGACAGCTGCGGAGAAAGCAGAAGCGCGCGCACGGCTTGAGCGGCGCTACTCCGCCCAGTACGGCAAGAAAGTGTCTGTTGACACCACCGAAGCGCTACCGGGTGTTCTCATGGGGTATGCCCTGAACATCAGAAAGTGCATTGGATGTCGGCGCTGCGTCAATGCCTGCGTCGAGGAAAACAACCAGTCGCGCGGCAAGAATCCCGGCGAACGCATTGAGTGGATCCAGGTGCTCAGAATGGAGCGCGGTGAATTCTCGAAAGAGAAGATGAACGAGGGCTATCCTGAAGGTCTCGGCATCCAGGTCGGTGGCAATGCCTATACCCCAGCCGGTCAAGTGCTCGAAGGTCAGTATCACTACGAGCCCGCGCTCGTTCCCGAAAAAGACGCAACCTACATGCCGATTGCCTGCATGCAGTGCGAGAAGCCGCCCTGCGTCAAGGTGTGCCCGGTGAGAACGACTTACCGTGAGGCCGATGGCCCGGTGGTGATCGACTACAACTGGTGCATTGGCTGCCGCATGTGCATGGGTGCCTGCCCTTACTGGGCGCGCCGCATCAACCTGACCACACCCGTCCTGCCAAAGGAGGAGATGAATCCGGTGACGCATTACCTGGGCAACCGGCCGCGCATGCGGGGAGTCGTTGAAAAATGCCACTGGTGTTTGCAGCGGACTCGCCAGGGACGCTATCCGGCCTGCGTCGAAGTGTGTCCGGTGGGTGCGCGCAAGTTCGGCAACCTGCTCGACCCGCAAAGTGAAGTCAGCCTGATTCTTGCGAGGAAGAACGTATTCCGCCTCAAGGCTGAACTCAATACCTTTCCGAAGTTCTTTTATTTCTACGATTGAGGAGCCGGATCGTGCACAAACTCATCAACTTCGTTATCGATTACACACGCTATGTCCTGAAGGGGGGGGTAAAGTTCTATGCCTGGATGGGCTTTCTGGCGGTCCTCAGTGCCGGCGCACTGTACGGGTTCTACCTGCAGAACACCGAAGGACTGATCGTCACCGGCCTGAGCAGCCAGATTCACGACGGCCTCTACTTCGCCAATCTGGTGTTTCTGGTCGGTGTGGCGGCAGGGGCGGTGACCATCGTTTTTCCCGCCTATATCTACCACCACAAGGCCATGCATGAAGTGACAGTGCTGGGTGAGATGCTGGCGATTTCGGCGGTCTGTATGGTCATGCTGTTCGTCTTTGCTCACATGGGGCGGCCCGACCGGCTCTGGCACATGTTGCCCTTTGTCGGCATCTTCAACATGCCGGGCTCGATGCTGGCGTGGGACGTGCTGGTACTCAACGGCTACCTCATACTCAATTTCGCCTGCGGGTTTTACTACCTCTATGCAAAATATACCGGTGGTCACGTCAACAACAAGATCTTCATGCCCCTGGTTTACACCTCCATCGTCTGGGCGCTCAGCATTCATACCGTCACTGCCTTCCTGATCTCGTCAATGCCCGCGCGCCCGATGTGGTTCCACAGCATGATGCCGATACGTTTCATCACGACAGCGTTTGCCGCTGGCCCCTGCCTGATCATTCTGGCGTTCATGATCATCCGCAAGAACACCAAGTTCTGGATTCAGAACGACGCCATCGATGTGCTGTCCACCATCGTTACCTGGTGCCTGGGCCTAGCCCTCTTCCTGACGATGTCGGAAATCGTGGTCGAGCTGTACGCCCGGACCGAGCATGCCAATGGTCTGTACTATCTGATGTTCGGATTGCATGGTCTGACGCGTCTCGTGCCATGGTTCTGGAGCTCCCTGGCCTTCATGATCATCGCTTTCGTGATGTTCTTGATTCCCAGCGTACGCACCAACTACAAGCTGCTGCCGATTGCCTGCGTGCTGGCGTTTGTCGGTATCTGGATCGAGAAGGGCATGGGCCTCATCGTTCCCGGCTTCATCCCCACACCCATTGGCGAAGTGATCGAGTACTACCCGACCGTGATCGAGATCATGATGACCGTCGGTATCTGGGCGATGGGCTTCTTCATCTGGTCCATTTTGCTCAAGGGCGCCATCGGAATCCTGGTGCACGACCTCAGGTATGAGGGCAGTGCGGCAGGCGAATCGATTGATTTCCCGCGCAGCAGCGAGACCGTCACCCGCGCATCAAGCTGAGGCACTCATGATGAAACAACTCACATTCAGCGCGATGCTTCTGGCCCTCTGCTGGGGCCTGATATCTTCCGCTTTTGCGCAGCCGACGCCGGCACCCGAGACCACTTGCTTTGAGAGCCGCAAAGGCGCGTCGGAAGTCGTCAAGCGCGACCTGCAGCCAGGCTGGCCCAACGTGAAGTGTTCACCAAAAACCGGCGCGGTGCTTTGGTGGGGTGATCCGTTCGACGGCACCGTGCCCATGAGTGACACGCCTCTTCTGGGACATGTCCCGGCGGGAAGTGCGGTCGTCAAACCGCGCTCGGAGAAGCTGGCCTTGATGCCCCTGTGCGGCGTCGCGTGTCACAACGGTGTTGGTCCCAAGTTCATTCCGCCCAAGCTGCCGACCGGCAAAAAGCCAGGCCCGATACCGACGATGGCCGCCATGGTGGCGGATCTTCAGAACCTACAGCATGGACGGGACCGCATCTGGTGCATGGATTGCCACCACACCACACAGCGCAATAAGCTGGTGGACAACTTTGGTGACCCGGTCAGCTTTGACCAGCCCCAACTGTTGTGCGGCAAGTGTCACGGCGACAAGATGCGCGACTGGCGCGATGGTATTCACGGCAAGCGGATCGGCGACTGGGCCAGCACCGGCAAGAAGCGCTGGTTTACCTGCACCGAATGCCACAACCCGCACAACGTTCAGGACGGTGCCCGAAACAGGGGATTTCCCCAGATTGCGCCAGAGGTGCCACCCCAGCTCCCCTGGGGAATGAAGGACGCCAAGCACGAGCTCAAGCATGGCGTTTCCCACTGATATGTCACTTCTCCCAGACGACCCTGCCTTGATTCCAGAACCTGACAAGGGCAGGGGTGACCCCAGCTGGATTGCCCCGGCCCTGACGGCATCCGAAAAGACGCGGAACGTGGGCAAGACCAACGTCTTTTTTGGTCCGCCGCTGGCCATCCTCGCGGACGGGCAAAAAAACACGCTGGAGATCAGCGGCAAACTGAATCGAACTGCTGAAAGATACCTGGAAATACTCAAACACCACGGCCTGGAGCTCAGCGAGCCAGAGCGTCGCTGTCTTGCTCATATCTGCAACATCGGCTTCATGTCACCACTGGAAATCTGCGAGCTGTCCTTCGAGGTCAGCCTGACCCGATTCGAGTGCGAGGGCCTGGACAAGGGCGCATTGGTAGGGAAGCTCGAACAGGCAAGCTTCGCCGATCTGGTGGCCATTGTTGAGTCACTAGGTTTTTGAGGACTGTATTGCCCGCCCCTGTCAGCAACCAAAGGCTCATGCGCGATCAGCAGGCGCAGGGTTCGCATACCCTGCGTCCGAGGTTGGCCGACCAACCATCGCGTTGACTCCGCGTGAAGGTGGGTGCCGCCATTGAGGAGATCGCCTGGGCATGCGCCAGATGGCGTGGAGGCAACTGCAGGCCGCCAAACCCCTGCTGGGCATTGCTGGTGGGTACAGGGGTGACATCGTCGTCAGCCCGGGTGGCGGTTTTGTGCTGAGCTGCCCACGCAAGAATAACGCACTCCAGTGGAGCCCGCATGCGCCGGAGAGTTTCAAGGAGATTGCCCAACTGCAGGACGCCGGCGCCCTGACACATTGGCCGCTGGCGCAGCACTCCAACGGCGTATTACTGGGGTCGGCCAGGGGCGTTGCCCGTTGGCACCCGTCGCTTGCGCCCGTGTTTTTGAAGTGGCCCAGCGGACTGGCGCTTGACAACCATTGGGTGCTGGTGGGTTAAGCCGGAGTAGCCGCGCGTTCAGATGGGGACACGGGCGTAAAGCTTGGATTTTCAATGCCCTGTACGGCATCCACAATCGCCTGGATCGCCTCGGGCCGTGCGAAGCCCCGGCGCCAGGCCAGCGCGACCCGTCGCACGGGTTCGGGTTTCTGAAACGCGATGGCCCTCACCATGTCGGACTTGTAGGGCCCTGTCAAGGCCGCTGCCGGAAGCACCGAAATGCCATAGCCCGAGGAGACCATGCAGCGAATGGTGCCCACCGAGTGCCCCTGGTGCCCAGGTCCATCCGCGTGGCTGATCTCGGGGCAGGCGTCCAGCACCTGCTCCCGAAAGCAGTTGCCCGCCTTCAGCACCAGCACGTCGTCGCCCCGAATCTCGGTCCTGGCAATTTTTCTGCGTTTGGCCCAGGGGTGATCACGCGGAACGACCACACGGAACGGCTCGTCGTACAGGGGTACCGTGTCGATGCCGGGCACGTCGAAGGGCAGGGCGATGATGGCGACGTCTATGGTGCCGTACTTCAGGTAGTCCGTCAGCAGGGCGGTCATGCTTTCTTCGATGTAGAGCTTCATCTCGGGGGTGCGCTGAGCCAGAGATGCGATCAGCGACGGTAGGAGATAGGGTGCAATAGTGTGAATGATGCCTATGCGAAAGACGCCGCTCAAAGGGTCCTTGTGCGCGTGGGCCACCATCTCAACCCGCTGGGTTTCTTCCAGTGCTCGTCTGGCTTGCTGAACGACCTCGCGACCCAACTCGGTGAGGCTGATGGGGCCTTTAGATCGCTCGATCAGTGTTGCCCCCAAATCGGTCTCCAAATTTTGCAGTGCCACGCTCATGGTGGGCTGGCTCACTTTGCAAAAGTCGGCGGCCCGGCTGATAGAGCCCTCGTCGGAAAAAGCTACCAGATAACGCAAAGCGGAAAGTTTCATGGGGTGTTGATATAGTAAAAAACTATATGCACTATAGTGAAAATATCCATACTAATCAATGACTTAGATCACAACATTGATAAATCATGGGCGTAAAGTTTGCCCTGTTCTTAATGTTTTGTTTAACCCTGAGGAGTATGTGATGACCAAGTTCAAACTGTTAGTAATGTCGTTTTCAATCACTGGCGCGTGCGCGGCATGGGCCGCATCCGATGAGCCGATTCAGCCCATCAAACCACCGGCGAACATCAACATCGGCATGGTCGAGTTGGGTAAAAAGCTGTTCTTTGATCCCCGTCTGTCCAAGTCCGGCTTTATCTCTTGCAACTCCTGCCACAACCTGTCCATGGGCGGCACGGATAACATTGCAACGTCGATTGGTGACCACTGGCAGCAAGGCCCGATCAACGCGCCTACGGTCTTGAACTCCAGCCTGAACGTGGCGCAGTTCTGGGACGGTCGTGCGGCCGACCTTAAGGCACAAGCCGGTGGCCCCATTGCCAATCCAGGCGAAATGGGGTTCACCCACACCCTGGCATTGGGAGTTTTGGAGTCGATCCCCGCCTATGTGCGGGAATTCAAGCAGGTTTTTGCCAAAGACAAGGTGGATATCGAGCAAGTAACTTTGGCGATTGCCGAATTTGAAAAGACCCTGGTTACACCTAATTCCCGCTTTGACCTGTGGCTGCTGGGCAAGAAAGATGCGCTGAGTGCCGACGAAGTAACGGGCTACAAACTGTTCAAGGACAGCGGCTGCGTGGCCTGCCACAACGGACCGGCAGTCGGCGGCAACTCGTTCCAGAAAATGGGTGTGGTGTCGGCTTACAAAGCCAATAGCCCCGCAGAAGGACGCTCTGCAGTTACCGGCAAGGATGCGGACCGCTTCAACTTCAAGGTGCCCACCCTGCGCAACGTGGAACTCACCTACCCGTACTTCCACGATGGCGCTGCCAACACCTTGGGCGAAGCCGTGGATACCATGGGTAAACTGCAACTGGGCAAGACGTTCACGAAAGACGAAAACGCCAAAGTGGTGGCCTTCCTGAAGACTTTGACCGGTGACCAACCCAGCTTCATGATGCCCATACTGCCGCCATCGTCCGACAAGACACCACGTCCACAGCCATTTGCCAAGAAATAGGCGAATCTGATATTGAAAACGCCCCGCATTTATGGGGCGCTTTTTTTATGCGCTTATTTCTTGCCGCGGATCTTCACCAGTTCCGTCTGGGTCTCGTTCCACGATCAATCCAAAGCGCTGCAATAAGCCATCGTCACCGCTGCCACCAGATACCGCGTCCCGCACATAGCCCTGAATGCGGTCCGTTTCGATCCAACTCCGCAATGCCCGAAGACGTTCAGACCGCAGCCAGCGCCTGCGTCAGATCAGCCAGCAGATCGTCAATGTGTTCAATGCCGACGGACAGGCGCACGGCATCTTCGGAGACACCGGCCTTCGCCAGTTCTTCGGGTGCGAGCTGACGGTGTGTCGTTGAAGCCGGATGCGTGGCCAGTGACTTGGCGTCGCCGATGTTGACCAGGCGCGTGAACAGCTTGAGCGCGTCCAGAAACGCAGCCCCGGCAACGCGGCCCTGCCCGGGTGCCGACATGACACCAAAGGTCAGCAGGCCCGAGCCTTTGCCACCCAGGTATTTTTGCGCCAGTGCGTGGTCCGGGTGGTCGGCCAAGCCGACGTAGTTGACCCAGGCGACCTTGGACTGCTTTTGCAGGAACTGCGCCACCTTGAGCGTGTTGTCGTTGATGCGCTCCATGCGCAATGAAAGTGTCTCTATGCCCTGCAGAATCAGAAAGGCATTGAACGGCGAAATGGCCGCGCCCAGGTTGCGCAGCGGTACCACGCGAGCCCGGCCGATGTAGGCGGCGGGGCCCAGCGCTTCGGTATAGATCACGCCGTGGTAGCTCTGGTCGGGCTCGTTCAGGCGCTTGAACTTGGCTTTGTGCTCGGCCCACGGGAACTTGCCCGAGTCCACAATAGCGCCGCCCAGCGAGGTGCCGTGGCCGCCCAGGTATTTGGTGAGTGAATGCACCACGATGTCGGCGCCGTGTTCGAACGGGCGCAGCAGATAGGGCGTGGCCACGGTGTTGTCCACAATCAGCGGCACACCATGGCGATGTGCGATCTCGGCAATGCGCGCAATATCGACCACCGTTCCCTGCGGGTTGCTCAGCGACTCGACATAGATCGCCTTGGTTTTTTCATCGATCAGGGGCTCAAAGCTGGCCGGGTCGCGCGCGTCGGCAAAGCGCGTTGTGATGCCCGACAGCGGCAGCGTGTGCGCAAACAGGTTGTAGGTGCCGCCATAGAGTGAGGTGGACGATACGATGTTGTCGCCTGCCTCCGCAATGGTCTGGATGGCGTAGGTCACCGCCGCCTGGCCCGAGGCCACAGCCAGCGCGGCAATGCCGCCTTCGAGTGCCGCCACGCGCTTTTCCAGCACGTCCTGCGTCGGATTCATGATGCGGGTGTAGATGTTGCCCGACACCTTGAGGTCGAACAGATCGGCGCCGTGCTGCGCGTTGTCAAAAGCATAGGCGACGGTCTGGTAGATCGGCACCGCCACCGCCTTGGTGGTGGGATCGGGCGAGTAGCCGGCGTGGACGGACAGGGTTTCAAATTTCCAGGATGGGGACATGGGATGTTTCCTTCAAAAAATGGGGATCACTGCAAATTGCCATGCAGCGAATTCTGGGAGTTATCGCTTAAAACCGGAAATACCGTATTGTTACTTGTTAATTACCAAGTTATCTATAGCGCCCATGAAGTGAGTGTTTTCCTTAGTGCCGATGGATAGGTTGAAAGCCCGTATCAGAATAGAATTGCATCAAATTGGTGCAGCTGTTCTTTCGTTTGTCACCATTTGGTGCATGGGGTTATTGAAATGGGCGCTCCGATGCCCTGTGCAAATCCAAGCGAACGCCTGTTTTCAAATGGAGCGACAACATGACGGTGGTATTGGAAGAGAGAATCGAAGCCATTTTTCGGCAAGTCATCGCAAGAAACCCTGGCGAAGATGAATTTCACCAGGCGGTCAAGGAGGTTCTCGAATCTCTGGGGCCGGTGCTGGTCAAGTACCCCGAATTCGCCCACCAGAAGATCATCGAGCGCATCTGTGAGCCCGAGCGCCAGATCATTTTTCGCGTGCCATGGCAGGACGACAAGGGTACGGTTCACATCAACCGCGGCTTCCGGGTTGAATTCAACAGCGCCATCGGACCCTACAAGGGCGGCTTGCGCTTTCATCCGTCGGTCTACCTCGGCATCATCAAGTTCCTCGGGTTTGAGCAGCTCTTCAAGAACGCGCTCACCGGCATGCCTATCGGCGGCGGCAAAGGCGGGTCGGATTTCGACCCGAAGGGCAAGTCGGACAACGAAATCATGCGTTTCTGCCAGAGCTTCATGACCGAGCTCTACCGGCACCTGGGTGAGTACACCGATGTACCGGCCGGCGACATCGGCGTTGGCGGGCGCGAGCTTGGCTTCCTGTTTGGCCAGTACAAGAGAATTACCAACCGCTACGAGTCCGGTGTGTTGACGGGCAAGGGCATCGGCTGGGGTGGCTCACTGGTTCGCAAAGAAGCGACCGGCTACGGTTCCGTCTATTTTGTGCGCGAGATGTTGAAGGTTCGCAAGGACTCGGTGGAGGGCAAAACCTGTGTGGTTTCCGGCTCCGGCAACGTGGCGATCTACACCATAGAGAAGCTGCAGCAGTTGGGGGGCAAGGTGGTGGCCTGCTCCGACTCCAATGGCATCATTGTTCATGACAAGGGCATCGACCTGGAATTGGTGAAGAGGCTCAAGGAAGTCGAGCGCCGCAGGCTCGCCGATTACGTGGGCTATCACAAGGATGCAAGGTATATTGCAGGCGGCAATATCTGGGAGGTTCCCTGCCAGATCGCCATGCCTTCGGCAACGCAAAACGAGATCAATGGCAAGGACGCCAAGACGCTGGTCAAGAACGGTTGCATCGCTGTCGGTGAAGGTGCCAACATGCCGACGACACCCGAAGGTGTCAAGGTCTTTCTCGATGCCAAGATCGCTTACGGACCGGGCAAGGCTGCCAATGCGGGCGGGGTTGCGACCTCGGCACTCGAAATGCAGCAAAACGCCAGCCGCGATTCGTGGACCTTCGAGTACACCGACAAGAAGCTCGACGACATCATGACGCGCATTCATGCCACAACCTACGAAACCGCAGAGGAATTCGGGGCCTCGGGCAACTACGTGGCGGGCGCGAACATCCTGAGCTTTATCAAGGTGGCGCAGGCGATGGTGCCGCTCGGCCTGATCTAGGCAGCAGCTTGCCGCGGCGCAACAGGCTCACCAGGCTGAAGTGCGCCCGGCAAGATGGCCGGCCAGAAAGTCGATCATGGCGCGCACTTTGGCCGAGACATGTTTGCGCGTCGGATAAACCGCATAAATGCCGAATTCGATGGACCGGTACTGCGGCATCAATTCCACCAGACTGCCATCGGTCAGGTCCTTGCCGACCAAAAAACTCGGCTGCAAGATCACGCCCTGATGCGTCAGGGCGGCGGCGCGGCAGGTGTCGCCGCTGTTGGTGTGCATGCAAGGCTTGGTTTTGACATTCACCGACCCCTCAGGTCCGGTGAAGCGCCATTCGTCGCCAGTGGACAGGTAGCTGTAGGAAATCACTGCGTGGTCGGCCAGCTCGGCGGGATGCAGGGGGGTTCCGTGCAACTTTAAATACTGGGGCGAAGCGCACAGCACAGTGCGGGTGCTGGCGAGTTTGCGGCTGACCAGGCTTGAGTTTTCGAGCGTGGCGATGCGAATCGCCAGGTCGTAGCCTTCCTCCACCAGATCCACCAGCCGGTCCGCCAGAGTGACCTCGAGCCTGACCTTGGGGTGCAGCGCCATGAACTCACCCCAGAGTGGCGCCAGATGCAAAATGCCAAAGGTAAAAGGCGCATTGATGCGCAACAAGCCGCTGGCAGCATCGCTGCGCGAGGTGATTTCGTCCTCGGCTTCCTCCAGTTCGGCCAGCAATTCCTTGCTGCGGCCGTAAAAGACCTGACCCTCGTCGGTGAGCGACAGGCGCCGTGTCGTGCGGTGCAGCAGCCGCACACCCAGGCGCGTTTCCATGTCCACCACATAGCGCGACACCGCCGCCTTGGACATGTTCAGCGCGTCAGCCGCTTTGACAAAACTGCCGGCATCGACCACGGCATTGAAGGTCTGCATTTCCAGAAATCGGTCCACTATCCCTCCTGATGAAACAATTAATCCAGTTTACAGCTATTTATCGTTGTAATTGTTTCCAATACAGTTCGCTCCATGCACTGCAAGCCAGCGCATTCCAACCATTTGTTCGTCTTGTCAGCAAGGAATCCATCATGTCCCCATCCATTCAAAACAGCCTGAATCTGGCTGCGCGCGTTCTGTTCGCCGTCTTGTTTTTGCCAGCCGGCATCAGCAAGCTCACCGGCTTTGCCGGTACCGTCGGCTATATCGCCTCCGTCGGTCTGCCGCTGCCCAGCCTGGGTGCGGTGCTGGCGCTCGCAGTTGAAATTCTTGGTAGCGCTGCCCTGCTGGCCGGCTACGGCACGCGCATTGCCGCCCTCGCTCTGGCGCTCTTCACGCTGGTGGCCAGTTTCTTCTTCCACGCCTTTTGGGCAGTCCCCGCAGACCAGGCTTTTGTCGTGCAACTGCTGTTCTTCAAGAACATCGCGGTAGTCGGTGGCCTGCTGGCGCTGGCTGCCGGTGGTGCCGGTGACTGGAGCCTGGATGCGCGCCGCAACGCATAATTGATTCAACCGGAGAAGCCTTGATGCCCACCACCTCAGTTTCGTCAGCCCAGGGCTCCGGCGTGCGGATGCCAACCTGGTTTGTGCCGCACGGCGGCGGCCCCTGCTTCTTCATGGACTGGAATCCGCCCTATGCCTGGAACCGCATGGGCGACTTCCTCAAGGGCCTGGCCGCCACCCTGCCGCAGCGCCCTAAAGCCATTCTGATGGTGTCGGCGCACTGGCTGGAGTCGTCCTTTGACCTCACCGGCGGCGCAGCGCCGGAACTGATTTACGACTACCACGGTTTTCCGCCGCACACCTACGAGTTGAAGTATCCAGCCCCCGGCGAGTCGCAACTGGCAGCGCGCATTGCGGCTCTGCTGGGCCAGGCCGGTCTGCCGTCCAAAGTGAACCCCAGTCGAGGCTTTGACCATGGCATGTTCATCCCGCTGATGCTGATGTTTCCAGATGCCGACATCCCGGTGGTGCAACTCTCACTCAACAGCAATCTGGACCCGCAAATCCATCTCCAGTTGGGCCAGGCCCTGACCACGCTGCGCGACGAGAGGGTGCTGATCGTTGGCAGCGGCATGAGCTTTCACAATATGCGCGGCTATGGCGACCCGCGCTTCGGTCCGATCTCCGACGAGTTCGACGGCTGGCTCACCGATGCGGTTCAGGCCGAACCGGAGCAACGCCATCAGGCTCTGATTGATTGGGCAGAGGCGCCGTCAGCCCGGATGTCGCACCCACCGCGCGCCGAGGAACACCTGCTGCCGCTGATGGTGGTGGCCGGCGCCGCCAGCGCCGACAAGGGTCAGCGCGTGTTTTCGGATCGGGTGATGGAGACCACGCTGTCAGCGTTCAGTTTTGGGTAGACCGACAACGATAAACAAATTGTTTATACTCGGTGCGTGATTGAGAGTTTTGCCAATACCGAGACCGAACGCCTCTATGCCACCGGCAAGTCGCGGCGCTTGCCGCCAGACATCCTGCGTCGAGCGGTGATGCGACTAACGCAGCTTGACGCGGCTACTGTCGTGGACGATTTGCGGCAGCCGCCATCCAACCGTCTCGAAGCCCTGAGCGGCGACCGAGTTGGGCAATGGAGCGTTCGCATCAACGACCAGTGGCGGGTGTGCTTCCGGTTTGATCGTGGCAATGCGTTTGACGTTGAAATCGTGGACTACCACTGAGGAGTGATGCATATGAAGATCAAGAGACCGGTGAATAACCTGCCAGCTGTGCATCCCGGCGAGTTCCTGCGGGAGACCCTTGAAGAACTGGGTCTGACACAGTCTGCTTTTGCCGAGGTCATCGGTGTGTCTCCCATGCGTGTGTCGCATCTGCTCAAGGGAGATCGCCCAGTGACCGCCGAACTGGCCCTGCGCTTGGGTCGCGCATTGGGACAGACGCCGCAATATTGGCTGAACCTGCAAACCAGCTATGACTTGAAAGTCGCCCAGGCTGAAATGAAAGACAGCTTGCTTGCGGTGCGGGAATTGATCGCAGCGTGAGAGGTCGACTTTAGGCGCAACGCTCCAATCCGGCTGCGTGTGTCGTGGCAAACTGCGCTGCAAGCCTGCGGCGCAGTGTCGCTGCGGCAGTGTTGGTTCACCCACCTACGGAGTCGCCCATGTTTCTGCTCAACCCCCGGCATCTGGTTCGCAACTACCCTGATCCGCGTTCACGCGAGATCATGGAAAAAACGGTGGCCTTCTTTGAGGCCAAGGGGCTGACCAGACTCAAGGAAGATTACAACGGCGCGGTCTGGTACGCGGACTTTCTGGCGTTCTGCAAGGCTGAAGGCATTTTGTCGTCCATGATGACGCCAGCCCGCCACGGCAAACCCGGTGAAAACGCGGTCTGGGACAGCTGGCGCGTCTGCGGCTTTGCCGAGATGCTCGGCTTCTTCGGCCTGTGCTACTGGTACACCTACCAGGTGTCGGTGCTGGGCATAGGCCCGATCTGGATGAGCCACAACCAGGCCCTGCAGGCAAAGGCCAAGGCGTTGCTTGACGATGGCCACATCTTTGCCTTCGGCCTGTCGGAGAAAGAGCATGGCGCTGACATCTATACCTCGGACATGGTGGTGACCCGGCTCGCCGACGGCAGCTACCAGGCCAGCGGCAGCAAGTACTACATCGGCAATGCCAACGAAGCCGCGATGGTGTCGACCTTTGGCAAGATGGCCGACAGCGGCGCCTACATCTTCTTTGTGGCTGACTCACAACACCCCAACTACGAGTTGGTGAAGAACACCGTCTACAGCCAGAACTTTGTCGCCGAGTACCGCCTCAACGCCTACCCGTTCACCGAAGCCGAAGTGCTGCACCATGGCGACGACGCCTGGGACGCCGCGCTCAACACCATCAACGTCGGCAAGTACAACCTGGGCTGGGCGTCCATCGGCATGTGCACGCATTCGTTTTACGAGGCGATGGACCATGCGTCGAACCGCCACCTGTACGGCAAGACGGTGACCGATTTTCCGCACGTCCGGCAGCTCTTCACCGATGCCTACACGCGTCTGGTGGCGATGAAGCTGTTTGCGCTGCGCGCGGCGGACTACATGAAGAGCGCCAGCCTGGAGGACCGCCGCTACCTGCTGTTCAACCCGATGGTCAAGATGAAGGTCACAACGCAGGGCGAGGAAGTGATCAACCTGCTGTGGGATGTGATCGCCGCCAAGGGGTTTGAGAAAGAGCCCTTCTTTGCCATGGCCGCCGCCGACATCCGCTGCCTGCCCAAACTCGAGGGCACGGTGCACGTCAACATGGCGCTGATCATCAAGTTCATGGCCAACTATTTCTTTGCGCCCGCCAGCTACCCCGAAGTGCCGCGGCGTGACGAGGGCTCGGATGACGAGTTCCTGTTCAAGCAAGGGCCGACCAAGGGACTGGGCAGCATCAAGTTTCACGATTACCACCTGGCCTACAACAGCTTCAATCTGCCGAACCTGAGCGTGTTCAAGGAGCAGATCGAGCTGTTCAAGGAAATGGCCTTGAAAGCCCCGCCGACCAAGGCGCAGGCGCAGGACGTTGACTTTTTACTGACCGCCGGAGAAATGTTCACGCTCGTGGTGTACGGCCAGCTGATTCTGGAAAACGCCAGGATCTACCAGATGGATGATGCGCTGGTGGACCAGATATTTGACTTCATGGTGCGCGATTTTTCCAAGTTTGCCCTGCAGCTTTACTCCAAGCCCAGCAGCACCGACGCACAGATGGCGCAGTGTCTGAAAATGATCAAGAAGCCGGTGGTGGACGAGCAGCGCTACGGCGCGGTCTGGCAGCAGCACGTGCAGCCCATGAAAGACCAGTACGCGATGCCCCGGTAAGGAATAGCAAAGGCGGTAGTTTGAAGCCGCTGTTGCGGCTATTTCCGGTTGTTTGAGCCTTTTGGCTCGAAATAACGCCGTAAGGGTCTGAGCAGGCTGATTTCACCGCAGCCATCACAGCCATGACCTACCTGGGAATATCCATGTCCACGAGCACACCTTTCAAATCGAATGGAGCACTTCGCAATCGCCTGCTTCTTGTCGCGTGCATGATGCTGGCAATGCAGTCGCACGCGGGCCTGTTCGACAAGGCACCCCAGCCCATCATTCTGGAAGCCACGACCGACCGCGAGGAAGCATTCAAGACCCTGTTCCTGAATGAAAACCTGATGGCACGGGACCAAAACAAACCCTATGAAGGCCCCACGCGACCGCTGGCCATGGCTTCCCTGAAGTTGCAGTTCATAACCGACACCAGCGCGAGTTCAACGAGCGGCAACAAGGGTGCCACCGTGGACGTGAACTACAAACTCGTTGGCCTCACGCCAGAGACCATGCAGGCGGTGGCGGACGATTTCGCTGCAAGCTTCGCCGCTGCGCTGGCGGCCCGCGGCCATCCGCTTCTGGAGCAGGACAAAGTTCTGGCAAACGACGATTTCCGCAAACTGGTCGTGGAAACGTCGGGACCGCAGGAGTCGGGCGGACTCGTCAAGGCCCTGGCCAGCAACAGCGGTGTGACCGTGTTCAGCAAAGGCACGGCAGACACCTTCACCATGAGCGGCTATGGCAAAGGCGCAGACCTGGCCAAAGCGCTGGGTGCGACCACCGTTCACGCCAACTTGATCATCGGCTTTGCCAAGCTGGCCAACTCCGGCAGTTTTCGCAGCGCCGAGGTCGACCACGGCGTGAAACTGTCGCTGTCGCCACGAAGCATGTTCATGGTGATGGGGGACGACGGCTCCATCAAGCAGTTCCAGTTCCGCCAGGAAATCGTCCTGTCCAGCCAGATCGGCGCGAAGGTGGAAGATGTTGGCCGAAGCGGTGGGCAAACGGCGTTGCTGATCTTCAACGCGCTCGCCGGGGGCAGTGCCGGTTCCATCAAGAACTACCAGGTGACTCCGGTCGCGAACTACCGTGAACTGGTCGCGGCCGACCTGAAGATGGTGGCCGAGGTTCTGGCGCAGGGTCTGAAAAAGAACTGAGCCCGCGCCGGGGCCGTTCCTGGACACATGACGCTCAAGCTTGAGCGTTCGGCCGTCCTGGCAGGTGCAGCTTGGGCATGATCGGCGCCGTTTCCGCGATCAGGGTCCCCTTCTTCCAGACTTTCAGACGGTTTGCTCGCAAGCGGATGGCTTCGACCGGGTCGCGCGCCTGCAGCAGCACAAAGCTGGCATCGCAACCCACCTCCAGCCCATAGCCCTGCAGACCCAGAATCCGCGCCGGATTCACGGTGACGGCATCGAAGCACTGGCGCATGGCGCTCTGGCTGGTCATCTGCGCCACGTGCAGACCCATGTGGGCTACGTCAAGCATGTCGCCCGAGCCCAGGCTGTACCAGGGGTCCATCACGCAATCGTGACCAAAGGCGACGTTGACGCCAGCGGCCATCAGCTCCGGCACACGCGTCATGCCGCGGCGTTTTGGATACGTGTCGTGCCGGCCCTGCAGCGTGATGTTGATCAGCGGATTGGCCACCACCTGCAATTGCGCCTCAGCCATCAGCGGTATCAGTTTGGACACGTAGTAGTTGTCCATGCTGTGCATCGAAGTCAGGTGCGAACCGGTCACGCGCCCCTGCAAGCCCAGGCGCTGCGTCTCGAAGGCCAGGGTCTCGACGTGGCGTGACAGCGGGTCGTCCGATTCGTCGCAGTGCATGTCCACGCGCAGGCCACGCTCGGCCGCGAGCTCGCACAGCAGCCTGACGCTCAGCGCGCCGTCCGCCATGGTTCGCTCGAAATGCGGAATGCCGCCGACCACATCCACACCCTTGTCGAGTGCACGCTTCAGGTTGTTCATGTGCTGCTCGGGCCCAAGCGGGCCGCGCAACACACCATCCTGCGGGAAGGCCACCAGTTGCAGGTCGATGTAAGGCGCAACGCGGCGCTTCACTTCAAGCAGGGCCTCTACTGCAAGCAGGCGCGGATCGCAGACGTCGACATGGCTGCGAATGGCCAGCAGTCCTTTCGCCACCGCCCAGTCGCAGTAGGCCAGCGCGCGCTCGATCAGGGCCTCCTGCGTCAGCAGCGGCTTCAACTCGCCCCACAGCGCAATGCCTTCGAGCAGCGTGCCCGACTGGTTGACGCGCGGCAGGCCGTAACTCAGCGTGGCGTCCATGTGGAAGTGGGCGTCGACAAAAGGCGGGCTCAGCAGCTGGCCCTCGGCGTCGATGACCTGCTGCGCGTCGGTCACCAATGAGGCACTCACCTCTTTGATGCGGCCATCCTGCACGGCCACCGACATGTTTTTGCGGCCGTCGGGCAGCGTGGCGTTATGGATGAGTAGGTCAAGCATAAGAAGGGTCCTTGCTATCGAGCATTGGCAGGGGATGCTCTGGAGTCTAGCTGCCATCGGCGAAACAGACGTTCAACGGCGAGCAGGATCCGCCTGAGGATCGATTAAGGTATCGACACCACAATCGTTGAACGATATACTAATCGATATGCAAAACCAAACCGTCATCGTTTCACCCAAGTACCAGGTGGTGATCCCGCGTGAAATTCGCGAAGCACGCGGCATCCTGCCCGGCAGCCGCATGAGCGTGTTCGAAATCAATGGCGTGATTCAACTGGTGCCGGTCAAACCGGCGGCTCAGTACCGAGGCTTGCTGCAGGGGCTCACCAGCACCGATGTGGCAAATGACCCCGAGCGTTTTTGATGGGCACGAAGAAGGCAATACGGCAGGTCGAGCGGATCGTCCTCGATTCTTCCTGCTGGCTCGAGTATTTCAGCAATTCACCCAATGCGGGTCTGTACGCTGATCACATAGCCAATACATCCGATTTGACTGTTCCCATCATCACCATTTACGAGGTCTACAAAGTTGCGCTGCGCGAGTTTGGGGCCGCGCATGCCAACCAAGCCGTCGCCTTGATGCGCGAGGGCCAGGTCGTGGATGTCGGGTTGAACCTCGCACTGAGTGCCGCCGCCAGTGGCCTGCCCTTGGCAGACAGCCTGATTTACGCCACTGCGCAAGCGCACAAGGCCACACTATGGACGCAGGACCAGCATTTTGAAGGTCTGCCAGGGGTCAAGTATTTGGCAAAGGTTAACGCCTAGCGCTCTCCCTTGCGATACGGTTTCATCAGCGCCTGCGGGTAGCTGGCCTTGCGCGCCACCAGAACCAGCGCCACGATCGACAGCACATAGGGCAGCATCAGGTACATCTGGTAGGGCAGCACGGCGCCGCCGGCCTGTTGCAGGCGCAGTTGCAGTGCGTCGAAAAAGGCGAACAGCAGGGCGCCCAGCAGCGCTTTGCCGGGGCGCCACGAGGCAAACACCACCAGCGCCACGCAGATCCAGCCGCGCCCGTTGACCATGTTGAAGAAGAAGGCATTGAAAGCGGCCAAGGTCAGAAAGGAGCCGGCCACGCCCATCAGCGCCGAGCCGGCCACGATGGCTCCCGTGCGAACGGCAGCCACCGAAACGCCCTGACCTTCCGCGGCCTGCGGGTTTTCGCCCACCATGCGCACTGCCAGCCCGACCGGCGTGCGGTACAACACATAGCTGATGAGCGGCACCAGCAGCAGCGCCAGCAACGTCAGCAGCGTTTGCTGTTCCAGAATCGGCACGCCAAGCCAGCCCATCTCGCCAAACGGGGTGATGGTGGGCGGTGTGCTGACCTTGGGAAAGCTGACGCGGTAGCCGTAATAGCTGAGCGACGTTGCCAGCAGCGTGATGCCCAGACCCGAGACGTGTTGCGACAGCGCCAGACCGACCGTCAGAAAAGCGTGCAGCAGGCCAAACACAGCGCCAGTGAGCGCCGCCACCAGCACGCCCAGCCAAAGCGGCGCGCCCAGATAGACCGCCAGCCAGCCACTGAAGGCACCTGCCACCATGATGCCTTCGATGCCGAGGTTCAGCACACCGGAACGCTCGCACAGCAGCACCCCCAGCGTGCCCAGAATCAGCGGCGTCGCAATGCGCAGCACCGCGACCCAGAAGGCTTGGTTGTAGAGAATGTCAAGCAGTTCCATGAGGGCGCTTTTGTGAATTCGTCATCGCGAGCCTCTCCTTCGTCATCGCGAGCGTAGCGTGGCGATCCATGCAGTCATGGATTGCCACGTCGCTTCGCTCCTCGCAATGACGAAAACAGGCTCCTTGCCAGGGTGGAAACGGGCTCGTCGCGATGGCCATCATTTCCACCTCACCCGGTACTGCGTCAGCAGTGTGGCCACCAGCACCGAGATCAGCGAGGCGGCGACGATGACGTCGGCGATGTAGGTCGGCACGCCGATGGCGCGGCTCATGCTGTCGGCGCCGACCAGTACGCCGGCCACAAAGACGCTGGCCGCCACCACGCCCAGCGGGTGCAGCGCTGCCAGCATGGCAATCACGATGCCCGAGTAACCGTAGCCGGGCGACATGTCGAGCGTCAGGTAACTGGTGCGGCCAGCGACTTCAATCGCGCCGGCCAGTCCCGCCAGCGCGCCCGAGAGCATGGCCACCAGCACCACGGTGCGCGTCACTGAGACGCCAGCAAAGGAGGCGGCGCGCGCATTGGCACCAACGGCGCGGATGTCAAAACCCAGCACCGTGTATTTCAGCAGCGCCCACAGACCGACGGCGAGTGCAATACCCCAGAGCAGACCGCTGTGCACCCGGGTCTGCGGAATCAGCTTGCTGAGTTCAAGCTCGCCCATCAGCGCCACGCTTTGTGGCCAGCCCATGGCGGTTGGGTCCTTCATCGGGCCATCGAGCATCAGCGACACCAGAAGCAGCACGATGAAGTTGAGCAGCAGCGTGGTGACCACCTCGTCCACGCCGAGCCGGGCTTTCATCAGCGCCGGCCCCAGCAGCAGCAGCGCGCCGGCCAGTGCTGCGGCCAGCATCATCAGGACAAAAAGCACAGCGGGCGGCAGTGCCAAGCCGACGCCGTCGTGCAGGCCACCAACCGCAATCGCGGCCAGCGCACCCACATAGAGCTGGCCCTCGGCGCCGATGTTGAACAGTCGCGCCTTGAAGGCCACGGTGGCGGCCAGGCCGGTGAGCATGAGCGGAATGGCGCGCGTCAGCGTTTCACTCAGCGCAAAGACAGAGCCGAAGCCGCCTTGCAGCAGCAAGCCGTAAGTGCGAGCCAGCGGCGCACCGGCCCACAGCACCAGCAGCGAGCTCACCAGCAGCGTGAACAGTACTGCGCCAATGGGCGCGAGCAGTAATGCCCGTGGCGAAGTCTGGTTGCGCTTTTCGAGTCTCATTATTTAACTTGAAATAAAGGCCTTGTCATACCGGCCCCGGATCAGGTCCGGGGTTGCAGCACCCGGTATCCATGAATTCGAACTGCATGGATTGCGGATCAGGTCCGCAATGACGATACTTTTAATGATTCCGGGTCGCATGTGTGTCATGGAAGTCAGGTCCCCACGTTCGCCACTTCGCTGCTGCCCGCCATCGCCAGCCCTATGCTTTCGCGCGTCCATTCCAGCGCGGGCAGCGCTGGGGTCAGCTGGCCGCCATGGATCACCGCGACGCGGTCACCGAGCGTCAGCACTTCGTCCAGATCGTCCGAGATCAAAAGCACGGCAGCGCCGGCGTCGCGCGCTGCGATCAGTTGTGCCTGCACATAGGCTACGGCACCGATGTCCAGCCCCCAGGTCGGCTGGTGGGCAACAATCAAACGGGGCACAGTGCCCGTCATCGCGAGCGAAGCGTGGCGATCCATGCCTTTGCTGATCGACATAGATTGCCGCGTCGCTTCGCTCCTCGCAATGACGGCTGCAGTACTTGGGTGCGTCAGTGCGCGCCCCAGAATCAGCTTTTGCATATTGCCGCCAGACAGCGAGCGCGCCGCGGTTGCTGCGCCGCCACCGCGCACATCAAACGCGGCCAGCACGCGCTGCGCATAGGCTTGTGCCGCGGAACGGCGGACCCAGCCCCAGCGCGAAAAATGCGCGCTGTGCAGACGCTCGGACGCCGCGTTCTCCCAGATCGGCAGGTCGCCGATCACGCCGACCTGATGCCGATCTTCCGGAATGCGCGCCACGCCCAGCGCCACCAGTTGTCCCGGCTCGGCTGGCAGCGTCTGCCCCAGGAATTCGATACGGCCACTTGTCGGCACACGCATGCCGCTGAGCAGCTCGGCCAGCGTCCCCTGGCCGTTGCCGGAAACCCCGGCAATGGCCACAATCTCGCCAGCGCGCAGACTCAAGGAGACCTCCTGCAAACGCTCGCGACCGGAGCCGGCACTCACTTTGTCTAGCACGCACACCGGCTCGCCGATGGTGCCTGCAGGGTGCCGGCTGGGCGCGTCAATGGCGTGCCCGACCATCCATAGTGCCAGCTGCGCCTGCGTGGTTTCGCGCGCGCTGGCCTGTGCCACCAGCTTGCCGCTGCGCAGGACGGCAATGCGGTCCGACACGCGCAGCACCTCGCCCAGTTTGTGACTGATGAAGATGATGGACAGGCCCTGCGCCACCATCTGCGCCAGCACCTCAAACAGCGCTTCGCTCTCGGCTGGCGTCAGCACGGCGGTGGGTTCGTCCAGAATCAGGATACGTGCGCCGCGGTACAGGGCTTTGAGAATTTCGACGCGCTGGCGTTCTCCCACCGAGAGTTTGCCGACCAGCGCGGCCGGATCCACCCCCAGGCCAAAGCGCTGCGCGACCTCCTCCAGTCGGGTGCGCGCAGCGCGCCGGCGTGTGAACAACTGCGAAAGCGGCTCCGAGCCCATCATCACGTTATCGAGCACGCTCACGTTGTCGGCCAGTGTGAAATGCTGGTGCACCATGCCGATGCCGGCCGCCAGGGCCGCCTTCGGGTCGCCCGCAGCCAGTGCCTGGCCAAAGACTTCAATCTCGCCCGCATCGGCCGTGTAATGCCCGAACAGGATCGAGACCAGGGTCGATTTGCCAGCGCCGTTCTCCCCCAGCAGCGCCAGCACTTCGCCGCGCTGCAGGGTCAGCGAAATGTCATCGTTGGCCAGCAGCGTGCCAAAGCGCTTGCTGATGTGCGAGAGTTTGAGAACGGTGTCGGCCATGGGAACGTCAAAGAGCAGAAATTGTTATCCCGGGCTCATGGTTGTCATCCCAGGCTCATGGTTGTCATCCCGGGCTCGACCCGGGATCCAGTGCCCCGCGAGCCCTGGATTGCGGATCAGGTCCGCAATGACGATCCCTATTTACTTGGCCGTTGACTTGGGCTGCTTGTCGTCCACCTTGACGGCGAACTTGCCATCGCGGATGGCTGCTTCCTTGGCCTTGACCTTGGCCACGATCTCGGCCGGAACCTTCTTCTCGAAAGTGCCCAGCGGCGCCAGCGACGAGCCCTTGTGCTTCATCATCGAATACGGGCCGTAGTCCTCGGCTGCGAACTTGCCGTCCTTCACC